>JABDHA010000001.1 GCA_013285705.1 Acidobacteriota bacterium
CGTAACGTGCTCCATCCCAGCGGTGATAGCCAGAGGTCCATATGTATCCGGCGCGCGGCGGCGGACCCGGATGTTCCACAATGACCGGAGGCGGCCCAACGCGGACAACGACCTGCGCAAAAGATGGCGCAGCAGTAAGAGCACAAGTAAGAATTCCGAGGATTGCGAATTTCTTCATGGGTTAGAAAATCTCCATCTCGATGTTTGGCAGAACATTTTTGCTCTGCCTTTGTTTGGTTCTATGAAGTAGAACGCAAGCGAAGAAAGATAGTTGCCCTTGTTTCGCAGATGGAAAAATGTAGCAACAAAAGAATGGTTGCCCGTGCTCTTTTCAGAAATGCGGTGAAGGCAGAAGTAAAATCGTCAGGTACAATTCGTGCCACGAACTGCCGCGATCTTGACGATCGCATGAAGTAAGCTTTCAGCCACTGCACGTGCGTAAACGACGGCAATTCCGTAATAAAAGGACCTACTGAGGAAATGGAAAAGCATCGCGTTTTAGGATTGCTGAATTTCGTTGTAGCCACGGCCGTCGCGGCTGTTGCCTATACCGATTGGGTGATCGTTGCCGACGTGTCGCTCGGCTATCTGTATGTGCTTCCTATCGCGCTTAGCGCGCTGGTGAATCCTCTCCCCTTCACCCTTGGGCTCGGAGTGATCTGCACGATCTTGTCGGATATGTTCGGACCGCCAATCATTTCTCTGCAATGGCGGGTCGTGCATTATGCCATCTATCTGGCCAGCTTTCTCGTCGTGGGATTTTTCGTCACGGCCATTGCGAAACAGCGCGACCACATGGCGGAAGAAATACGCAAGCAACGCGACGAATACGAGCGCGACCTGGCACAGGCCGCACAGGTGCAGCATCGGGTATTGCCACAGCCTCTCACGTTGCCTGGAATTGAATTGGCTGCGGAGATGAAGACGGCGCGGCTTCTGGGTGGCGATTACTACGACTTCTTTCCCGTCTCGGACGATATCGTCGACGTGGTGATTGCCGACGTCTCCGGCAAGGGCTCTGCCGCTGCATTGCTGATGCCCTCACTCGCCGTGGCGCTGCGCCTGCGCGCGCGTGAACTGGAGGGCCCGGCGCAGGTGATCAAGGATCTCGACGAGGTCTTGAAGAAGGTGACGAGTCCGGCGACTTTCGTAACGATGTTCTATGCGCGGTTCCATCGCGTGAGCCGGGTTTTGCAATACGCCAGCGCCGGCCATAACCCTCCGCTCCTTCTGCGTTCGGGAACTGGACAGGCGATAGGCGAGACCATGCAGTTGGAAGAAGCAGGACCGATCTTAGGGATTCTGCCCAGCGCACAGTTTTTCGATACTTCCATCACACTCGAACCGGGAGATCTTCTCACGCTCTATACCGACGGCGTCACCGAGCAGGAAAATGAGCAGGGCGAGGAGTTTTCCGTGGATCGTTTGCAAGAAATCGTGCGCAGGCAAGGGACTGAATCGGCGGCTGCCGTCGTCGCTCACGTTACCGAAGCGGTCGCTACTTTTGCCGGACAAAAAGAGCAAGCGGACGATCTGACGATCGTGGTGCTGAAAGTTTTGTAGCTGGGTGTTGCTTTTTGAGTTACAGGATCTCTTTATCCGGGAGGGGATGGATATGGGTACATGGGTCATCCACACACACTACCTCTCTCTTGGGGCTACCCCCGCTCTCACGAAGCAGGGCCAGCTCAAAGCACAACAATCCTAATGCGCTGATTTACGACCAGAATCGCTCTAGCCTTGCTGGTCGTTCCCGTCTTCTTTCTTTTCGAAGTGCTCAGCGATGGCGCCCGCTCCTTCAAAGCCGGCAACGGCAGCCGCGCCTTCGGTCAATATCGATGCATTCGGGTCCAGCTTCTTGACGGCTTCCACTGCAACCACAGCTCCTGCGATTTTCTCCGCATCTTCCAGCAAGCCCATGACTGACCTCCTTGTTTGATTTTGAGAAAGAATGTACGCCTCGCTCGAGACGCGATTCAGCATACCACTGAAAAGGGAACAAGGAATGCAGGGATGGCTGGCTGCAGTTATTTTGGTCCGTAGCCGAGTTTTGGATACCAGTCCGTGCCGCGGCCTTCGGGCGTCCAGTCGAGCATCTGCCAGAGCAGGTCGAGGTCCGGGGCGCCGCGTGGGTCTTGTCCGGGATCTGCCATCTCGCCGCCCATCTCGCCACTGTAGAAGTGGCGAATGGTTTTCGCTTGCCGGGTGAAGACGCTGAAGCCGGGGATATCGGCATCTTCAGGATTGACGTAGGCGCGGGTGTATTCGCCGGAGGTGTCGGAGACAAACGGGAGGTTGGCGAAGCCGCGCTGCTTCTTGTACTCGACCAGCCGCTCGATGGGAGAACGCGCGGTGACGGCGATGGCAACTCGCTCGCGCAGATTGACGGCGGTTCCGTTCCAGCCGCTCAGGCATGAGGTGCAACTGGGACATGGTGCTTTGCGTTGCGGGCCATACATCATGCTGTAGACGAGCAGCGTGTCTTTGTCGCCGAAGAGATTAGAAAAATGGATTGGGCCGGCTTCGGAGACGAGCTCGAAGTCTTGCAAAATCTCGCCGCCCTGAGGCAGAGCACGACGCTGTGCGGCCACTCGCTCCAGGTGGCGGCGCAGTTCAATCTCTTCGGCGAGGAGAGCATTGCGAGCTTGGCGATACTCTGCGCTCTCGTTCGGAAAGTGGGCTTTGTTGGTGGCGGCAAGCTGCTGAGCGGGTGTGAGCGTTGGCGTGTCGGGCATGAAATCTCCACAGGTAACGACTCACTTTAGGATGCCTCATGCAAATTACGAGACTTGAACGATTCGTCGCAAATTCTGCTTTTAGCTTAGAGGGGAGGTTCGCTCCGGCTTTGTCTGCGCTTGAGCCTAGGGCAGTGAGGTGGTTGCCTTTGGCGGCGGTTTTATTCTGGAGACTAGGGTCCCGGCTTCTATTGGGAGGCGCTTTGCGCCTCTTTCTGTTTTTAGGCCTTGCTCAGGTTTAATGGCGATTAGATTTTTTGCTCAGCAGATCGGGCTTCGATCAGCGAATTTAGCTATCTCACTCAAGCCAAAGAAGGCTTGAATGGGCTACCCGCCTATCCAAACAACGGATTTCAAATGGCAACACACTGCTGATTTTTATCTACACTTTAGGCGCTAAGTACGATATAGTTCTTATGGAGGTTTCCTATGGACCGGCCTTAGTTAATCTGCCGACTCAAGATTTGAAGACGAAGTGAAAGTCTCGTCAAATTCCTGTGAAATCACTATCCTGTAAAACTTTCCCTCCCAAGTCTGTTTCCCACAGTGCTTTAAGGTCAGGGTCTTCTTTAACGTCATCGATATTTTCCGGACATATTTCAATAGACTCTTTTATCACCTTAAGTGCTCTTTTCACTAAAGATTGCCGTGCTGGTTCGTCGGCTTGACCTTCAAGTTTAAGCGAATAATAACAAGCTATGTTGAAAAGTGCATCGGAGAGATCAAGGTCTACTTGTTTTGCGATTCGCTTACGCCTTGCAAATTCGGTCAATACCCGAATGGCACTATCGTAATCCTTCTTGTATCTATACAGGCGACCTAGAGTGATGTGTAGACGTCTGTTCAGCGGAAATTGAACGCGAAATCTAGATAGTTCGTTTATGAGGTAATCTAGGCGACTGGGGGTTTGAAGTTCTTTTCTTTTTAGAATATCAAATGCCCCACTGACCTCTCCTTCCATTTCTGCGAGTGCTAAAGCTGTTTGTGCTGTGTCATATGCGACCCCACTGTGCGTAGCCTGATCAGCGAGTAAAAAGGCTGGTCCTACAAACATACGTGTGAGTAAATAGCTACTTAAGAGGCCAAGGCCCGTGAAGTAAATGACTATGCTAGATGCGGTGGTCTGCATTCCCTCACCAAGTCCCCTACCGATGTAATCTCCTAAGCGAGCCATGTGTTCCGGAACTGATCGCAATTCAACGAGGCCGATACCAACAATCATCTTGGTTAACCAGTCAGAAATGTCTTCTAGATTTGTATTGATCCCAAGACCTAAACCTCGTTCAGCATGCTTAAGTAAGGTTATTGTTTTCTGCTCGACGTTAACATCAGGCTCCTCCTCGCGAGAGTAGGGTTGGCTTGGCTGAGTCGAGAATCTGGATTTTGACCCATGTAGATCAGTGTCGGTATCCGACCGAGATACCCTAGGTATGGCAAACAAAAATCCACCGATACCACCAATCACGAGGCAGGCGAATGCCCATAGGAGTCCGCCCCCGATGTTTCCTTTGGCAAT
This sequence comes from Acidobacteriota bacterium, assembly GCA_013285705.1. Taxonomy (GTDB): domain Bacteria; phylum Acidobacteriota; class Terriglobia; order Terriglobales; family Acidobacteriaceae; genus Alloacidobacterium. Next base: position 4,252 of record JABDHA010000001.1, read on the forward strand.
TCTCAAAACTACGAAAATAATTCCGCTTACGAGTAGGAGCGAAAGCGAAACACCCGTCTGAATCAGTTTACGTCTGAGGTCCTTCTCTCCAGCCGGAGGAAGTTGACTTGCTAGCATAACGCGGATTTTAGACCTATTTGGTGTACCGTCAATACCGAATCGAATTATTATTTCGATCGACTCGAAACTAGACTTTACGATCAATAAAGGAAAAAGCCCGGCGCGAGGCCGGGCTTTTTTTTTGCTTTTGCGCGAAGCGCGTGTGCCTGGACGGTTAGTCCCCCATGACGGGTTCTTCGCTGGGGGCGGCAACCGGCTTGGCTGGCGCAATGGAGTTGATGGAGACGAGGCCTTCGACTGGCTTTTCGCCGAGAACGTGCTCGCGGTAGAGCTTTGCCATCTGCGCGTTTTCCGCATCTTGCTTCATCTTGGCGTCGCGGGCGCGAATCTTTTCTTCGCGCGAGTTCTTGGCGATGCCCGACTTCTCGAAGGTGTCATTGGCAGCGGCGTGCACGTGCTCGTCGTTGAGGACGAGGGTGTGCTCGGCTCCGCCCATGCCGACCTTCTTGCCGCCGGCGAAGATCTCGTGACGGCCATGCTCGTCGTACCACTTGGTGAGCGTGGAGGTCATGTGCATCTTCTCGATGATGTTGCGCCAGCCCACGCCCGTGTTGTACGCGCAGAAGCTGATTTCGCCTTCCTGCGTGGCGTAAGGGATGATGCACTGCTCGGTGCGGCGGAAGTCGTAGTTGAAGAGGTCCTGAAACCACATGCCGGCGATGAAGAGGAAGTTCCAGCGGTCGTTACGACGCTGCTCGATGTCGGCCATGGTGCGGTCAGCGGTGACCTTGCCATACTTGCGGCCGGTCGCGCCAAAGCATTTGTCGAACTTGGCCAGCAGGTCGACGATCTTGAAGTGGGTCGGCGACTTGGTGGGATCGTAGTTGCGCAGCAGCGCGAGGGTGACGCCGACAATCGAGAGGAACTTGCCGCGGGAGGCGTCGTTGATCTTGGCGACGTCCTTCGCAAGGCGATCCGCATTCAGGAAGGCGGTGACGGGCACGGCTTCCTTGGTTTCCTTATCGATCATGAGCGCCATGCCGATGCCGCAGTTCGGGTGGCATCCGCAGGAGAGCTGGCCCCAGTCGTGGTTCGGTCCGTGTACCAGATCGGCCCAGTCCGAGAAGGTGCTCATAAAGCTGATGGGGAACCAGTCGCGGGTCGGCTCGCCGAGTCCGGTCTGGTTCTTGACGTCGTGCGCCATGTGGCTCAGGGTGTAGCGCTGGGCGGCGCGGCGCTCGTCGGTCACGGCCTCGTCGCGTCCGGTGAAGGAGACTGGCTGGAAGCTGATGAAGTTGATGCGCTTGGGGTTGTCGAGCGCGAACTGGATGATGCGGCCCACCTGCTCATTGTTGATGCCGTTGATGATCGTCGTTACGGGAACGATGTCGACACCGGCTTCGTGCAGGTTGTGGATGGCCTGGAGCTTCACATCAAACAGGTTGCCGACCTTGCGGTGCGAGTTGGCAGCGTTGCCGATGCCGTCGAACTGCAGGTAGGCGTAGCGCAGACCGGCTTCGGCTGCGGCCTTCGAGAATTCCTTGGACTTCGCGAATTCGATGCCGTTGGTCGCGGCCTGCACGGAGTTGTAACCAACCTTGCGGGCATAGGCGACGGCGTCGAGGAAGTAGGGCGAGAGCGTCGGCTCGCCGCCGGAGAACTGGACCGACATCTGACGACGCGGCTTGATGGTGATCGCGTTGTCGAGCATGGTCTTGATCTCGTCCCACGTGAGCTCGTGGACGAAGCCAACCTGGTTGGCGTCCATGAAGCAGGGATCGCACATCATGTTGCAGCGGTTGGTCAGGTCGATGGTGAGGACCGACCCGCGTCCGTGCGTCACGGTTGAAGTGCCGTGGTTGTGGAGCTTTTCGTCATTGTGGGCGCGGATGTCGCGGCCCGGGAAAACCTCTTCGAGGTGGCGGAAGAACTCGGTGTCGATCGACATCACGTCTTCAAAGTGGCCGTGCTTGGGACAATCCTTCACCATCAGGATCTCGCCGTTGCGCTCGATGATCTGCGCCTTGATCTCGCCAACCTTCTCATTCAGAAGGATTTCGTGGGGCAGCTTGCCGTCGATGATCTGCTGGCGAATCTCGGGAACGCACTTGGGGCAGAGGGAATCGGTGGTACGGGGCCAGCCAAGGGGCGGTTTTTCTTTCTGGTACGACTTCAGAAGGGGCTTATCGGACCATTTGGGGGTGAAAGAAGCGTTGGGGCTGATGCGGTTCAGTCTCTCAAAGACGGACCAGGCGCCCTGTGCGGCGATGGTTACCGCTCGCTCTGCGTACTTGACGGCTTTCGACATTTTTTCAATCTCCTGATGCTTACCTGCCGGTTAGAACTGCCGGATTCTTGTCTTTCGGACAGGAAAGCCAAGCTTAAATGCTTACCGGCCCTCGGGGGAAGTGCGGGTCAAGGTAACTGCCGCTTCCAGAGGACTTTACCAGCCTCCAGCATAGCCTCACGTCAAGGCCAAGAGAAACGACTTCGGCTGAATGGTGAGAATTGGTGTTTAGACGGGGATGCTTGGGGGTGAATGGGATAGGGCTCGGTGACATTTTGCAAACAATTCGCTTGCCCACGCGTAACGTTTTCATGCATGGTAGCGACCATTCCCCCAGAAGACTCTCCCGGAACAGGAAAACGACATGGCACTTTACGATCTGGTGTTTGAAGGCGGCGGCGCGAAAGGCATGGCCTTTGTAGGGGCGCTCGAAGTATTTAAGCAGGCGGGGCATACGCATCGGCGCATTGTCGGGACATCAGCCGGCGCGATCACCGCGACACTGACCGGCGCAGGCTATTCTCCGGAGGAATTGTTCACGGAGTGCACGAAGACCGATCCGGCAACCGGAAACCCTGTCTTTGCTTCATTTATGGATGCGCCGGTTGAGAGTGATTTCACGAAGCAACTGATCGAAGGCTGCGAAACGATCGCACTGATGAAGCAGGCCGGATTTCCTTTTTCGGGAATGCTGGAGAACGTCGAGGAAAAGATCATCCAGGCGCTGCTGCATCTCGAACTGTATCGTGAGCTGTTTTCCTTCAACGAGTGCGGAGGGTTCTATGCCGGAGATAAGGCGCTGAACTGGTTCCGTGACCGGCTGGTGCAGAAAGGCATGGCGGCGGATGTCACCTGGGCCGACTTTGCGAAGAAGACCGGCAAAGACGTTTCCGTTGTGACGACCGATGTGACCGACAAGGAGATGGTGGTGCTGAATGCGCGCACGGCCCCCAATGTTCCGGTGGCCGAGTCGGTGCGCATGTCGATGAGTATTCCTTTTGTGTGGCGGGAGATGATCTGGAAGCCCGAGTGGGGCACCTACCGTCTGCTGAATGGGAGCGGCCAGATGGTGGAGAGAGTTAAGGCGGGCCACATCTTTGTCGACGGCGGTGTGCTGTCGAATTTTCCGCTGCGGTTGATTGCTCTGTCGACGCCAGACGTGGTGGCGGTGATGGGGCCGACCGATCCCAATGGGGCTGGAAACCTTGGGCTGTATCTTGACGCTTCCGTGATGGTGCCCGGGGCTGACGTTTCCGACACAATACGTCCGCGGCTGCGGGCGGCCGACCGGGTGACGCGATTGATCGACACGCTCACCGACAGCTCAGATCTGGCGATCATACGGCAATACGAGTCGAGCGTCTGCCGCCTGCCCGTCGGTGGATATGGGACCACGGAGTTCCGCATGTCGGCTGAACGCCAGCAGTTGCTGATCAATTCGGGTAAAACGGCGATGCAGAAGTATCTCGCGCAATAAATATCAGCAAGTTGAGCATATTTCGTCATTGACGGTGGAAAACTGGCTGCTATGACTACTGGCCTTCTTCAATCGCTACGCGGTTGATGACGCGCTGCACGAAGACGACGTGGAAGTTGACGCGGCGGGCGAGGTCGGGAACGAACTCTGTGATGAAGTTGCCGATCGGGTCCGTCGCAAGGGCCGTGCCATAACGCGCGGTCGCGTCGCTCCAGCCGGTTTCGCGATACGGAACATAGGCGTCGCTGATCGCCTCTTCAAAGGCTCCGCCTACGACGTTTGCGTAGTTGAACATGCCTTTGCCGTCGTCACCCTGTGTCCATACCACCTGGTAAATGCAATGCGCGATGCGCCGCTTGTAGGACGCATTGGGCATGCGGTGATAATGCGGGTCCTGGTGCGCGATTGCGGGGATGAGGAAGGTGCCGAAGAACTCGTTGGTCATGTCCTGCGTGAACGAAACGCCGGAGAGCTTGGCCCAGCCTTTAAGGCCGGGTCCGTAAGCGGAGTGGGAATCGCTGGCGACGGTAATGGCCGAAAGTCCTCCGATGGTGAGGAGGTTAAAAGGGTCGATGACGTCTTTCCCGGCGAGAATGGCCTTCTGTTTCGCCGTCATGGGGTGCGGTTCGGCGGAGTTGATGAACTTCTGAAAGGGGTCGTACATGGGGGTGCAGCTCATCTGCGGCGAGGCAGTCGATCTTGACTGCGTATCGCCACAGGAGGCCTGTGCCGAGGGAAACACTGCGCGAGGGTTCAGCGTCGACTTCGGCGGACCGGGCGCGGCCGGAGGAAAGGTCTGCCCCGGGTCGGGCGTGGACGCCAGCTCCATGGCAGCCGAGGGCGCGTCCGGCAGAGACTGCTGCGCCCTTGCCGATCCGGCCACACAGCCGCAAAAGAAGAAAAATAATACGACACTCAGCGGCGATCTATGCTGTATGCCCGATCCTCGACGGTGCACCAGCCGGTTGTAACCAAACTGCATATGGATTGGACGTATCTCGACGCACTTCTTTCTGGGGGTGACCTGAACATGATGACAGAAAACTCAGGGCTGCTCACATGGCGCCGGAAGAACTTGTCGCGCACATCAGGCCAGAATTCCGACCACAGATCTCCACCGGCTTCACCCAGTAGAGAGAAGCCAAATGTAGTGAAAACGGTGGTGGCGTTGGAACTCTTGTCGGGATAGTAAGCCATAGTGAGCGCCGAGGCCATGCCATGACCGAGGATAACCGATGTATTGAAACCGCCTTTGCCTGAGTCGCGTTGCCCCACAAAAACACGGGATGCCGCGTAAAGACCACGGTGAACGATGGTGCCATCCGCCTTGCGGTAGTAGCGCGGGTCCTCATGCAGCAGGGCGGGCAATACGCCATCAGAAAATGTGCGCATGCTCAGGTCGCGGATGGCTGCTGCGCCAAGGCGCTGGCCGTAGGCGCCTGAATCCACACCATATCGCGGAGCTGTGTCGCGGAGTTGCTGCCATCCGGAAGAGAAAAAGGTCGGAAACCAGGCGGTCCAAGTTAGTTCTTCGTGGAGCGGGAAGAGAAGTTTACTTTTTGCCGAGAGCGAGGGTATGGTTTCGCCCGGTTCCACGACACCGGACCACTTTCTTTTTTCGACGGCCGCAGGCGTATTGACGCTGGGGTCGACCGGCTTAGGAGCGTCTGGCATGGCGTTTTGTTGGGAAAAACCGGGCATGCTAAATAGCGCAAGGAGCAAAAAGCTTGCGCCCAGAAAAGTAGATCTCAAACGCATCGGGTATGAGACCCCCTTACCGCCTCTGGCGTTATTTGGATCTCTGCATTCATTCAAGTTGGATGGTTTGAGCAGGGGACTGGATGCATGCCCGATGAAGGGTAACGGCTTAGGCACTCCATGAACAAGAATCATTGACCTTGCCAATAAGCGAAAGCACACTAAAAAGTGCAGAGGAGTGTGTATACCATGCCGGAAAACGAGCCCAAGCGAGGCTGCAATCCCTTTGAAGAGTTCGGACGCAAGGTCGATGAGCATGTTGGTAACGTCGCTCCGCGCGTGGAAGAAGAGGTGCGCAAGGTGATTGCTTATCTGAATGATGAAGTCGAGCCCAAGGTGAGACAGAATTCGTCAGAGGCGCTGCGTATCGCAGCGGATCATCTGCGGAATCTTGCAGACCACCTGGAGCGGCGCTAGTGAAGCGGATGAGTATGGACAGGAAGTATTTTGCATGCGCGGTTTTCGCGGGGCTTGCAGGGATCGTGGGCTGCTCCCATAACAAGCAGGCAGCCTATACGCCACCGCCACCGCCGGCAATCCGTACGCTGCCGGAACAGGCATCGCCCGCAATACAGCCAACTGCGCCACCGGTAACGGCGAGTACACCCAGCGCAACGGAGCCAACCACGGAGACAGCGGACGACGCGTTCGTCGCGGCGCACTCGCCGATTTATACGGAGACCGGGCTGGCGAGCTGGTATGGGCCGCCGTATCACAACCATCGCGGAGCCAATGGTCAGATCTTCGACCAGAATGCGATGTCGGCTGCGCACCGTACGCTGCCGATGGGATCGCTGATTCGCGTGACGAATCTGCAGACAGGGCAGATGGCGGTAATGCGCGTGACCGATCGCGGGCCGTTTGTGCCGGACCGCGTGCTCGATCTCTCCGTTGCGTCCGCGAAAGTAGTCGGCGTGTGGCGCCCAGGCACGGCGAATGTGCGCATCGATGTGTACGCGGCGCCGAAGCCGATTGACGAAGGTGGCCGCTGGTGCGTGCAGATTGGCGCATTCAGCAAGGAGAAGGAAGCGACGAAACTCGAGGAGCATCTCGAGCACAAATACCACACGGCCAACGTCATCGAGTTCACCGGGCCGACGGGACACTGGGTGAGGATTCGTCCACTGAACGATGACAAAGAACGCGCGGTCGAGATTGCGAAAGAGCTGAAGCCGGAAGAGGGCGAGGCTTATCTGGTGAGATTGGATTAAGCGGCGAGGCAGGGCTTTGCGAGTGGTCAGTGGAAAATCGAATCGTTGAAGAGTCGGATGGGCGCGAATTTCGGTCCATAAACATTCGCGGTATCCCACCCTTCGCTACACGTAGGATGGGGCACCCGAGCAAAGCGAAAAATCTTAACGATGTACCAAACACGCATCGCTGGGATTCTTTGCGTTGCTAAGAATGACGTTCTTTCCTGGTCACGCTTAGTGGATGACGGCTATTTTGGCTTTCTTACCCACGCGTACAGGGATGCGTGCAGGCCGTTTTGCCACATCGAGAAATTTCTGTGTCGTTGTTGCGCCGTCGATGTTGACTCCTGCTGCGACCTGCTTTTCCGCTTCGGTGCGCGACGCTTTGATGCCAAGCGCGACGAGAAGCTTCGCAACGTTCACACGAATCTCAACCGAAGGGTCATTCAAAGCGCGTTCAATCTGCGCTGGCTCCCCCATCGCGATCGTGGCCAGATCGACTGAGGATTCTTCAGTCACCGCAGAGGTGTCTTTTTGTTGAAAAAGGCGCGCCCAATTCTCGTCGGCTTCCTTTGCGGCTTCTTCTGAGTGGAAGCCAGTGACGATGGTGCGCGCGAGGAGCTTCTTTACCCCCATCGGGTGTAGCTTGCCGCTGGCTACGTCCGCCTGCATCTGCTCGATCTCTGATTGGCGCAGGTCGGTGAGCAGCGTCCAGTAGCGCCACATCAGCTCATCGTTGATCGACATGAGCTTGCCGTACATCTCCTGCGGCGGCTCGTGGATGCCGATTGCGTTGTTGAGCGACTTCGACATCTTCTGTACGCCGTCGAGTCCTTCGATGATCGGCGTCATGAGGACGATCTGCGAGGGCTGCTCAAAGTGGCGCTGCAATTCGCGGCCTGCCAGCAGGTTGAATTTCTGATCGGTGCCGCCCAGCTCGACATCGGCCTTCAGTGCGACGGAATCGTATCCCTGCATTAGCGGATAGAGCATTTCGTGCAGAGAGATCGGCTTCTCTTCCTGAAAGCGCTTGTGGAACTCGTCGCGCTCGAGCATCTGCGAGACGGTGAACTTGGCGGCGAGACGGATGACGCCTTCGAAACCGAGTTTGTCGAGCCACTCGGAGTTGAAGCGGATTTCCGTCTTCTCGCGATCGAGGATGCGGAAGACTTGCTCGGTGTAGGTTTTGGCGTTCTCGTTGATCTGTTCGCGCGTGAGCGGCTTGCGCGTCACCGAGCGGCCCGTTGGATCGCCGATGAGCGAGGTGAAGTCGCCGACGAGGAAGATGACCTGGTGGCCGAGATCCTGAAAGTGCTTGAGCTTGCGCATCAGCACGGTGTGGCCGAGGTGCAGGTCGGGCGCGGTGGGATCGAAGCCGGCCTTGACGCGCAGGGGCGTGCCGGTCTGCCGCGATTTTTCCAAACGCTCGCGCAGATCGGAGACGCGGATAATCTCTGCCGCTCCTTTTTGGAGCAGATCTAATTGCTCATCGACGGGAAGAAAATTTGCCATTGCTCTTACCAGTATAGAGTTAGCCTCGGAAACCGTTCTGCAGACTAAGCTACCCTACACGGCATTCCGCACCTACAATCTAGCTATGCCAGCCGCAAAAACAGTCCATACCGTCTGCTCGCATGATTGCCCTGATTCCTGCGGTGTTCTGGTCACCGTCGACGAGTCAGGGCGGGCAACGCGCGTGCAGGGTGACCCGGACCATCCGGTTACCCAGGGATTTCTCTGCGGCAAGGTAGCGAAATATCTCGACCGGGTTTATTCGCCCGATCGCCTGCTCTATCCCATGCAACGCCGTGCCGGAGTTGCCAAAGGGCCGTTGCCGCAAGGCAGGGAAGCTGAGGCCTTCGAGCAGATTTCGTGGGACGAAGCGCTGGACGTCATCGCAAAAAAACTGCGGCAGATCAGCGACGAGCACGGTCCCGAGTCCATCTTGCCCTATTCCTATGCGGGAACCATTGGTGCGCTCGGCTATGGCTCGATGGACCGCCGCTTCTTTCATCGGCTGGGAGCCTCGCAACTGGATCGGACGATCTGCGCGTCTGCAGGGGGCGAAGCGCTGATGTCGGTCTATGGACGCAAGCTCGGCACCGACACGGAGCACTTCCGCTACGCGCGCTACATTATCGCGTGGGGAGCAAACATCCACGGCAACAACATCCACCTGTGGCCGATGATCGAAGAGGCCCGCCGTAACGGCGCGAAGCTCATCGTCATCGATCCTTACAAGACGCGTACCGCGAAGCTTGCCGACTGGCACATTGCGATCAATCCGGGAACGGATGTCGCGCTCGCCCTCGGCATGATGCATGTCATCCTGCGCGAGGGCCTCGAAGACGCGGGCTACATTGCCGAAAACACGTATGGCTTTGCCGAGCTGAAACAACGCGTCGCCGACTATACGCCCGAACGCGTCGCTGCATGGACCGGCATCCCCTCAGCCGGCATCGAGCGTCTTGCCCGCGAATACGCGACGACCACGCCCGCCGTCATCCGCATGAACTATGGCATCCAGCGCAGTCAAAATGGCGGAACAGCCGCCCGCACCGTTGCCATGCTGCCTGTGCTCATCGGCGCGTGGAAGCATCTCGGAGGAGGTCTGCAGCTCTCGACCAGCGGCGCTTTCGCCTGGGACAAAGCCGCGCTCGAACGCCCCGACCTGATGCTGGACAGCCCGCTTAAGCGGCATGCGCGCATCGTCAATATGTCCGAGCTCGGCCACGCGCTTACCACGCTCAGCGAACCGCCGGTCAGGGCGCTCTTTGTCTATAACTCGAATCCAGCTGCCATAGCACCCGACCAGGCGCAGGTGTTGCGCGGCATGGCGCAGCCCGATCTCTTTACCGTGGTCCACGAGCAGTTCTTTACCGACACGGCCGACTATGCCGACATCCTGCTGCCCGCAACGACCTTTCTTGAACACAAAGACGTGCAGGGAGCCTACGGCCATTACTACGTCCAGATTTCAAACCCGGCCATCGAACCGCCGGGTGAAGCCCGCTCGAATGTCTGGCTCTTCTCGCAGCTTGCCCAGTGCATGGGCTTTACGGAGCCATGCTTCCGCGACACGTCCGAAGAGCTGATCGCGCAGGCACTCCGCGCTGAGCATCCGGAGAAGCAAGACCCGTGGATGGCGGCCATGACGGAAGCGACGTTGAACGCAGCCGGAGGCCATCAGCGGCTGCAATTTGCCTCGGAAAAGGAGGGCCAGCCATTTCTGCCGTTCGCGACCGGCCCGTTTCCGACGCCCAGCGGCAAAATCGAATTTTTATCGGAGGCTCTGGCGGCCAGAGGTTTCGATCCGCTGCCGTCCTTTGTCCCGCCCGAAGAGTCGCGCCATACGAAGCAGACCCGCTACCCGCTCGAATTTCTGCCCCGCAAGGCTGACAACTATATGAATTCGACCTTCGCCAACCTGCCGGTGCATCAGCGCATGGAATCGGCACACACAAACCGCCTGGAAATGCATGCCGACGACGCGGAGGCGCGCGGCATTCGCGCAGGGGACACCGTGGAGATCTTCAACGATCGCGGAAGTCTGCGGATGATCGCGCAAGTGAACGGCAGCCTGCCGTCGGGCGTAGTTGCCGGACGCTTGAACTGGAACAAGCTTTCCCCCGGCGGAAATAACGTAAATCTGCTCACCTCACAGCGGCTGACCGACATCGGCGGTGGCCCCACCTTCTATTCCACGCTGGTCGAAGTGCGAAAAGTCAGCGCGTAAGCAGCGAAAACTCCTTCATTCCGATAGACTAAAGGCGGACCAAGCGATGCCGTACGCAGCGGGTTTCCAATGCGCTGGCTGTGGAGAGTGGAATGAAACTGTGGTTGACGAGTCAGCCGGCGGAAAACAGTCTTATGTCGAGGATTGTCAGGTTTGCTGCAAACCAAATCTTCTTAGAATCGTCTGGAATGGTGATGGCTTCGACATCCATGCAGATTTGGAAAGTTAGCGGTGGTTGTCGCGGCCGCCGGGGTGGTCTGGAACGGATCGGCTTACCCGGATGACCGGTAGTGGTGGACGCAAAGATGCTCCGGAGTTGGGAACAGTACCTCCGGTCCCTTATAATCGCCTTTTCCTCAAGTTCGATCTGATTTTTTGCAGTGAGGGTGTGCCTATTTTTCCCGCAATGCGAGAGAGCGTAAGCTCTCCAATCAAAACAAGCCAGAATGCGAGCCGCAAGTTTCGCCGCACGCTGAAGCCGTTGGCCTTCGTTCTTCTTTGCTTCACCGTCTTTTCGGCATGGGCACAGCAGCAGACGATCACCCAGATTCGCGTCATCGGCAACCGCCGTATCCCCAAGGAGACGATTGTCGCCCGCCTTTTCAGTCATGAAGGCGAGACCTTCGACCCGACGACGGTCGAACGCGACTTCAACTCCCTTTGGAACACCGGATACTTCGAAGACGTCCGCATCGAGCGCGAAGAGAACCCCAAGGGCGGCATCATTCTCGACATCTACGTCCGCGAGAAGGCCACGATCCGCGAAATCAATTACAAGGGCCTGAATTCCGTCACGCAGTCCGATGTGCTCGACCGCCTGAAGAAGGAAAAGGTCGGCTTCTCCGTCGAGAGCCAGTACGATGCCACCCGCATCGCCCGTGTCGAGACGGTGCTCAAAGAGCTTCTTTCCGAGCACGGCCACCAGTTTGCGACCATCAAGGCTGACGTAAAGACGATCCCGCCCGCTTCCGTGCAGGTGAACTTCCTCATCAAGGAAGGTCCCACGGTCAAGGTCGGCAACATCAGCTTTACCGGCAACCAGCACCTCAGCTCGCGCCAGCTTCGCTTTGCGATGAAGAACCTGCGGCCGATCGGCATTCCGCACTCCATCATCTTTGAGAACCTCTTCGCCAGGACCTACGACGAGAGCAAGCTTGAAGAAGATGGCGAGCGCGTCCGTCAGGCGTATCGCGACAAGGGCTACTTCCGCGCCTCTACGGGTGACCCGCAGAAGCGGATTCGCAACGAGAGCGGGTTGTCGATCCTCACCTTCCGGCCGCGCAAGGGGAAGCGCATCGATATCCGTATCCCCGTCGAGGAAGGGGCTCGCTACCGCCTGGGCAATATTACCTTCAGAGGCAACAAGGCAGTGCCTGACGCCAACCTTAGGGCGCTTCGTGCGCAGTTCCCGTTGAAGGATGGCGACTGGTTCAACTTCACCGCCTTTGGCAAAGGCCTGCAGAACCTGCAGAAGGCATACGGCCAGCTCGGGTATATCAACTTCTCCGCATCGCCGGTACCGACCATCGACGACAGCAAGCAGACCGTCTCCTTCGTTGTCGATCTTGAAGAAGGCAAGCCGTTCTATGTCTCCCGGATCGAGTTCCAGGGCAACACCGTCACCCGCGACTTCGTCATTCGCCGCGAGCTCGCCCTCGAAGAAGGCCAGATCTACAACAGCCACCTCTGGGAGCTGAGCATCCTGCGTCTCAATCAGCTCGACTATTTCGATCCATTGAAGGTCGACCAGGACTCCGAAACGCACCAGAACCCTGAAGCGGGCACCGTCGACCTGCTTCTCAAAGTGCATGAGAAGGGCAAGAACTCCATCGGCCTGAACGGCGGCGTCAGCGGCCAGTCCGGCGCCTTCCTGGGCCTCAACTACCAGACCAACAACTTCCTTGGCCTGGGCGAAACGCTCAGCGTGCAGGCCAGCGCCGGCAACCTGTCGCGCAACCTGCTCTTCGGATTCAATGAGCCGTATCTGCGCAACAAGCCGATCAGCCTCGGCTTCCAGGTCTTCTCGCAGAAGACCGACTACAACTCCGCCAAGGCCTACAACGTCACCGGCGCGGACGCGAATACCTCGGCTGCCGTCACTTCACTGACGCAGAACTACAACCAGTCCACGACCGGCCTCACGGTGTCCGGAGCCTACCCGATCCGGCACTCCTTCAAGCGCATCGGCATCACGTACTCGCTCAATCGTTCGTCGGTCACGGCCTTCAGCCAAGCCTCGCAAAACCTCTTCCAGACGCTCGCCTTCCGCAGCGGCATCCAGGGCCAGAACTCGCTGGACGGCATCATCAGCAGCATGATCTCGCTCAGCTACTCCTGGAACAAGCTCGATTCCAGTTACATGCCGCGTAGCGGTTCATCGTTCTCCTCCGCGTTGCAGCTCGCCGGGCTTTGGGGCAACGTCCGCTACTTTGAGCCGGTCATCGAATACAAGCAGTTCCGCCCCATCAAGTGGTTCCGCTTGAACAATGAAGGCCGCAACGTGATCGGCTACCGCGTCCAGGCACAATACATTCAGGGCATCAGCGGCGATGTCGCTCCGCCTTTCAACCGCTTTTACGGCGGCGGCGAGAGCGAAATCCGCGGCTTCGACCTGCGCACGGCTACGCCGTACGGGTTTGTTCCGACGAAGGTGCTCTTCAACCTCACCAACCCGGATGGAGTCTGCGTTCCGCGCGACCCGACCAATCCGCAGACCAACCAGTGCGTGCAGGTGCCCCTCCCCGTATATGGCATTGGCCCCATCGGTGGCGATACGCAGATCACCGGCAACGTCGAGTACCGTATCCCGCTCGTGGGCCGTACGGCAGCGCTTGAATTCTTCGACGACTTCGGCATGAACATGGCCTTGAACGAAGGACAGCTGAAACAGAGCCCGCAAGGCTTCGACAGTTTGAATTCGCCCCTCTATGGCTGCCCGAATTATGTCAACGGCGCCTGCGTCGGCGGTCAACAGATTCAGTTCGACCGCTTTATTCGGCCCATCTCAGGTACGAATTATGTGCCGCGCATGTCCCTGGGCGCGCAGATTTCGGTCATGATGCCGATCATCAACGCTCCATTCCGCATCTACTACGCCTACAACCCGTTACGGCTGTTTGACACCTTCAACGGTAAGAATCTGATCACCCGCAGCATGTTCCCCGCTGGCGGTGCAGGCGATTACAGCTATGCACAGTCACAACAGCTGTACGGCTCTCTCTACGATCTCCGCGAGCCGGACAAAACCTTCCGCCTGACGGTCAGCACCACGTTCTAACCGCATCGGGTTCTAACCGCACCAGAACGAAAGCCGTCCTCACTGAGAGGACGGCTTTTTTCTTTATGGAATCGATGCCGTGAGCTTTCCAGGGACTAGCCTTAAAGAAGGCGCTCTAAATCGTCCGCACCGAACAGGCTGCCAGATACGCGCAGGCTAGCAAAACGAGTTCATCGCGCAGAGCGGCGAACTGCTTCTCCGGAGCATCACTTTCGAGCAGTCTCCGGCTGACCCCTGCCATCGCACCCTGCAGCATCGAAGCCACAAGCTGCGGGTCTTTCGTCATGGGCTCACGAGAGCTCGCCAGCATTGCGGCGATGGCTCCGTTCGATCGCACTGCCATCTGCTGCACAATTCTCACTCCATCCACATCTGAGCTGACGGAGTAAAGCGCGATGCTGGTCTTCACATCCCGCATTTTCGCAGCAAGAAATGCGTGAATGAGCGCCGTCGCCATCTCTGCAAGTGTGCGCCCTCTCTGTTCCAGGCAGATGCGCTCTACAGCCTCCGTCACTTCGTCCATGTGACGCATCAAAGCGGCCTGTAACAGCGAGCTCTTATTGGGAAAGTATTGATACAGCGTTCCGACAGAGACACCGGCTCGCATAGCCACCCTTGTGGTGGTGAGCTGTTCCTTTCCTGACTTCAGCAAAACCTGAATGGTCGCTTTCAAAATCGCGTCTACGCTGACGGCCGAACGCGCCTGAACAGGCAATTTACGCGGCTCTAAGGATGCTCGTGAAGGCTGCGGCAAATGCGAACTCCTAACCTGAAGCTTTCTTCATCTAAACACCAGTCTCCCTCGAAAGGAAAACAAATGGCATTCGAAAACAAGCTTGGCGGCAATTTCACGCTTCCCGGTACGTCCATGACCTTGAACCGCGTGGGCTATGGCGCCATGCAGCTCGCCGGCCCGCAGGTGTGGGGACCTCCGCGCGATGCCGAGGAGGCAATCGCCGTCCTGCGCGAAGTAGTTGCGGCGGGGGTCAACCACATCGATACCAGCGATTTCTATGGCCCGCATGTCACCAATCAGATCATCAAACAGGCTCTCCATCCTTATCCCGAGGGTCTGGTCATTGTCACCAAAATCGGCGCTCGACGCGGCGAGGACAAGTCGTGGCTCCACGCGCTTTCGCGCCAGGAAATCACCGATGGCGTACACGACAACTTGCGCAACCTGGGCCTGAATGCTCTCGATGTCGTCAATCTTCGCGTGGGAGGAGTCATGGGGCCCTCGGAAGGTTCAATCGAGGAGCCTTTGACTGTGCTAGCCGAACTGAAGCGGCAGGGGCTGATTCGTCACATCGGCCTGAGTAACGTCACACCCTGGCAGTTAGCGGAGGCGCAGAAGATTACCGAGATCGTCTGCATCCAGAACCTGTACAACGTGGCACATCGAAAGGACGACAGCTTTATCGACGACCTGGCGGCGCAGGGGATTGCCTATGTGCCTTTCTTTCCACTGGGAGGATTCACTCCACTGCAATCCTCAGCGCTCGACACAGTGGCAGCATCGTTGCAGGCTACGCCCATGCAGGTGGCGCTTGCCTGGCTGCTGCAACGCTCTCCGAATATTCTTCTTATCCCCGGCACATCGTCACTTGGGCATCTTCGTGAGAATCTCGGGGTGGCTGAGTTCCAGCTACTCCCTGACATAGTCGCCGTTCTTGACTCCATCGGCCAAGTTCCCACACCGTAGGCCTTGACACGCGTTCCTAAGCTTCACAAAGTATGACGTTTAGCGAAGAAATGCTCGGCAGATCATTCCTACTGAACTTCTTATCTTGAGAAAAAGAGCAGAAAAGCCCGCGGATTCGTGGGCTTTTCTTTTGCGAGAAACGAGCACTTCCCCTAGACAAAGTTTGACCTTGCTCATCGGCCCACCTATAATTCGCTTGAGTTCCTGAGAATGTCCTCTGTCCGTGTTTCTGCTTGCATTTCTGGTTTTTCCAGCCGGGAAGTAGCCTCCACGAAGCGCATCAGACGGGAAAGCCAGGAAGCGAAAGTGCGCTTCCGCACAGAAATGCGGGCGACCTCACCCAAGAACCGAAGGAGTTTCTGATTTCCATGAAGCGTTCGTTAACACTCGTTTGCATGCTCGCGTCCGGGCTCGGCGTCAGCGCCCTCGCCCAGGCCGGCAGCGCCGCCACCACTGATCCGGCGCCCACTGCGCCGGCGACCACCGCGGCTGCTCCTGCAGGCGTGACCAAAATTGCCGTCATCATGTTTCAGCCGGCTGTCATGCAGACCAACGAAGGTCAGCGGAACTTTGCCGATCTGCAGAAGAAGTACGAGCCGAAGCGGGTTCAGCTCAAGGCCCAGAGCGACGAGATCGAGTCGCTCAAGAAGGGCCTGCAGACTTCGGGTGCTAACCTGAGCGATGCCGAGCGTCAGAACCGCCTGAAAGCCATCGATGACAAGGAAAAATCCTTCCAGCGTACGGGCGAAGATACACAGAACGACTTCCAGCAGGATCTGCAGCAGACCTATACCCAGCTTGCCGAGAAGGTCTTCGGCGTCCTGCAGAGCTATGCGCAGCAGAACGGCTACACGCTTGTAATCGACGGCAGCACGCAGCAGAGCCCGGTTCTCTGGGCGAACCAGGGAACGGATATTTCCGCTGCAGTGATCCAGGCCTACAACGCGAAATCGGGTGTTCCCGCTCCGGCAGGTGCCGCAGCCGGCGCGCCTTCGGCTCCAACACCACGGGCAACCACTCCCCGTCCGGGTGCTGGTGCCGCTCCCAAGCAGTAATCCAGCTTCTTCCGCACAAACAAAAGACCCCGAAATTCGGGGTCTTTTGTTTGCCTTGATCCACCTTGAAAACTGTCCCAAAATAGGGCCTCAGTCTGTGGAAAAAAATGTGGAAGAAATTGCCGCTCCAAAACGGAACTCCTTGAAAAAATAGTGAATCCTGAGCAGTAACCAAAAACAGGGCGGGCAACCTCTTTATTTTCAATAGAGAATTGTTACGAAAGTACCGTGACCCTTTACCGGGTAACCGTGCGCCAATTCGCGAGCTCGCATTTGCACTTTCCACAGGTCAGATTAAAGGAGCGTGACTCTGCAAGCCGCGAGTGATGAGGAAGATAGCTATCGGCTGCTATCGTCCCCCAATTTGAGCACGGCCAGGAACGCCTCTTGCGGGATGTCCACTTTCCCGACCCGCTTCATGCGCTTCTTGCCTTCTTTCTGTTTTTCCAGCAACTTGCGCTTGCGGGAGATATCCCCCCCGTAGCACTTGGCGATCACGTTTTTGCGCAGGGCTGTCACCGTTTCACGGGCGACAATCTTCGATCCAATCGCAGCCTGAATGGCCACTTCAAACTGTTGACGGGGAATCAGTTCGCGCATCTTCGAAACCAGCGCCTTGCCCCGCTCATAGGCAAATTCGCGGTGCACGATGATGGAGAGCGCGTCCACCGGTTCGCCCGAGACGAGAATATCCATCTTCACCATGGGCGAATCCCAGGTTCCGGCAAGGTGGTAGTCAAGCGAGGCATAGCCGCGTGATACCGACTTGAGCCGGTCGTAAAAATCGAGCACGATCTCGTTCAACGGGAGCTCGTAGGTCAGCATCACCCGCGTCGGCGAGACGTATTCGAAATTCTTCTGCCGCCCGCGCTTCTCTTCGACCAGCTTCAGAATTCCGCCGACATATTCTTCGTTCGTGAGAATGGTCGCCGTGATGATCGGCTCTTCGATCTTCTCGATTTCGCTCGGATCGGGCCAGCGCGACGGGTTATCGACTTCGAGCGTTGATCCGTCAGTCGTGGTGATCTTGTAACGCACACCGGGAGCGGTCGTGATCAGGTCGAGGTCGTATTCGCGCTCCAGCCGCTCCTGGATGATCTCCATGTGCAACAGGCCGAGGAAACCGCAGCGAAAGCCAAACCCCAGCGCGACTGAACTTTCCGGCTCGAAGAAAAAGGACGAGTCATTCAGACGTAATTTCTCGAGCGCATCGCGCAGCAGAGTGTGCTCATGCGAGTCGACCGTATAGAGTCCGGCGAAGACCATCGACTTGATGTCTTCAAAGCCTGGTAGCGCCGCATCCGCAGGGCGACGGTCTTCGGTGACCGTATCGCCGATCTTTGTATCTGCCACATTCTTGATCGTTGCCGAAAAGACTCCAACCTCTCCCGCGGTAAGCGATTCGATCTCGACTGCCTTTGGTGTCATCACCGCAAGCGATTCCACATCGAAGACCTTGCCATTTGACATCAGGCGGATCTTCATCCCTTTGCTCAGCGTGCCGTGGATGATGCGTGCCAGCACGATGACGCCGCGATAGGCGTCGAACCATGAATCGAAGATCAGGGCCTGCAATGGCGCATGCGGGTCGCCCGCCGGCGGCGGCAGCCGGTTTACGATGGCTTCCAGAATGTCAGGCACGCCCTGACCCGTCTTGGCGCTCACGGGGATCGCGTCCGTTGCATCGAGGCCCACGGCCTGCTCGATCATCTCCTGCGTGCGCAGAATGTCAGCGCTGGGCAGGTCAATCTTGTTGATGACGGGAATGACTTCCAGGCCATGGCTGATGGCGAGAAACGCATTCGCCAGCGTCTGCGCCTCTACGCCCTGCGAGGCATCGACTACCAGCAGCGCGCCTTCGCACGAGGCGAGCGAGCGCGACACTTCGTAAGAAAAATCGACGTGACCAGGGGTATCGATCAGGTTCAGCTGATAGGTCTGCCCGTCTTTAGCCGGATACATCATGCGCACCGAATGCGCCTTGATGGTGATGCCGCGCTCGCGCTCGAGGTCCATGGCGTCGAGCACCTGCGCCTGCATCTCGCGTGCGGTGAGAGAGCCGGTCAGCTCCAGCAGTCGGTCAGAAAGCGTGGACTTGCCATGATCGATATGCGCGATAATCGCGAAATTGCGGATGAGCTTGTTGTCCATGAGAAAAAGCGCGAGGCGAAAGAGCCTGCATCCGAGGTATCGGAGGCGAAGAAACTTCTCTAGCTCACGCCTTTATTATCGCATCCGCTTTCGCATCCCATACAATAAAGCAATAAATTCAGTGTCTCAGTTTGAAAGTGGGCGAGTAGCACGTTTGCGGGATGGCCGCAGTCCTACAGGCAAATGGGGAAACAGAGGAGCAAGGCTGAATGCTAATTCATATTTTCAGAGGTCCTGGCCGCGTGTTCGGATGTACGACAGATGCGACGGGAGCCAACCTTCCTTCGCGATTTGCCCCCTGGAACAGCTTTAAGTCAATCGATCTGAGCAGAGATGGAGCGCCACAACCAGGAGTGAATGCGAACGAGTGTTTAGATGATATTGACAAGCATGGCTTTCATATCACCGACGCGCATGTTCGCATCACAGAGGATGTTCTCTGATTCCACCGTTGCTCAATCACCGGCGCAAGGATCATGATCAGGTATGGAGCCTGACTCGGAAATCGATCGCTTACGTTCAAACTGAAACGCTACCGTAAATCCGCATGGTTGTTGTGAAACTCTCAGGCGCCGCTTTTGTTGCGGCCATGATTTGCCTCTCAAGCTGCGACGCAAGCGCTGTAGCCCACTTGTCACCAGACCCGCAGACATCTGTTGCCGCAAGCCCGCAGACGCAACCGGCACAGACGACGACCAAGACAGTGCAGCCTATCTCTCCTAGCGACCAGTCGCTGATCGACAGCGTGGAGAAGGCATACCAGGCGGGCATCACCAACTATCACGACGGGCACATCCCCGCAGCGAAATCCAACTTCGACTATGCCGTCGATCTGATGCTGCGCAGCGGCATCGATCTAAAAAACGATTCTGCGCTCAGTGCAGAGTTCGACCATATCGTCGACGCTATCAATACGCTGGAGCTGGATGCGCTGCGTGAAAACAGCCCGCTTACCGCGCAGCAGCACCCGGAAGATACGCCTGTCGATATCGCCAACGACGTTACCTTCCCCGCCGATCCGAAGGTGAGAGCGCAGGCCGAAGCGGAATTGAAGACGACGCAATCCGATCTGCCCCTCGTCATGAACGACTACGTTGCCAGCTACATCAATTTCTTCAGCAACACGACGAAGGGCCACAACACCATCGTGAACTCGCTCACGCGCGCAGGCCGCTACAAGGACATGATCCAGCGCGTGCTCAAGGAAGAAGGTGTGCCGCAGGACCTGATCTATCAGGCAGTGGCGGAGTCAGGCTTTCGCCCACAGGCAGTCAACCCGCGTTCCCGAGCAGGCGGCATGTGGCAGTTCATGCCCGGCGATTCCTTTGCTCCGCCGCGCAGTGCCTGGTATGACGGGCGCTTCGATCCGGAAATGGCGACACGCGCCTACGCGAAATACATCAAATACCTCTACAACCAGACCGGCGACTGGTATCTCGCCATGGCCTCTTACGACTGGGGCGCGGGCAACATTCAGCGTGCCGTCGAACGCACCGGCTACGCCGACTTCTGGGAGCTGTATCGCCGCAACAATCTTCCCCAGGAAACAAAGAACTACGTCCCCATCATCCTCGCCGTCACCATCATGGCGAAGAATCCGAAACAGTATGGTCTGACGGACATGGTTCCCGATCCGCCGCTCTTGACCGACCAGGTGACCACCGACTATGCCATCGATCTGCGCCTTGTAGCCGACGTGGTCAATGTGCCGATGCAGGAGATCGTAGGCCTGAATCCGGGTTTGCTGCGCATGACCACGCCTCCGGATGAGTCGTTCGATCTTCATCTGCCGCCGGGCGGCAAAGAGCTTTTCGAGAAGCGCATCGCGGAAATTCCTGAAGAGAAGCGCCGCTACTGGCGCTTCCATGTCCTTTCTCCCAGCGAGTCGCTCGATGAGGTGGCGCGCCAGTACCATGTCTCTGCTTCCGAGATCGCGTTCGTCAACCAGTTGAGTTCGACAACCGACTTAAGCGGCATCGATTCGCTGGTCATTCCCGTTGCGCCTGCGGCCGCTCCAGCGTCCACGCGAAGCAGCGTGTATAAAACGCAGCGCGGCGACACTTTAGTCACAGTGGCAGATCGTTTTGGCGTGACAGTGGATCAATTGCGGCGTTGGAACCACATCAGCAGCAGCGCGATTGCGCCCGGACGCAGGCTTTATATCGCAGAGCCGGCGCGCATCTCGGCTACATCGCACGCATCGCGCGGGAAGGCTGCGGCGCATAACTCGCAAACTGCATCTCACCACGCACCACAGGAGGAAAAGCAAGTGCATGCGGCTCCAAAAGCGGCTGCTTCCACGCACGCCACTTCCGTAAAAGGGAAGAAACCAGCCGGTGACACTCACTAAATACTTGCGTTCATTGGCAAGCCGTTGCATGCTGTTGCTATAATCCGCGCCGCAGGGCAGGTGCACCATAAATGCGCACTCTGTGGTAGAACGGAAAACAGGCACCGAAGCCGGAGGGCATTTTCATGCAGGACGATCGTAGACTTTACGCGAAGAATGATGGTGAATTTGAACCTGAACCAGATGACTATTCAGAAGAAGTAGAAGATGGCTTCGGCGAAGACGAGGAAGAAGAGGAAGTAAGAATCTCTGTCTCCTCTGACGATGACGACATCGAAGATCTCGACGATGAAAAGCCGGAAGCATTTGAAGTGCCCGCGATTATCGCCGAAGAAGTAATTGAGGTGGTGTCTGCGAAGCCGCCGAAGAAGGCACCCGCCAAGAAGGCTGCAGTAAAGAAGGCCGCCGCAAAGAAATCTCCGGCGAAGAAAGCAGCAGCCAAGAAGGCGCCTGCGAAAAAGGTCGTGGCCAAGAAGGCTGCGAAAAAAGCTCCGGCCAAAAAGGCCGCAAAGAAGTCTGCCGCTAAGTCCAGCAGTAAGGGCGCTCGTAGCGGCGGTAAGGCCACGAAAAAATCCGTGGTTAGTAAGAAGAAGAGCGCCAGCGGTAAAAAACCAAATAAACGAGGTACTACTTTGGCAGTGAAGAAAGCAGCAAAGAAGGCAGCAGCCAAGAAGGCTCCTGCAAAGAAGGCAGTAAAGAAGGCAGTGAAGAAGGCTCCTGCAAAGAAGGCAGCCAAGAAGGCAACAAAAAAGGCAACCAAGAAGTAGTTACGTAGCATTAAGGCAAGCAAAAGAGCCCGGCTCATCGCCGGGCTTTTTTGCGTCTGTGCTCCGATTGCATCATTCTCTGTGCATATCTACATGCCGTTTTGCTACAGGTGCACCTCTACCTCATCGCCGTCGCGAAGATGATAGAGGTCGCGCAATTTGATGTCAGTGGCGATTTCAATCACGTTTTTCGGATGATGCCCGCGTCCGGCTTCGTTCGCGTCCGTGCGCAGAAGAAAGGCAGGCCTGTCGAAGATGCGGCAGCGCACCATGCTTACGGAAACCGTGCCGCCGTACTCTTCTTTCTCCAGGCGAATCACATCCGCAGGCAGCGAATACGGTTGATCCAGCCGAAGATTCAGCGTGCCGGGGAACAATCGCATGCCCGTCTTCTGCGTGTAGTAGCTCTCGAGCTTTTCCAGCCAGAAAGAGAAGTTCCCCATGCCCGAAACAACCACCCCTCTCAGGATGGGCACAGGATCTGCGCCAGGTGGTGCTGCTGATGTGCGATGTAATCCTCAATGAGGAACCGCAGCGTTACCTGCTCTTCATCTCCCACGCGGCATGAGGCATCGAGCCTGTCGATAGGAATGCGCTCGACCACAGCCTTCAGAATCTCGTGATACGCCTGCCACCAGCCGAGCAGCGTCGTCCACGGCATCTCGCCATATCCGTGAGCGTCTACCCACCCCTGCTGCGCATAGAACGGCCCTGTGTAGCTGCCATCGAGCGCGGCGCGTACAAAGCGCTGGTGGTTGTTCGCAGCCGAATCGATCATGTGCCCCAGCACCTGCCTGCGTGTCCATCCGCCTTCACGCCAAGGCAATGCGGTTACATTTACGGGAACGCCTAAAAGCGAATGGCGGATTGCATCGCAACCCGCCACAAAATCCTGCGCTGTTTGATTTGCCATGTTGATTTAGTGTTGTGCTTCGATCTGATTCAACGCCGTCAATACCTCTTCGCTGTGATGCGAAGGATCGACCTTCGTCCACACCTTTACGATCTTGCCCTGCGGATCGATCAGGAACGTGTTGCGGTTCGCGATCTTGAATCCCGCGTAGCTGCCCAGGGAGCCATACTGCGCGACAACTTTCTTCTCCTCATCGCTCAACAGCGTGAAGTTGAGGCCGTCTTTCGCGCAGAATTGTTTGTGGCTGTCCACGGAGTCGACGCTTACGCCCAGAATCACGGCATTTACTTTCTGAAACTTATCCTGATCGTGCTGGAAGTTGTGCGCTTCAATGGTGCAGCCAGTGGTCATATCCTTGGGATAGAAGTAAAGCACCACCCACTTGCCGCGGAAGTTATCCAGGCTGACCGGCTTGCCTTCCTGCGAGTTCAACGTGAAGTTGGGCGCCTGCTGGCCCACTTGCGGCAGGGCCGACTCGTCGGCAGCAAAGCCGCGGACTGCGAAAAGAGCTGCACCAATAACAACTGCGGCAATCAAAACGATCGAAATCTTAGACACGGCGGATCACCCTCCTTTACGGGGCATCTTCATTATCCCCGTTCCGTCGCGACAATCGCAATGCCTGCTTTCCTGGCACGCAAAAGAACTGTGTCCCGGTCAAAAATCAGCGTTCGCCCGGCCTCAATCGAGAGGCATGTCGCCTGCGCGTGCTCCATCGCTTCAATGGTCTTCAACCCAATCACGGGAACATCGAACCGCATGTCCTGCCTCGGCTTGGCGACCTTGACCACCGTGAGGCTCCGGTCAAAGGTGGAAGGATCGCCTTCAGCCGCCATCGTCTTCATAATGGCTCCGGCGCGTTCGATCGCGGCATCCGTGCCTTCCATGGCCTCGACCGCCACGCAGGCCTGGCTGGCAACGACGACCGTCTGCCCGATGTCATATCCGGCGATGGCGTTCGCCACGTCGCGCCCGTAGGCGATGTCGGTCTGTTCCTGCTCGGAGGGCGCGCGGTCCGTCAGAACGCCTGCCTCGGCCAGGAGCGGCTCCAGATACGCGGTCGACGAGATCAGCTCGATTCCTTCATCGCCAAGCACCTTGGCTACCGCGCCCAGCAGCATATCGGTATTTTTGGTGCGAAGAGAAAGCAGCAACTTCGCCAGTCGCCAGTCCGGACGGATGCTCGAAAAAATCTGCTTGTGCTTCACCTGCCCGGCCATCACAGCGCGCGTGACATTTTCTTTTTGAAATGTCTCGATCAACTTCGACAACTCGCCCAGCGATAGCCAATGCACGCGCACGCCAGAGTCTGCGGCTGCGCGGTCATTCATTTCAGGATCGGTTTCTTCCTTGATCGCGGCGACTACGACTTCAAGGCCATGCGCGCGCGCCGCATCCAGCAGCAAAAAGGGGAAGCGGCCATTGCCTGCGATCAGTCCGAGCTTTGTCACTTAGCTTCTTCTCACAAGAGTCTTTTCATGCGGTAGACATGGTCTCAGCCTTGAAGGTAGCCGTGCCTACTCCATCTGCCCAATGACATTGAAGGTCCGCGTGCTTCCATCCGGAAACATCAGACTGTAGGACCGGGTAAACTCACCCGTGGGTTTCTCTTTGTGATCACCCAGTTTTGCAGAATAGTCTCCGAGCGCCACCAAACCTTTCGAGAAGAAGGTCGCGGCTTCAAGCTGATACTTCTTGCCCTCAACTTGAGCTGTCAGCACCTGAGTCGATTTGCAAGTAGACGTGCCCTTATTGGTGTCGCAAGAGAGGCCGATGTGGCTTTCCGTTACATGTACGGGAATCGTGTAGTCGGCTTTGGACTGACTGAACGCTAACAGCGGCGCGGCAAATATAAGCAGTAAGAGCGAAGACTTCAATGGAATCTCCATGATGGAAGAGCAATTCACTTCAGCACTCCGCGCTCGGACTTCTCGACGAACTCCACCAGATACGCAACATCTTCCGTAGCAACGCCTTCGCTTTTCAGCTTCTCAATTGCCTGCGACGTATTCATCTTGCCGGCGAGCAGATACCGGTAAGCATGCTGAATCGCCCGCAGACGCGGGCGATCGAAGCCGCGCCGCTCGAGGCCCACTTTATTCAAGCCGTAAGCATGCGTCTCGCGCCTGGCCGATGTCAGCGAATACGGCAATACATCCTGCGTGATGGTGGTGCCTCCGCCGGTGTAGGAATATTTGCCGATCCGGCAGAACTGATGCACCTGGTTGAGCGCGCCCACCGTCGCATAGTCTTCGACGATCACATGCCCGGCCAGTGTCGCCGCATTCGCCAGAATGCAGTGGTCCCCAATCACGCTGTCATGCCCGATGTGCGTGTACGCCATGATGAGACAATGGCTGCCGACGCGGGTATTGCCTCCTCCGCCTGCGGTCCCGCGTGAAATGGTCACGCTCTCGCGGATGACATTGTCGTCGCCCAGCATCGCTCCGGTAGGCTCGCCTTTGTACTTCAGGTCCTGCGGCGCGACGCCCACACAGGCAAAGGAATAAAACTTGTTCCGCGCACCAGTCTTCAAGCGCCCATCGAGCACGACATGCGAAATCAGTTCACAATCTTCGCCGAGCGCAACCTCTGGACCAACGATGCAATAAGGGCCAATCGTGCACGACTCCGGGATGACTGCTGTCGCTGCAACAATGGCTGTTGGATGAATACTCACTCTGGGTTCACCGCAGCCAGAGCGGGTGCCTCTGCAGGCGCTTCCTGCCGCTGCCGCGGAACGAGTTGGCACATCACCGTTCCTTCGCAGGCCAACTTACCGTCAACTGTCGCCCGCCCTTCCAGACGCACAGCCCGCGTCTTCCATTGCAGCACGTTAATCTCGAGCCGCAACTGATCTCCCGGTACCACCGGACGACGAAACTTCGCCCGCTCGATTCCCGTAAAGACCATCAGCTTGCTTTCGCGGTCAGGGATCTCGGTTAACAGAAGCGCCCCGCCAGCCTGCGCCATCGCTTCAATCACAAGGACGCCAGGCATAATCGGGAAGTTGGGAAAGTGCCCCTGAAAAAAAGCCTCGTTGATCGACACATTCTTGATGGCAACAATACGCTTCTTCCGCTCCAACTCGATCACGCGATCGATCAGAAGAAACGGATAGCGGTGGGGCAAAATCGCCATGATTTCGGTAATATCCATCACCGGGCGAGACTCCGAAGTGTGGGTTGAGTTCTCCATAATCTGCAAGTGCGATTATAAAGGGACTCGCCGTCCAGGCACACGCGCCCTTTTGGGCGCCATGCTGTGGCTTATCGGGTTCTGGTGGGCGCGGACGTTGTCCGCGCTGGGAAGGTTGCTGGATAGCCGCATCATTTTGACGGGCGAAGACGATAAATCTCAGAGATATTTGCTCAGGAAAAACACTTTCGGCAAACAAACAGGAGCGGCCCAAAGGCCGCTCCTGTTGCATTTCCCGCGTTATTCCATCTGCGGAGGAGGCCCCGGCTGAGATCCGCCCTGAGGGCTTCCACCCTCTGCAGGCGGACCACCCGGTCCACGCCTATCCCAGTTGCCACGCTCGCCGTCGCGGCCATCTCGGCCCCAGGAACGTGATCCCCCCTGTGCCCGCAACTCCCTGAGCTTCTTCCATTGATCGGGTGTCAGCACCTGCCGGATCCCCAGCAGCATCCGCGCATTGGCTTTTTCCAGCTCAGCCCGAGCCTGGGCAATTGAGTCGATCTGCGCCAGAATCTTGTTCTCGTCCGGCTGATCGGCCTCGATCAGCGGATGCATGAGAGCTTCCTCCTTCTGCAGCGCGGCATTCAGGTCAATCAGCTTGA
The DNA here is from genome assembly GCA_013285705.1 of Acidobacteriota bacterium. GTDB lineage: Bacteria > Acidobacteriota > Terriglobia > Terriglobales > Acidobacteriaceae > Alloacidobacterium. Next base: position 30,778 of record JABDHA010000001.1, read on the forward strand.
GGCGGTGCTGCTGCATGATGTCATCCATCTTTTTCTGCTGGTCGGCGGTCAATCCGATTTGCTGCGTGATCTTCGGATCGTTCCACCACCGTCCATGCATCGGGCCCTGAAACGCCCGCTCCATTGGAGGAGGTCCGGGTCTCCAGTCCTGCGCGATTGCTCTGCTCTCCAACCCGAGTCCACCGAGACAAGCTCCTAAAACAATTGCCAGTCCTGCAAATTTCTTAATTTCTCCCATTTGTTTTCTCCGTTTTTCCGATCGATGTCTGATTGTTCGTATAATCCGAGTCCAACTCCTCCAGCGGCTGCATCGAGTCCGGCACCGTGACTGACAATTCGCTCGTCACCTGGTCGAGGAGCGCCGTATCCGCCTCACGCTGCTTCAACAACTGCTCCTGCCGCTGCGCCTGCAACTGCGCCGCATGGTGGCGGTAGGAGCCGACCGCCGGCACCAGCATCGTCACGCACAGGACCGTGGCCGCGACCGTCGCAACCGCCCACTGGAGCATGGTGCGCCGCTGCGCAGAGCGCCTGCGCTGCCGTGCCTGATCGAGCTGCCATGCTACCGATGCCGGCTCCGCCTGCTGCTCCGCAATATGACGAACCGCCGCGCGAAACTGGCTGATCGAATTCGCCAGCCCTTCCAGATCGCGCTTGGTTGCTGCGTCGCTCTCCGGATACATCTCCTGCACTTGCCGGGTTGTCGTTTCCTTCGTCATGCTTTGCCTCCTCCCACGCTCGCCCGCACTGCCGCCAGCGCGCGATACAGATGTGTTTTCACCGTGCTCGGGTTCATCCCCGTCATCTCTGCAATCTCTTTCAGCTCCATCTCTTCCACAAAGCGCAGGACAAAGACGCTGCGCTGCTTGGGGGGAAGCTGGTTGACCGTCTCCCAGATGCTCTTTACCTGGGTGCGGGCAATAAACTCCGCCTCCGGAGAACTGCGGCCATCTGGCACCCAGTCGCTCACATCCACTGGATCAAGTGCCGTCTCTCGCGTCTTCGTCCAGAAGCGCAGTCGCTTGCTGCGCAGGTGGTCGCGCACCAGGTTCATGGCGATCTTCATCAGCCACGTGCTCAGGCTGGAGTCGCCGCGAAAATGCGCCCGTCCCATATACGCCTTGAGAAAGCAGTCCTGCGTCAGGTTCTCCGCCACATCCCGGTCACGCAGCGAGGCCAGCAGAAACCGGAAGACACGCGGACGGTATAGCCGAACGACCTCGTCAAAATCCGCAAGGTCAAGGACGGCCTGCTCTCGCGCCAAGTGCGTCAACTCACTCGTTGCAATTTGTTCCATGCAAAGGAATAGACGGGGTGGGTGAGGGACGAGTTTACGGCGTCGAAATAACTGCGCACGGTAACTCCACTCAACATGTAATGAAACCAAAAGCTCTACCGTTTCGCCGGTATCTATTAGTACCAAATAGTACTAACATTAAATTTGTACTACTTGGTACTATGTGGTACCCTGTTTTTGGAGGTGGAGCATGGCTACCACGGAAACACTTTTAATCCAGGGAAAATCGATCCCTTATCATCGCGGTTCTGTACCTGTTAGTGATTGCATTCTTGACCCGCAAAACCCTCGCATTCAGTTTCTTGTAGGGCAGAAAGCGGGATCGGCTACGGAGTCCGAACTCGAAGATCTCATTTGGGAGAAGGACGCTGTCAAGGGATTAGCCCAATCCATTCAGCAGAATGGAGGTATCTACGAGGCGATCATTGTTCAGCGCAAAAAGAATAAATATTTGGTCCGTGAGGGAAACTGCCGTACGGTTTCGGCACGTCACTTGTTGGCACAATATCCCAATGACGCAAGATTCATGACCGCTCCAGCGATGATTTTTGAATCCGATCTGACGGAGGAGGATCTCGCAGTTCTGCTCGCTGACATGCATGTGAGCGGGAAGATTCGTTGGGATGCTTACGAGCAAGCGAAGCACATAGCCGATCTATATAACGTCTATGGCAAAACATATGACTGGCTTGGAAACCACCTCCGACTCAGCAAGACGAAGATCAATGAAATGCTTCTCGCCTATGCTGCGACGCGTGAATTTCTTCAAAATAATCCGGATCCTGGGAATGTTCGTAAGTTCTCCTTCTTTCATGAACTAATGAAAAAACGGGAGCTGCGGGAGCAGTTTAAAGAAGATCCTGAATTTAAGCAGAAATTCCATCGGTGGCTCGCAGAAGGAAAACTAAGCGACGCAAAGCAAGTTCGGAATTTATCGGCCGTGTTACAGAGCAAGGATGCAGCCACGGCTCTTGACAAGAAGGGGATCGAGGAAGCCAGCCGAATTCTAATCAAGAATGACCCTTCTCTAGAAAGTGACCTATTCCAAGCTGTTAAGAGGGCAACTGAGCAGCTCCGAAAGGCCCCAGCAAGTGATATTCAGGACCTCAAAACTGGAAATCCTCAGAAAGTCATTATGATTCGTGACCTGAGTAGAGCTATCGAAGATCTTTATACTCTTGCAGGAATTGCTAAATGAGCAAGTTGGCCTGGATTCCCCGCTCACCGCGTCTGCGTCATCTTTCCACGCGGGCACGTTCCTTTCGTCCGCCTACCCAGCATATCGTTCGGCCATCAATCCCAACGGATACTCGCCTCTTCGTCTGGAACAGAGATGGCGGAAAATGTGTTTCCTGCGGATCCAGGAAAGATCTGCAGTTTGATCATGTGATTCCGATCTCTCGTGGAGGTGCGAATACGGCAGAAAATCTCGAATTGCTATGCGCAACATGCAATCAACGTAAACAAGCCAATCTGTTTGTACCCAAAGAATCCTAAGCTGTTGTCCCAGAGAGGATGGCCAGATGTGCCCCAAGTCTCGCCGGGTGCCCCAGGTCTCGATTTTGAGACCTGGGACTCAAGTCTGAAGGGCTTTCCCGGTGAATGAAGCCACACAGGAAAGGGGCTTCAGTACGGAAATCTCTAACCGTGCTATCGTGATCGCACCCAAATCACCAGCACCGAACGCAAAGCGCTGCAGCGCGGGTAGCCCAAGATCTATCCATTGCAAGAAAGAAAGCCTGTCAAGCCCACAAAGTTAATAACTACTTTATTTTAAATAACTTAATCCTGAAAGCAGTTACCCCAAAATTTGCTAAACTAAATAAAGAAGGCATGGCCAGAAGCCATGCCTTTTCTGTTTCGACATCTTGATTGAAAAGCCCGATAGAGATGTAACTCAAGTAAATAGAGGGATTTAGGTGAAAAGGCAGCACGAAAATGCATCTAACTCACTGTGAAATGAGTAATTTAACGGAAATGGGGGCGGGTGCCCCCGGATCTCAACGCGACTTGGACCTAATCCCGAAGGGCAGCAGATGAAGAAAATGGCAGGAGCCTCGCTACTCTCAATGCAACCGAGAGACTATTCCATCCCGACCGGGTTTGAAGCATCATAGAAGCGAGCGAGGTCCAACCATGAAAGCCGGACTCATCACCTTCACGCTGTGCACTCTCATAGCAGTCGTACCCTGCCACGGTGAGAAAAAGACACGCAGCGCCGGCGGCGAGGTCGCCAGCGGCACCGGGGACATTGGCAAAGGCGCGGCAAAAGGCGTCGGCAGTCTGGCCGCAGGCACCGGAAAGGGTGCCGTGAATCTGGTTACGCTCCATCCTGTGGATGCGGCAGCCTCGGTTGGAAAGGGTGGCGTTGTCGCGGGCAAGGATGTGGCCGTCGGAACGACCAAAGGAACCGCGAAAATCGCCACAGGTATCGGCAAGGGAATCAAGCACATCTTCTAAACCGTCCCAGGCGCCTCAAAGCCCCCGCAGGATTCGCCTCCAGGTCTCGATCTTGAATCCCTGAGATTCTCTGCACCCCACGCCGCTCTCCGAACTGGCCGACGACTGGCCCTCCAAAGATAGCTTCTTATCCCAAAATTCCCGCCGTTCGGCGGCTTCAGCGAATGCAAGCCCCCAAGCGAGTGCTAAGCTTCGTCGCTAAGCGCGACCCCTCGCATACCGGGAGAACAGATGAACCGAAGCCAGCAGCCTGCCCTGGCACTTTTTGCTATCGGAATGATTGGCCTCGGCATTCTCGCCCTCGTCAACCGCGATTTCGCGCTGGTCTGGCAGCCCGTAGCCCCCTGGGTTCCCGGGCGTACCGTTCTCGCCTGCGTCTCGGGTCTCCTCATGGTCTTCGGTGGCATCGGTTTGCTCTTCCGGATCACCGCACCCTGGTCGGTTCGTATCCTCTTTCCCTATCTCATCATCTGGACCCTGCTGAAAGCGCCGGCCCTGTTCGTCGCCCCACAGATAGAAGGCGTATGGCTAGGCCTCGGCGAGATTGCCGCACTTCTTGCCGGAGGGTGGGTTCTCTTTGCGACACTCGCCGAAATCCCGTCCGATTCGCCCTTGGCATTCGCCGCCGGCGAAAGAGGCCTCCGCATTGCCCGCATCCTCTTTGCCGTTTCCATCATTCCCATCGGGCTCGGCCATCTCTTCTATGTAAAAGCGACAGCGGATCTGGTACCGCACTGGCTTCCCTTTCGAACCGGCTGGGCCTGGCTGACCGGTCTGGGGCAAATCGCCTGCGGCCTGGGTATACTTTTCTCTGTCCTTCCCCGCGTGGCCGCCATCGCGGAGGCCTGCATGATAAGCCTCTTCGCGGTTCTCGTCTGGGGACCTGCAGTTTTAGCCGCCCCCAAAGGTCGCTTGCCTTGGACGGCATTCCTTATCTCAAGGGCGATCGCCGCAGCCGCCTGGGTCGTCGCACAAGAGGTCGTCAGGCAGCTATCTGCGAAGTCGAGCGCGAAACACGCCACTCCCCTCACAGCCAGAGTGTAGTCAAGAACTCTGGCAAGCCCCACCAGTGCCGGGTGCGCCCCAGGTCTCTGTGGCGAGACCTGGGATTCAGCCCCGATCCTAAAAGCCCACCCTTACCAGCTTCTCGTATTCAGATTGCCCACCTTCGTAGGCACCGCTCCGAAAGCGCCAGCTTCGGTGAACCAAAGCCGATTCGTTGTCTGGTCGAGGGTGATGTTGTAAAAGCCGCTGTTGATCGATGGAATCGCGTATTGCGTAAACACAGCGATGTAGGGGTTGAGCACGCCGAGAAATCCGGTGTCGCCCTCGTACCAGAGGCGTCCAAATTGATCGACGCGCATATCTTCGGATTCTGTGTTGGCGGTCGGGATCACATACTCCACCCAGCCGGGCGTGAGGTTGGGCCTTACAAAGTTGATCGTGGGAGTCTCCGGCGTGCGAACGCCCGGCAAGCGACCGAAGTTTGTCGCGCGGGCTCTGGCAGAGCTGTTGCTACCGAGCTGGGAATTGGGCGCCACTACCTCATTGGTATGCGGAGCCACATTCGGAAAGAGCAGCGCAAAGGCGTTGGCGAAGTATTCCGAAACCCACACCGTTCCATCCTGATTGGCCTGCACGCCCGCCGGATTTCCACCGAAGGTAGGCACCATGTAGGTGCTGATGACATTCGTCCAGGGATTGAGGCGGCGCACCTTGTTGGTTCCGGCCGCGCCCACACCATCGAAGTTGCGCTCCACAAACCATATGTCGCCGGAGCGGTCGATGCTGAGCTGCTCGATGTTGTCGTCCGGATGCTCGAGCGCCACGTCCCATTCGGTGACTGTTCCATTCAGAGACAGCCGCCCGACCCCTGTCGTCTCTGAGAACCATTTGCTTCCGTCCAATGCAATCTGCAGGAAAAGCGGCGAAGCGCCGGAGGGGATGGGGAATTCCTGAATTTTGCCGGTAGTCGGAGTCAAATTTCCGATGGCGTGATTCGAGCCGTCGGTGAACCAGATGCCGTCGACGGCCACTTTTACCGTGACCGGGGTGCCTCCATTCGGCACCGGATACTCGGCGGTGGTGCGATCCGGGTGCAGTACGGCGATCTTGCCCGCGGCGGTCTCCGTATACCAGATGTTGCCAGCCTCATCGATGTCCAGCCCCTGCGGAAGGCTTTGTGCGGAGGGCGTGGGAAATTCCGTGATGACGGCGCTACGGATCGAGTTGTCAACAACGGCGGAAGTTGTTTGCGCATGCGTGTCAACGGGCACGGCGGTGCATAGCGCGACGACAGTCACCAGACTCAAAATGCGGTTCATTTCGGAATCCTTTTCTTCAGGTTTGAACTACTTCTGAGGTTGAACTACGGTTCAGTTCGAGATGCGGGAATTCCTGCAAGACTCTCAATCAGAACGGCTACTAATGCCAGATTTCTTCCAGCGGAAAATGCAGATTTGAGAGCGCCCGACGATGGCAATCAACCAAATTAACACATGCAGGTAAAAGTAGTTCGGCGATCGCAGATTGAGATGGGGGAGCCCATTCCTAGCTGGAGGAAAAATCTTAACGATGTGCGCTAAGAAATATCGCTGAGATTCTTCGCTCCGCTCAGAATGACGAATTTATACCGGTACAGAATGATCCGAGTTAATCGAGACCAACCCGAGCGCCTAGGCGCGTGTGCCTGAACCCTGCCCTGAGCGAAGCCGAAGGGGCCGTACTACTTCTTGATCTTCGCCGCCGTAGCATCCACATCAAACGCATTCGGCGGAAGCGCCACGTTGTACGCAGCCTTGTAGATAAACCGCTGATTCGTCATGTCGCCGTTGTGGAAGCGCGTGATGGCAAATGGAGTAGGGATACCGTCGATCGTCTGATAGTTGTCGTACTCCTCAGCCTCTTCGTTCTTGTCTTTGTAGAGCGGATCGCGCCATTGATAGGTGCGCCGCAGCGGCAGGTGCGTCTCGGCGTCCATCTGGATGGTGATGGAATCGTTCGAAGGCGAGATCAACGTGACCTGGTCGGCCAGGTGACGCTCTGCGAGCGACTGGCCGTCGAAGAGAAAGATCGTGCCGGGGTCTTTCATCCAGACCTTCACCGCGGTTTCAATCGAGTGGTCTCGCCTGCGCAAAAACTCGTCGCGCTGGTCTGCCGGCAGAGCAAGCTTGCCGCGATAGGTAATCTCCCAACCCTCCTTGCCGAGAAAGATGTCGACGACATCGCGTTTCTTCGTCAGCTCCACACGGTCTTTGTCGGGAAAGACATGCCAGGAGAAAAAATCACCAATTGCGCCCGTCGGCTTGCCCTGGTAGAAGCCCGAGGTGCGTCCTTCGAAATAGCTGTTTTGCAGATTCAGCCAGCGGTCGCCTCCGAGGGCCTGCACCATCGCATCGAGCGCTGCGTGCGCCCTTTTCGCGTTGGCATCCTGCGTGTTGCTTTGCGCCCAGAGAGAGTTCGCCAACAGAAGCACACAAATTGCCGACAGCCATGATTTTTTCATCTCACCCCACCAGAACCGCGCCGCCATTCACATTGACGATCTCGCCGCTCATAAAGCCCGCAAACGGCGTGCAGAGAAACAAAATTGGCCCGGCAATTTCTCGCGGAGTCGCCACGCGCCCCAGCGGAATCGTGCCAAAAATCTTGTTGCTGATCACTGGATCGCTCAACGCAGATACGGACATCTCCGTCGCCACCCATCCCGGCGCGACGCAGTTGACATAGATGCCTTCGCCCGCCAGCTCGCTCGACAAGCTCTTGGTAAGACTGATCACCGCGCCCTTCGTCACGGCGTAGTCGGCATGGAAGGCCTCGCCGCGCTGGCCGGCGGTCGAGCTGACAAGAACGATATGCCCAGCCGCGTCGCCCGTCTTCGATTGCTTCTGTATCTGCGCCACTGCAGCCTGCACCAGACCAAAGACGCTATCCAGATTGACGCCGAGCGTCTTCCGCCACTGCGCGTCGGACATCGATGCAATCGGAGCATCGTCAGGCGGCCAGATGCCGTGGTTTACCACCAGGCAATCTAATCGCCCAAAGGCCTCGATAGCCTTGGCGACCAACGCACGGCCATCCTCGGAGGACGACAACTCCTGCTCGATTGCAACGCAATGGTCTGTGCCGCATTCTGTCACCAACGCCTCAGCCTGGGTCCGCGCTGCGCGATAATTAAAGGCTACTTTCGCGCCAGCCTGGCGAAATAACCGCACACATTCCGCGCCTATTCCACGCGAGCCGCCGGTAATCAACGCAATCTTGCCATTCAGCGATAACGCCACTCCACTCATACGTTTGACGCTACCGAATGACGGCTCCCTTCGCAAGTTCAACGGATGGCGAGCGGCCTTTGAAGGTTCAAACTCTTGCTTCTCTTTCCGTGGACGTGGTTATAATTACCCGCTGCAATCAAGGCAGACGCCGCTCACCGCTGTTCCGATCCCTCCCGCTCCTTGCCGCCTGCCTCGGCACTATTTCCTGAGGAGGAATTACCATGGCTACCGCGAACCCCGTTTCCCGTCCCATCGATCCAGAGAAGCTCAATCAACTACTTCATCAGGCTGTCTCTGATATGGCGGCTTCGATGCACTCGGCGCTGATTCTTATCGGCGACAAGCTCGGCCTCTACCGAGCCATGGCCGATGGAACGCCGGTGACTGCGGCCGATCTCGCTCGCCGCACGGGCACCGCGGAACGCTATGTGCGGGAATGGCTCAACGCGAACGCCGCCGGGCGCTACATCGAATATGATCCGGCGACCGATACCTATTCCATGACGCCGGAGCAGTCTTTTGCACTCGCCCAAGACGACACCGCCGTACACCTGCCGGGCTTCTATCACATGCTTGCCTCGTGCATGAAGGACGAGGAGAAGCTTACCGAGGTTTTCCGCACGGGCAAGGGCTTTGGCTGGCACGAGCACGAAAAAGGATTGTTTGAAGGATGCGAGCGCTTCTTCCGTCCCAGCTATCTCGCCAACCTCACCAGCAGCTGGATTCCCGCACTCGAAGGCGTGGACGCGAAACTGAAAACTGGAGCCCGGGTGGCGGATGTAGGCTGCGGTCATGGTGCCTCCACTCTACTGATGGCGCAGACCTACCCCAATTCTGAGTTTTACGGATTTGACTATCACCCTGCTTCGATTGAACAGGCGAAGAAAAAAGCCGCCGCCGCCGGGCTTAGCGACCGCGTTCATTTTGAAGCGGCGCCTGCTAAGACCTTTCCTGGAAAGGGCTATGATTTTGTGGCCTGCTTCGATTGCCTGCATGACATGGGCGACCCCACGGGAGCAGCGGCGCATGTTCGCCAGACGCTTGCTGACAATGGCACCTGGATGATCGTCGAGCCCTTTGCCGGCGACAGCATCGCCTCGAACATGAATCCGATAGGACGGCTCTATTATTCAGCGTCCACGGTCTTCTGCGTGCCCGCTTCGCTCTCGCAGGAGGTAGGCTTGGGACTTGGCGCGCAGGCTGGCGAAAAGCGGATTCGCCAGGTGGTCACAGATGGCGGCTTTACGCACTTCCGCCGAGCGACGGAGACGCCATTCAATATGGTTTTTGAGGCGCGGCCCTAGCGTTCAAGATCAGGCTGATCGGCTATCGCTCCTTTTTTTGCGAAGCGAGCACCTTCCTTCGCTCTGCAATCAGCTTGCGCCTTTGTGTAACAGGCATGGCCAGCACGTCTTTTGTTTTCTTGGGCAGCTTGGCGAAGACAAGCTCATGGGCGCGCTCCAATAATTCGCGCAGTTCGCGCTCCGGCAGAGCATCCCATCGCTCCAGACAGACCCAATAAATTCGCGCCATATACGGGGCTGGAATTACGCCTTCGTTTTCCAGCAGCTCGCTGTACCGCTCTGCCCCCGCATGAAAGGACAGCACACCTTTACCCACGCCGTCGAGGTTCGTTACCGCAAACATCTTGCCGCCGATGGCCTTGTCTCCGGCCCAGAAGACAAGAGTCTCACCCCACTGCACCGTCTCCTCGACATGCGGCAACTTCAGCAGGAATTCACGCAGGCGTTCTACGTCCATACGGATTGCCCTTTCTCCTATCTTTTTATTTTGTCCCTGATCGGATTATGCTGGGCATGCTTTCCAGGTGCATAGAGGAAAACGATGAAACGATCCGGACGGGTATGGAGAGATGTTCTATTCGCAGCTCTGCTGGGCTTGCTGCTGTTGGTGCCACTCAAGACGGCATATGCTCAGAGTCCTGACAGCGCAATTAAACAGGTGCTGGCCGATCAGGTTTCCGCATGGAACCAGGGCGATATTGATGGTTTTATGCATGGCTATAAGGAGTCGCCGGAGACGACGTTTGTCGGTAAGACGGTGCAGCACGGCTGGCAGAAGGTGCTCGAACGCTATAAGCGTAACTATCCGACGAAGGAAGCGATGGGAACGCTCGATTTTTCCGATCTGGAGGTGCGGATGCTCGACGCGGAGCACGCTGTGGCTACGGGGAAATATCACCTGGCGCGAAGTGCTGCGGGCGGTGGTGAAGCTTCCGGGGTCTTTTCGCTGGTTTGGGAGAAATCGGCGGAGGGGTGGAGGATTATTTTGGATCACACGAGCTGAATAGGTTCAGATCACACTGCAAAGGCGTTAAATTCAGTCGATTTATATTCCATTGAGTTGATTCATGTTTCCATCCTTAGAAGATAGTGTGCCTTGGCATCGCGCAACCGTGGATAGTCTGACAGTTTTGGTCCTTCCTACGATGCTCTCAATGTGTTTGACGTTTCCGTTATTGATCTTATTTCCGCCTCTGAATAAGGCTGCAGACTATCTTAGTTTTGCACCAGCATTTCCCGGACCTTTGATATTAGGTCTTGTTCTGGGAATAAAGCATGCAAAACAAAACAAAGATCATCCTCGCTTCCTCTATTGGTTGTGGATTGCTCCTCTAGTTTTGTTGATTATTGGTCATCTCTGTCCTGGAGGAACATCGCAGATAGATTTATTCAGAAGTGAATTTACAAATGATACAGATGACGAAGGCCTCACTCAGCTCTTTATAATGAGTCCAATGGTTGGCTCTATTGGTTATTCTTTGGGTAGGCTTGCAGTGCTGAGGCGCAATTAACCGAAGATGTATTCTGCCGCATCAGTTAGCTGTATTCACGGTAAGTTAGCAAGCTGCCTGTCGCTCCGCTTACGATGGCCACTCTTTTTCTCGCGAAACTTGAAGCTGCCTTGGCGCGCGCTCAGAATGACGCGGTTAATTGAGCGCTGTCGCTACAAAATATAACGGGACAAATCCTGGTCCTTCACGATCGAAGCGACCATCTGGCGCACATATTCCGGGTCGATGACGGCCACTTTTTCGCGGCCTGTAGCGGTTTCGCGTTCGATGATCGGCAACGGCGTAGTGCTGCCATTGTTGTCGCCGGCAGCGGCAAGATCGATCACGTTGCTCTCGTTCTTGGCGGCTTTGCCCAAATCGGGTGCGAGGAAACTGATTTCGTCGAGCACGCGCTCCATGATGGTGTGCAAGCGGCGTGCGCCGATGTTTTCCGTTGTCTCGTTGACGCGGAAGGCGAAGCGCGCGATCTCTTCGAGCGATTCCGGAGTGAATTCGAGCTTCAGCCCTTCGGTTTCGAGCAGCGCGGTGTACTGCTTGGTCAGAGACGACTTGGGCTCGGTGAGGATGCGAATGAAGTCTTCCACCGTGAGCGAGTGCAGCTCAACACGAATGGGAAAGCGGCCCTGCAATTCTGGAATCAGATCGCTGGGCTTTGAGACATGGAAGGCTCCGGCGGCGATGAAAAGAATGTGGTCGGTGCGCACCATGCCATACCGTGTGTTGACCGTGGTGCCTTCGACGATGGGCAGGATGTCGCGTTGTACGCCTTCGCGCGAAACGTCGGGACCGTGTCCGCCTTCGCGTCCGGCGATCTTATCGATTTCGTCGAGGAAGACGATGCCGGAGTTTTCGACGCGCTCGACGGCGGTGCGCGTCACCTGGTCCATATCGATGAGTCGGCCTTCTTCTTCCTGTACTAAATATTCGAAGGCTTCGCCGACCTTCATCTTGCGCTTCTTGGTGCGCTGGCCAAAGATGTTCGGCAGGACATCCTTGAGGTTGATGTCCATCTCTTCGACGCCCTGGTTCGAGATGATCTCAAACGACGGCGCATTGCGCTCGCGCACATCGATCTCAACCATGCGGTCGTCCAGCTTGCCTTCGCGGAACTGCTGGCGCAGCTTTTCGCGCGTGCGTTGATGGGATTCACTGCTGGGCGAGGGGAAGGTGAGCGTGTTGTTGTTGCCCGGCTCGCTTTGTGGGGGCGCAGCGGCGGGTGGAGTCATAGTCGGGGGTGGCAGCAGGAGATCAAGCAGGCGCTCTTCGGCGTTCAACTCGGCCTTGTCTTCCACTTCCTCAAGCTTTTCCTCCCGCACCATGTCGATGGCGATCTCAGCCAGATCGCGCACAATGGCTTCGACATCGCGGCCAACATAGCCGACTTCTGTAAACTTCGAGGCTTCGACTTTCAGGAAGGGCGAGTTGGTAAGCTTAGCCAGGCGGCGGGCGATTTCCGTTTTGCCCACGCCAGTCGGCCCGATCATGATGATGTTCTTGGGCATGATCTCTTCGGCGAGGTCGGGTGGAAGCTTCTGACGGCGCATGCGATTGCGCAATGCGATGGCGACGGCGCGTTTCGCGGCCTTCTGGCCGACGACGTACTTGTCCAGCTCGGCAACGATTTCGCGCGGGGTCAGGTCGTCGAGCGCGAGTTCCTGGTCTTCAGCGGTTCCCGGTAAATAAATAGCCATGTGCCTGCTCCTTTGGGGCGGGCTTACAAATTATGCGTGCAGTTCTTCAATCGTGATCTGGTCGTTGGTATAGATGCAGATCTGTCCTGCAATACGCAGAGACTTTTCGGCAATATCGCGAGCCGACAGGTCCGTGTTCTCGTAAAGCGCCCGCGCGGAAGCTAATGCAAACGACCCGCCGCTGCCGATGGCGGCGATGCCCTCGTCCGGCTCAATCACGTCGCCCGATCCACTGAGCAGAAAGGTCTGGTGCGGGTCGGCGACGATGAGAAGCGCTTCAAGATTGCGCAGCATCTTGTCTGTGCGCCATTCCTTCGCCAACTCGACTGCGGAGCGGCCGAGGTTGCCGGCATATTGCTCCAGCTTCGATTCGAAGCGGCCGAAGAGCGAAAAGGCATCGGCGGTCGATCCGGCGAATCCGGCAAGGATTTTGTCCTGATACAGGCGGCGTATCTTCTTTGCCGAGTGCTTGATGACGGATTCGCCCAGCGTGACCTGACCATCGGCGGCCATGACGACGCTGCCATTGCGGCGCACGCACAGGACGGTTGTGGACCGGATACGCGGGGACCTGGCCGGTGCGTTCAATTTCAGCAGAGAAGTGCCACGACGAACGGTGGCCGGAGAAGACTTTCGATTCGACATGCTCAAGCCCAAGTATAACGCAGGGGCTTGAGCTGCATAGTGCGAACCGGACCCTAGCTGTTGGCCTGTTTTGCTGCGAAATCGCCGATGATCGGCAGCTTGAAATACTCGCCCTTGCTGGCCTTGAGCATGACCAGGAGCCACGCGATAAAGAAGCCGACCGAAACAGCCAGATCTACGAGAAGGAACAGGACTCCAATCAATGGAATGACATGAAGCGCCAGATGGACGATCGTAATCGCGATCCAGATAACGACCCAGGCGACGGCCAACGCAATGGATTGAATGGCATGGAAGCGGACAAGGCGCATCCTGTTGTAAGGCTCAAGCACCAGAAAGATGATGGCCGGAATAATTGTCAGGTAGGAGATGGCCGCTGCGGCGTTTTCCGAGAGGCCGCTGGCCGCCGGGGCGACAGCTGCCGTCGGGGCGCTGCCTGCGCCTACCGGGGTAAAACCAGAGGGTGCGGCTGGGGCTGCATTGAGCTGCGCTCCGCAAAAACCGCAAAAGGTGGCCTGGGAAGCAACTTCGTTATGGCACGAAGGGCATTGCATAGGTAGTTCTCCTGCGTGGACTTGAGGTCTCAAGGATGAAGCGGGGAGAATGTCCTCGGAACGCACACCAGCATACGCCCGCGAGCGTCAAATTGAGGACATATTTTTGCGGCCGCTATCGCCCACCTCCTATAGTTTGAGGAGAGCGGAGAGCGTTTCATGGACCGTATTGAAAATAGCGCGGGAAACTCGCCCGACGCGCGACAACATCCAGATTGCCATCTGGGGTATCCTTCTCTTAGCGAACGAGAGGCGAATTGAGGCGGAGATCTTGATGAACGGCCTTTCCCTGCGAGACCCTCAGGTGATCGGAACTTTGGCGGCAGCCAGCCTCTGCCTGGGCGGCGTGGCGGTTTACTTTGCCATGCGCAAAAAGCCTACCGCGGAGGAGATGGAACGCGAACGCCGTGCTTTTCTAGTGCAGACAGGGCGAATTATCGACGGGACCCTGCTGGATATTTCGGAGCTTGACCCTGACGAAAGCGGCCGCCCGACCGGTATGCAGCTCATCCTCTACAAATACGAGATTGGCGGGGTGGTGTACGAGTGCTCTCAGGATGTGACGACTCTTCGCGATCTGGTGAACATCTACGACTGTCGCCTGGGCTTTCCCTGCTCGGTACGTTACGACACGCACAAACCGGAGAACAGCATTATCTTTGCCGAAACCTGGAGCGGCCTGCGCGATACGGCAAACTCGGTTCCGGTGCGCCGGGTCGTGCCCAACACTCCGCGTTCCCGGCCGGCGCCGCTTGGCTAGGTTAACCATGAATCACGTTCATGGAGCGAGAACACGCGTTGAAGTGTTGATCGGCCGCAGCATAGACTAAGTTCATGCATGTTCACGGCTCACCTACCGGCAAAATGCAGCGCGTGCTGCAGTTCTCGCTCATGGCGACGCTTGCCTACGTGGTGCTGACGTTCGTTGCCGGGCTGCGCGCACATTCACTGGCCCTGATCTCCGAAGCCGGACATAATATTTCGGACGCGCTGGCGCTGCTGCTCTCATTTGTTGCCGTTTACTTCCAGAGCCGTCCTCCAACTGATGCGAAGACCTTTGGCTATCAACGCGCTGGTGTACTCGCTGGCTTTGTCAATGCACTGACGCTGATCGTGATTGCCGCTTGGATCGCGGTCGAGGCGATTCACCGCCTGAGTGAGCCCGTCCAGGTGCAGCCTCGGCTGATGATGATCGTCGCCGCAGCCGGCGTCATCATGAACGGCGTGATTGCCGCCCTGCTGTCGCGCGTCAACACAGATGTGAATATGCGCAGCGCCTTCATTCATATGCTGGGCGATACGCTTTCAACTGCGGCGGTGATTGTAGGCGGCGCGGCGATTCTCTGGACGGGGCAGGGATGGATAGACCCGGTACTCTCACTGGCGATTGCGGTCCTCATCATCTGGTCGTCACTCTCAATCGTGCGGGAGACGCTGAATATTCTGCTCGAAGGCACGCCGCGCGGTATTTCGCTATCCGAGATTCGCGAGAGCCTGTGCGGGATTTCTGGCGTCGAGGATGTGCATGATCTGCACGTCTGGAGTCTCGGATCGCAGACGCACGCTTTGGCCAGCCATGTGACGATTCCCGATATTCCGCCTTCTGAAAGCAACCGGATTCTCGCGCAGATCAAGACGACGCTCCATGATCGTTTTCACATTACTCACACGACGATTCAGTTTGAGAATGTGGATTGCGAAGTGGCGCATGGATGCGTGATGGCGGTAGAGGAAGTGCAGTTGCATGCGCATGGACATGGTCATCACGGACATAGCCATTGAATTCGTGATCGCGGGTCATTCTGAGCGCAGCGAAGAATCCACTCACCATTGTTGAGTCCATGCAGCCTTAAGTTTCTAGCAAGAAAGCCGGAAGGTTTTTTGCTGCGCTCAGAATGACTAAGCAGCTTAGCTATCCTGTGGCTTATCCGGCTGCGCGTTGTAGATTTCCTCGGCCCGCTCCAGGGTATCGATTTCGCTGACAGGCTTGTCCTCTCGAATACGCAGGATGCGGGGAAAACGCAGCGCAAAGCCGCTGCTGTGGCGATCCGAGCGCATGATGTTGTTGAAGGCGACCTCGAGGACAACCAGCGGCTCAACAGTGCGAAAGCCGCCGAAATCTTCGAGCGTGTGCTGCTTGAAAAATTTCGTCAACTCATCGATTTCCGCGTCGGTGAGGCCGGAATAGGCTTTGCCGATGTTCTTTAGCTTGTCACCGTCTTTTACGGCAAAGGTGTAGTCGCTCAAGACTCCGGCGCGGCGGCCGTGGCCATACTCGGCGCCGGTTACGACAACATCGAGTGTTGCCAGCTCGCGCTTCAACTTGAGCCACGCCAGGCCGCGTCGTCCTGGCTGATAGATGCTGTGCAGCGCTTTGAGCATGACTCCTTCGTTTCCCCGCTCGCGGGCCTCGGTATAGGCACGATCCAACTGTTCGGCGCTGCGTAATCGAATCGCAGGCGCCAGAATGAGGCGGGGAAACGGACTGAGTCGATCTTCTTCGCCGACGGGAAATAAATCTATCTGTCCGCGCGCGCTCTGATTTCCTGTTGTTTTCGCGTGTTTGCCGATGAATGCTTCGAGAGCGCTGCGGCGCTCCTGCAGTGGCCGTTCGAGCAATAGCTCTTCATCGAGATAGAGAATGTCGAAGGCCACGAAAACAACAGGCGTCTGCTCGCGCATCTCGCGCGAAACACGCTTACGCCCAAGGCGCTGCTGGAGCGAGGTGAAGGGCAACGCGCGCTGATCCGTTGCATTCCACGCGACGATTTCCCCGTCGAGAATTGCCGGTTGAGAAATCTGCTCGAAGGCTTCGAGGAGTTCCGGGAAGCTTTCGCCGATGTCTTCGCGATTCCGGGAGAAGAGTGCTACGCGTTCGGGCTCATTCGGATCGCCGCAGTGCAATTGCGCGCGGACGCCGTCATATTTGTCTTCCAATTGTGCTTCGCGCACGGCTTCCAGCGGGGCGGTGCTCCCATCCGCAGGAGCTTGTTCGGGCACGCGCTCTTCTTTGGGAAGCGCTTCTGATACGCCCTTGTGCTCAGCTGTGACTTCTTCGCTGAATCGTTCGAGCGCTTCTTCCACGGTGGCGACAGGGCTTGCTAGCATGAAACCCAGCGCGTGAAAAAGCCGCATCTGCGCTTCGTGCAGCTTGCCGGATACCGCCATCGCAGTTACCTCGGGCAGGCTGCCGGTGAGCATAACGGCGCGGCGTACCTCAGTGGGTTCAGCATTGTAGGCAAAGGCGATGGCCTCCTCGACCAGGCTCTGCTTGACGCCGATCCGCATGTCGCCGGTGATGAGCTTGATGAGATATTTGGCTTCGAGGGGCGTGGCTTTTGTAAACAGATCGAGCACCAGCCGCTGCTTTGCGGTCGGGCCTTTCGCGGCGGCGATTTCATCCAGGGCCGCTTCCACATCTTCCAGGCTTAAAGTTGGAGACATGGGTTGCCGGTTTGCGAGCAGATCGTAAGCGGCGGCGCCAAGATCGCCGTTCTGGCGATAGGCAGCGTACATGGCATCCCGGTCGGCGCCGGAGAGCTGGGATACGGCCTTTGAAAGAAGCGAGCCGCCGACATTGAGCGTGCGGCGGTCCGTCTCGGCAAAGGGCTGGCCTGATAAGTAGAGCGCAGCTCTCGATATGTCTTTGATAGCCAGCGGTTTAAGGTAGTCGGCGATCAAAGAGCGCTTTTCGAGCTTTTTGCTGGTGGCGGCCAGCTCCTGGCATAGCTGCGCGAATTGTTGCAGGCTGGCGCTCATCTCCATCGACTATAGATGCGGCTTTATCGGGAGTAAAAAGCGCGGTAAAATAAAAGAGATGCAGTTCGATCTCCAGAACGGCGCTCTCCTCTAGCGGCTCCCGCCGCCCATACGATTCGTTTCGTTTTTTTCCTTAAATTCACACTTTACAGCGCAGAGCGCACGAGAAAGCACACCATGTTTGAGCGTTTAGAACAGTTCGCAGCCCGCTATGAGGAATTAGGCGAGCAGCTCGCCTTGCCGGAGATCGTTTCCGATCAGCAGAAATATCAGAAGATTGCCAAACAGCATCGCGACCTGCAGGATGTCGTCGAGAAGTATCGCGAATATAAGCAGATAGAGACGGGTATCGCCGACGCTACAGCGATGCTGAATGAGGCGGATGCCGATATCCGCACCATGGCGGAAGAAGAGCTCGCCGCACTGGAAGAGCGCCTGCCGAAGATTGAAGAAGATTTGAAGCTGTCGCTGCTGCCGAAAGACCCAAATGACGAGAAGAACGTCATCCTTGAAATTCGTGCCGGCACGGGCGGCGACGAGGCTTCGTTGTTTGCGGCAGAGATGTTCCGCATGTACTCGCGCTTTGCCGAGCAGCATCGCTGGAAGGTCGAGGTTCTGTCGAGCTCCGATTCTTCTGTGGGCGGATTGAAGGAAGTCATCGCCATCATTGAAGGCGACAAGGTCTACTCGCAGCTGAAGTATGAGAGCGGCGTCCATCGCGTGCAGCGCGTGCCGGCAACGGAGACGCAGGGCCGCGTGCATACCTCCGCCGTGACTGTCGCCGTGCTGCCGGAAGCCGAAGATGTCGATGTCAAAATCGAAGCGAAAGATTTGCGCATCGATACATTCTGCTCATCCGGTCCCGGTGGCCAATCGGTGAACACGACCTACTCGGCCGTACGCATTACGCACATTCCGACAAACACGGTCGTCAGCTGCCAGGATGAAAAGTCGCAGATCAAGAACCGCGAAAAAGGTATGCGCGTGCTGCGTGCCCGCCTCTATGAAATCGAGATGGAGAAGCAGCAGCAGGCGTTGGCCAAGGAGCGCAAGCAGCAGGTTGGGTCTGGCGACCGCAGCGAGAAGATTCGCACCTATAACTTCCCGCAAAACCGCTTGACCGACCATCGCATCGGGTTGACGATCCACCAGCTGGCCGACGTGATGGAAGGCAGGCTGCAATCTGTGATTGACGCACTGACCTCGCATTTCAACGCGGAGCGACTGAAGGCTGAGACAGCTTCCGCCGCATAAGGTGCTGCGCGCTTCGCGTCTTCTTGCTCATGCAATCACTCACTCTCTATCAAGCGCTTGCCCAAGGTGCAAGCAAACTCTCCGGCATCACGGCGCAGCCGCGTCGCGATGCCGAATTGTTTTTACTGCATCTGATCGGCCGCGACCGCGCTTTTCTGCTGACGCATCCTGATACGCCGCTTACCGCCGAGCAGGTTGCGCAATATGAGAGTTGGCTGGAACGCCGCGCTGCACATGAGCCCGTCCAGTACATTCTTGGTGAGCAGGAGTTCTTCGGTCTGACATTTACTGTCACACGCGACGTTTTGATTCCGCGTCCTGAGACGGAGCACCTGGTCGAAGCCCTGCTTGCGCGGGTTCCGCACGATCAGCCGCTGCGTATCGCTGATATCGGTACCGGTTCTGGAGCCATCGCCGTTGCATTGACTCATGCTTTGCCGCAGGCACAGGTCACGGCGCTGGATATTTCTGCCGCTGCTCTTGCTGTGGCGAAGGGCAACGCCGAAACGCATCGCGTCGCTGACCGGATGCGCTTTCTCACATCCGATTTGTTAAGCGCCGTTGCGGGTGAGCGTTTTGATGCGATCGTCTCGAATCCTCCTTATGTTGCGGACAGCGATCGCGCCTCTCTGGAGCCGCAGGTGCGCGACTACGAGCCAGCATCGGCGCTTTTTGCCGGGCCGTCGGGGCTCGATGTGTATGAGCGGCTGATTCCGGAAGCATATGAAGCGCTTAAACCTGGCGGCTGGTTGCTGATGGAGATCGGGCAAGGGCAGCGGGATGCCCTGGCGCAACTCCTTTCCGGCTGGAGCCAGATCAGTTTTGTCGACGACTTGCAGGGGATTCCGCGGGTCGCCTGCGCGCAGCGATAGGCATAAACTGGAAGCATGACCACTGCCGCACTTGCCGCCGAACGACTGACTCACGAACAGAAACTGGACCGTCTTGCCGAAGTTGCCGTCCGCGTCGGGCTGGGCCTGGAACGCGGTCAGGAGCTGGTGATGACCGCCTCGCTCGATTCGCTGGCGCTGGCTCGCCGCATCACGGAGCATGCGTATCGCGTCGGAGCTTCGCTGGTGACGACGCTCTTCAACGACGATGAGGCGGCGCTGATGCGCTACCGCTTTGCACCAGACGAGAGCTTTGATCGCGCTCCCGCGTGGTTGTATGACGGCATGGGCGCTGCCTTCAAGAGCGGCGCTGCGCGGCTGGCGATTGCGGGAGCGAATCCATCGCTGCTTTCGAATGAAGATCCGGACAAAGTGGGACGGGCGAACCGGGCGGTATCGCAGGCGTACCGGCCGGCACTGGAGCTGATTACGCGGCATGAGATTAACTGGACGATCGTGGCCAGCGCTACGCCAGCCTGGGCGGCGGCGATGTTTCCCGGCGATGCTCAAGATGTTGCGCTAGCCAAGCTGTGGGACGCCATCTTCGCGTCTTCACGTGTCGATACCGATGACCCTGTCGCGGCATGGAAGGCGCACGATGCCGGGTTGCATACGCGTGCTGCGTATCTGAACGAAAAGCGGTATGCGGCGCTGCAATATCGTGGGCCAGGGACCGATTTCCGGCTGGGCTTGTCCGACGATCATCTGTGGCTTGGCGGCGGCACTACGGCGGGGAATGGCGCGTATTGCATTCCTAACATGCCGACCGAGGAGGTCTTTACCACTCCGCACAAGAACCGCGCCGATGGTACGGTGACGGCGACCAAGCCGCTCTCGCACCAGGGGACGATGATCGAGGGCATCCAGGTACGCTTCGAAGGCGGACGCATCGTCGAGGCTCGCGCTACGAAGGGGCAGGAAGTGCTGCAGAGGCTGATCGACACCGATGAGGGGGCGCGACGGCTGGGTGAGGTGGCGCTGGTGCCGCATTCGTCGCCGATTGCAGCGAGCGGACTGCTCTTCTTCAATACGCTCTTTGACGAGAATGCTGCCTGCCACATCGCGCTGGGGCAGGCTTACAGTTCTTGCCTGATCGATGGTGACAAGCTCACGCCGGAGCAGCTTGCGGCGAAGGGCGCGAATGACAGCCTGATCCATGTGGACTGGATGATCGGATCGGACAAGCTGGATATTGACGGCATTACTTTCTCTGGTGCGGCTGAGCCTTTGATGCGGCAGGGTGAGTGGGTGTAGACCCCCTCCCCTGTTTCTGTAAATTCGTCCAAATACAGGTGGTTGCATGTGTTGAGTTCCTTTCACATGCACTACGCGCGGTCTTAAAGACCTATCCTTCGACTGCCTCAGGGGCAGGCTGGTATCCCGCGAAATATTCGGCTCCGCTCAGGGGCTGCAACATCAGCTGGACATCCTTAGGGCGGATGGATAGTATTGGCCCGCGCTTCCAAATATCAAAAAAAATTAGCGCTCTCACCAATTCATTTTGTTTCCCGCCTGTGAAATTTCAAACACTAGTGCATGGAGGGATTCTTGAACTACATCTTTGGATACGGATCGTTGATTGAGCAGGCATCTCGAACGAGGACGACGGCGGCGGCGATATATGTGCTCCCGGCCAAGGTTAAAGGGTTTGCCCGTGGTTGGTGGGCTCGTACCGGGGTCGTCGGTTTTTCCACCACGTTTGCCGGCGCAATTCCCAAAGAATTGGCTTTCATGAACGGAGTCGTGTACGCAGTGAGTGACGACGAGCTGGACCGCACCGACAAGCGCGAATCAGGTTATACGCGGACCGACATTACCAAATCGGTTGAGATTCTTGGGGGCAGCTTCAAGCCGGAAGGCAAAGTCTGGGTCTACCTCAACAAATTCAATGACGAGCAGGAGCTGAAGAACAGTCTGCCGTCGGCCGAGTTTCCTATCGTGCAATCGTACGTCGACATCTGCCTGGCCGGCTGCCTGCAAATTCAACAGGGATTTCCTGAGGCAGGGAACTTCGCAGCGGAGTTCATCCAATCCACGCAAGAATGGTCGACGTATTGGGAGAACGATCGCGCCAACCCGCGCCGGCCATTTGCTATTCCCATGGCGCAGGACATCGATGTATTGCTCCAGAAACATCTGCCCACCTACTTTCCGGAAATCCGCCTTGCCCCAGGGCGGTGGTAACCCCGGCGATTTCCTGGTAGGATCTGCCCCATTCAATCCAAAAAGAAGGCTTGAATGGGGCACCCGGCCGTTGATCCGCCTTGAATGACCCCTCCCCTATGTTTTTCGTAAATTCACCCAAGTAAAGGTAGTTGCATGCATTTCATTCGCGCCAATTCACTGTGCGGCGTGTGGAAATGAAAAAAGCCCGCTGACCGCAGCGGGCTTTATTTTTGCTCTCTATTTCCAGGATAGCTGATACGGAGATAAACGTACGCCAGTAGTCGTTGCAACGACGATTATTTTTTTAGTTATTTCCCATTTTGGGAGCTACTTGGGGCTCTCTGGTCGAATCGTCTGCCACAGTCTGTCCATCCAAACGTCACGAGGTGATTGTATGCCGAAGGTGGTTCGCTTCCATGAAGTGGGCGGTCCGGAAGTTCTGAAGTTTGAAGAAGTGCCGTCGCCGGAGCCGGGCAAGGGAGAAGTGCGGTTGAAGGTCGAGGCGATTGGGCTGAATCGGGCTGAGTCGATGTTTTACCACGGACAGTATATTTACGCGCCTTACTTGCCGGCGGGGCTTGGATATGAAGCGGCAGGCGTGGTGGAGGCTGTTGGGCCGGATGTGGACAAGAGCTGGATCGGGAAGCAGGTTTCGACGATTCCAGCGTTTTCGCTGCACGATTACAGCATGGTGGGCGAGGAAGTGCTGGCTCCGGTGGCGGCGCTGGGTGAGTATCCGGCGAACCTGTCGGCAGCGGAGGGCGCGGCGATCTGGATGCAGTATGTGACCGCATATGGCGCACTGATTGGGATTGCGGGACTGACGAAGGGCGATTTGGTGGTGATCCCAGCGGCATCGAGCAGCGTGGGGATTGCGGCGATTGAGATTGCGAAGGCTGAGGGTGCGGTATCGATTGCCACGACGCGGAAGAGCGGCAAGAAGGCTGAGCTGACGGCGCTGGGTGCCGATCATGTGATTGCGACCGAAGAAGAGGATTTTGTGGCACGCGTGCTCGAGATTACAGACGGCAAGGGCGCGCGGGTGATCTTCGACCCGGTGGCGGGGCCGTTTCTCGAAAAGCTGGTGGAAGTGACGCAGCCGCAGGGGATCATTTTCCAGTATGGAGCGCTGTCGGGGCAGGCGACTCCGCTGCCGCTGGTTCCGGTGCTCAGCAACGGATTGACGATTCGCGGCTATACGCTGATGGAGTTTACGCGCGTTCCGGAGAAGCTTACCCCGGCCAAAAAGTACGTCTATGACCGGCTGGCGGATGGACGGTTTGTTCCCAAGATTGCGAAGACGTTTCCATTTGCGCAGGTGGTGGAGGCTTACCGCTATCTGGAGTCGAATGCGCAGGTGGGGAAGATTGTGGTTACGGTGGAATAGAACAAGCTGCCCGCGTGTTGTAAAGGTGTACTCATTCGTGGCTATTTCATCAGACGGTTGGTGCACGGACAGCGCCGTAAAGGCGCTGTCCGTTTTGGAGAGTTATGAACGAGCAATTCCCTTCCAGTTCAACGCCAGTTTCCATGACAGGGGAATTGCCTGCGGTAAGCATCGCTGAATTCTCAGCGGTCAAGGGCGAGTGGACCATTCCAGCGATCAAGGATGTGAGTCTCGCTTTGTCGCTTTCAAATTTTTCCGCCAGCTGGCGCGGTTCGCGCGGGCTGCGGTCTGAAGCTATGAGTGCAGGCACGGTAGCCATTTGCGAAGTCGACCGGGAACGAAGCTTCGACATGCGAAATGATGCGAATTTTGCTGTTGTGCTGGTGCGGAATGAAGCTTTGGAACTGGTCGGGCGAGATGGCAGTGTTGGCGGTGAATTGCAGCCAAACGATGTTCTTGAAGATCAGACTCTGCGCAGGCTCATGACTGTTTTAGTTGAAGAAAAACGGAACGGCTTCAAAAGCGGAGCATTCTTTCTGGACGGTGTAGCAACGGCATTGGCAAGTTATCTTGTGCATCACTATTCCACGATGCCGCTGGGGAAAGTAAGCGTGCGCGGAGGAATGGCACCCGCGATTCTGCGCCGGTGCATTGAGTTTATGGAATCGCGTCTAGAGGGGGATCTCAAACTGGGCGATTTGGCGCGCGAAGCGGGCTTGAGCACATCGCACTTTGTTCGTAGCTTTCGCGAGAGCACGGGAAAGACACCTTATCAGTTTGTGCTCCACAGGCGCGTGGAGAGAGCTCGGGCTTTGATGCGGGATCCCCGCGTTTCTCTCACCGAGGTTGCGCTGGCGAGCGGCTTTGCCGATCAACATCATCTGGCAAACGTCTTTCGACGTATGACCAGGATGACGCCAAGCAGTTATCGCCGCTCGTTGCAGTAGCTGTTATCGCTGTCCAGATGGTGCGTTGTGGTTTCGCTTTTCGATTTCGCGGAATACTTCCAGGCCATTGCTAGCGTTCATTTGCGGGGCGTACATGTGGACCTTCATCGCGTCGTTCAGCAGTTGAAGGTATTGCTCCCCGTCAGCCTCGGTCGGTTCCTTCGGAGCCGGAAGCGGATCGTCGATATTCACGGTTGGAGCGTAGGTCTCAAAGAAGACCTCATGGTAATACACGGATGCGCTGAGAAAGCGGCTTGGCTTGTCTGTGCGATTGTGAAACGTGTGCAGCGCGTTCATGGGAGCAACGAGGGTGTCTCCGGGACCGCAGCGCACCCACTCTTCTTTTCCATTTTCGTCGATGCGTAGGAAGTCAGTGTGTCCTGAGATGATGTAGAAGACCTCTGCATACGGGTGGCTGTGTATGGGAATGCCTCTTCCGGGAGGCAGGTCCATTTCATAGATGCTGGTGGTGTATCCGGTGTCCTCGCCGGTGGCTTTCCAGGTCAGACGCAAACCTGCGGCTTCTTGTGTCCGGCCTTCTCTCGGGCCTAGTTTTTTCACTCCCTTGCTGGCAACGATTGTTTGCAGATCCAATTTTTTACTCCTGCTTGGTGATTAGGCGAGTGATTGATCTCGCTTCTTTATGACAGCAGTCTTTGCAGGAGCGCGAGTATTGGAAATAACTGTGGTGTGCAGGATCTGATTATCGATCTATTTGGAGCGCGGGGCGATCAGGCTTTGGTAGAGGTCGATGGTCTGGTCGGCGATGGCGGTCCAGGAGAAGTGTTCTTCGACGCGCTTGCGGCCTGCGTGGCCGAACTGTTTTGCTTTGGTCCGGTCGGCCAGCAGCTCGGAGAGTTTTGCTGCGAGGTCGCGGGCGAACTTGTCGGGGTTGGTGGGGAAGCTGGTTACCGGGTCCTGTTCGAAGGGAACGAGATAGCCGGTGACGTTGTCGACGACGACTTCGAGGATGCCTCCGGTGGCGCTGGCGACGACGGGTGCCTGGCAGGCCATCGCTTCGAGGTTGATGATGCCGAAGGGCTCATAGACAGACGGGCAGCAGAAGACGGCGCAGTTGCTGTAGAGCTGGATGGCCTCCTGCTTGGTGACCATCTTGTCGATCCAGACGATGTTAGCGCTGTGGGCGCGAGCTTCTTCGACTTTGCTGCGCATCTCGGTGAGGATCTCGGGGGTGTCGGGTGCTCCGGCGCAGAGGACCACTTGGGTGTTTGGCGGCAGGTGGCGGATGGCGTCGACGAGATGGGTGACGCCTTTCTGCCGTGTGATGCGGCCTACGAAGAGGATGTAGGGCTGGCTGAGGTCCACGCCTAAGCCGGGGAGTTCTGAGGTGTCGGTGGTCTTCTGATATTGCGCGAGATCGATGCCGTTGTAGATGACGTGGATGCGATCTTCCTGCACGTCGGGGTAGGCGCGTAGGATATCCGCTTTCGTGCCTTTTGATACGGCGATGATGGCGTCCGCATCCAGAATTGCCGTCCGTTCCATCCATGAGCTCATGGCATAGCCGCTGCCGAGCTGTTCGGCCTTCCATGCGCGCAGCGGTTCGAGGCTGTGCGTGGTGAGGACGAAGGGGATGTTGTGCAGCTTCTTGGCGAGGAAGCCGGCCATGGAAACATACCAGGTGTGCGTGTGGACGATGTCCACGTTGGCAAGGCTCTTGACCTGAAGCAGGTTGAGGCTCATGGCTTCGAGCGCGGTCGAGAATTTCTGCGGATCGCCCTGTGCGAGCTTCTCCCAGGGCTGCGCGCCGCGGACGTGGAGATTGGCGTCGTCGGAATTCTGATTGCCCCAGCAGTGGACTTCGACTTCGATCTTTCTGGCGAGCTCGCGGCTGAGGTATTCGACGTGAACTCCGGCGCCACCGTAGACGTTCGGCGGGTATTCGCGGGTCATGAGGGCTGCTCGCACTTTGTCCTCCGGTGATGGCGTGATTTTGGGTGAGATGCGTGTTTGGACTGCCGAAGCATTCTAGCGGATTTCGTGAGCGAATGTCCGTGCTTTCCCACCCTTCCGCAAACTACGCGAAAGGATGGGGCACCCGTTTTTCATGCTGATACCAAGGAGAGCGGGCCTTGCGTGCGCAAGGCTTCGCACGAACCTTGTTCGCGCGGGTCCTTCGACTCCGCTCAGGATGACGGCGTTCATTTTGCCAGTTCGGATTCGATGGCGCGGACTAACGCTGGATCGTCGGGAGTGGTGTTGGGAGCGAAGCGAGCGGCTACTGCTCCGTTGCGGGCTACGATGAATTTTTCGAAGTTCCAGAGGATCTCCGGCGCTTCGTTGGGTTGGACGCCGAAGCGGCGCAGGTCTTCTTCGAAGGGCTCTGCCGATGTGCTGACGGCTGTGGGCTGGGCTTCGATCAGGGCGCTGTAGAGCGGGTGCTTTTCTTCGCCTACGACGGTGATTTTTTCGTAGAGCGGGAAATCAACGCTGAAGGTGAGGCTGCAGAAGCTTTGGATGTCTTCATTGGAACCGGGCTCTTGTCCAGCGAAGTCGTTCGAAGGGAAGCCGGTGACGACGAAGCCCTGGTCGCGGTATTTGCGGTAGAGGTTTTCAAGGCCTTCGTATTGCGGCGTGAGCCCGCACTTGGAGGCTACGTTGACGACGAGGAGGACTTTGCCTTCGTGGTCGGCGAGGGTGGTTTCTTCTCCGGTGATGCGGCGGACTGGGATGGTCTGGATGCTCATGGGGGACATTGTAAGTGGTTTTGGTGGATGTTGGGTGAATGGATTCCTACCTGATTTTGCCGGGATGGGTAGGTGGAACCGAACTGCGGACCTTGCTTGCGCAAGGCTTCGCACCCTCGGTGCGGGTCCTTCGACTTCGCTGCGCGCATCGCTCAGGATGACATCAGGTTGTGAGGTGGGAATGCGAAAGGGGAAGGAGCGTTTGCTCCTTCCCCTTTTCGCTTATGCCCGTCCGGCGAGGACCGCGCCGCGCGGAGCGGCCGCCGGAGGCACTGGGGTTATGCCCGTCCGATGGCTACGTGGCTTTCGAGCGGGATGCCGGCGCGGCTGGTTACCTCGAAGGTGAGGGTGTTGCTGCGCTTGTCGGCGTCGATTTTCACTTCGTCGCCGTGCAGGATTTCGCCGTCGAGGATCTTCATGGCCAGCGGGTCCTGGATCAGCTTCTGCAGTGCGCGCTTCAGCGGACGTGCTCCATACGCGCGGTCGTAGCCTTGCGTGAAGAGCATGTGCTTGGCGGCCTCGGTCAGCGTAATCTCGATCTTGCGGTCGGCGAGCAGCTTTTTGAGATCGGCCAGTCGCAGATCGATGATGTGCGTCAGCTGATCTTCGCCCAGCGGACGGAAGATGACGATGTCATCGACACGGTTCAGGAACTCGGGACGGAAGCTTTGACGCAGCACTTCCATCACCTGCGCACGTGCTTTCTCGAAGCCGATTTCGTTCGAGATCAACTCAGCATTCAGAGCCTGCGCGCCGAGGTTCGAGGTCATGATGATGACCGTGTTCTTGAAGTCGACGGTGCGGCCTTTCGAGTCGGTCAGGCGGCCGTCGTCGAGAACCTGCAGGAGCACGTTGAAAACATCAGGGTGCGCCTTTTCGATCTCGTCGAAGAGCACGACCGAGTAGGGGCGACGGCGAACTGCTTCTGTAAGCTGACCGCCTTCGTCAAAGCCGATATAGCCCGGAGGTGCGCCGATCAAGCGTGCCACGGCGTGCTTCTCCATGTACTCGGACATGTCGATGCGGATCATGGCCTGCTCGTCGTCGAAGAGAAATTCGGCGAGCGCGCGGGCGGTTTCGGTTTTGCCTACGCCGGTCGGTCCCAAGAAGATGAAGGAGCCGATGGGACGCTTGGGATCGCTCAAACCGGCGCGTGAACGGCGGATGGCGTTCGCGACGATGGACAGAGCTTCGTCCTGTCCGACGACGCGCTCGCGCAGACGAGATTCCATCTGAACAAGCTTCTTGACTTCGCCTTCGAGCATCTTCGAGACGGGGATGCCGGTCCACTTGCTCACGATACTCGCGATGTCTTCCTCGTCGACCTCTTCCTTGAGCATGCGCTGTGCGTTCGCAGCGCCTTCCTGCGCGGCGGTGAGCTGCTTCATCTCGGCTTCGAGCCGGGGCAGTTCGCCGTACTGGATCTGCGCGGCGCGTTCGAGGTTGCCGAGGCGGGTTTGCTCTTCGGCTTCGAAGCGCAGGGCCTCGACTTTCTTTTTTGCGTCGGAGAGACGCGTGATGGCTTCGCGCTCCTTTTGCCAGCGGGCGCGTAGGCCAGTGGCTTTTTCGCGCAAGGCTGCCAGCTCGCGCTCGACTTCTTCGAGACGGGCGCGAGAGTTCTCATCGCTTTCGCGCTTCAGGGCTGCCTTCTCGATTTCGAGCGAGGTGGCCTGGCGTTCGAGCTGGTCTATCTCTGTAGGTACAGACCCGATCTGGATCGCCAGCGAGGCGGCGGCTTCGTCGACAAGGTCGATGGCCTTGTCCGGCAGGAAGCGGTCGGAGATGTAACGATGCGACAGCTCAGCTGCAGCGACGATAGCCGAGTCCTTGATGCGGACGTTGTGATGCGCCTCGTAGCGCTCTTTCAAGCCGCGCAGGATCGCGATGGTGTCTTCGACGTTTGGTTCGCCGACGAAGACGATCTGGAAGCGGCGTTCGAGGGCTGCGTCCTTTTCGATGTACTTGCGGTACTCGTTCAGCGTGGTTGCGCCGATGGCACGCAGCTCGCCGCGCGCGAGCGCAGGCTTGAGCATGTTCGAGGCGTCGATGGCGCCTTCGGCTGCACCTGCTCCGACGATGGTGTGCAGCTCGTCGATGAAGAGGATGACCTGTCCGTTCGACTCTTCGATGTCTTTGAGGATCGCCTTGAGGCGGTCTTCAAACTCGCCGCGATACTTTGCGCCGGCCAGCATCGAGCCCAGGTCAAGCGAGATGACGCGCTTGTTACGCAGAATTTCCGGCACGTCGCCGGAGACGATGCGGCGGGCGAGACCTTCGACGATCGCGGTCTTGCCGACGCCGGGTTCGCCGATGAGTACGGGGTTGTTCTTGGTGCGGCGCGAGAGCACCTGAATCACGCGGCGAATCTCTTCGTCACGGCCAATGACGGGGTCGAGCTTACCGCGGCGGGCCAGTTCAGTCAGGTCTTTGGCGTATTTTTCGAGCGCCTGGAATTTTGCTTCCGGATTTTGATCGGTCACGCGCTGGCTTCCGCGCACGGTGCTTAGGCTCTTGAGGATTGCGTCGTACCTCGCTCCGAAAGACGCGAGCAATAGCTGTGCGCCGTCATTCTTCTGCTGCGCGAGGGCGAGTAAAAGGTGCTCGGTCGAGACGTACTCGTCCTTGAAATTGTCGGCTTCCTTGAAGGCCTGGTCGAGCACCTTCTGCATGGCATTTGACATGCCAGGTTGCGCGCCGGAGCCGGAAACTTTGGGCAGCTTGCCCAGAGCCTCAGTTGTTTTTGCGATGAGCTGGTCGGTTGCCACTCCGACTTTTTGCAGGACAGGGACGATGATGCCTTCCTTGTCCTCAAGCAGAGCGGCGAGCAGGTGCAGCGGCAACAGCTCAGGGTTGCCGTGCTCGGTTGCGAGCGTGCCCGCGCTTTGAATCGCTTCCTGCGATTTCACTGTGAATTTATCCCAACGGATTGCCATATCTGGTCTCAGCTTTCAATCTTCTAGATGTAACAAAGCGGAAGAAAGTCATATTTAAGACGTCCTTCCGCAAATAATGCTTGAAGTGGAGTGGCGCGGTTTCCCGCGCCCACTCAAAGCCCCGGCTCAACACTCGCACCGTAGCATCAACGGCGGAGATTTCAGGAGCCAAGGCGGCTCTTCCCGATACATCCTGCAGGGAAGAGCGAACCCCTTACGCTGCCGGCTTGGATTCAGCCTGCGGCGCTTCGACCGGCTTACTGTCACCGACCGATACCTTGATCTGCTTCGGCTTGGCTTCGGCGCGCTTCTCGAGTTCGATCTTCAGAACACCGGCATCATAGCTGGCCTTCACGTTCTCCGTGTTCATCGTGGTGGCCACGGTGAAGGCGCGATAGAAGCTGCCGTGGCGGCGTTCGATGCGGTGGAAGTTCTCTTCCTTTTCCTCTTTTTCGAACTTGCGCTCGCCGCGGACGGTCAAGGTGTTGTTCTCGACGCGGATGTCGAAATCGTCCTGCTTCATGCCCGGGACTTCGAGCTTGAGAACGACTTTGTGCTCGTCCTCATAGACATCGACCGGTGGTACGAAGGCCGCTGTCGTCAGCGCGTCTGTTTCGCCCTGGCTGCGGTTGAAGTCCTGAAAGAGCGAATTCATACGGTTCTGCAGCGCCAGTGCGTCGCGAAATGAGTTGAAACGAATGATAGCCATAATTTCCTCCAGATTTCTGGTTTCAGAGATTTGAGGCCGGATCTTTTTCGGCCTTGCATTCAATCAGATTCATACTATAGCGCACGCGATTCATAAAATATGAGTGATATATTGTCATGTTTAGTCGATAGATATAACTAGATGTTTTTCAAATACTTATGGGTTTTTCTGGCTGCTCAAGCCGGAGACTCGCCGGGATTACGCATCTTCTTTCTTGTCAGTCCGTGATAGCTTGCAGGGGAAACGAGAAACCCGATGCCACTCTTCCAAAACGGCATGACCGTCGCGGCGGTCTTATTTTGTCTGTCCTCATTGTGCGCTCAGGACACGGATCAGCTTGCCCGGGAAGACGCCCGGCTGAATCAGATTTACCAGCAGCGTGTAGCGCAGTTGCGCAGCGATCCGGCTGCGCTGGCGGCGTTGCGTCGGCAGGAGCGCGACTGGATCAGGCAGCGCGACCAGCAGTGCGGCAAAGATGTCGCGTGCCTTACGCAATCGACAAAGGCGCATGCCGACTATTTCCAGGAGCAGGTCTCGCAAAACGATCCAAACGCAAAGCCGGGGGCATCGATTCCCCAGGAGCTTTTGGGAAGGTGGGTCATCCGCAAAAATCTGCCCGTCGGAGGCGTTGTTTGCTGGGGAGAAAAGCAGGCTCAGGCGCTGGTAGGCACGTCGCTGGAATATCGTGCGGGCAGCTTTTTGTGGAAAGACAAGTCGATACGCAGCCTGGGAAGCAAGACCAACGTGGTTAAAGCTCAGGAATTTGCCGAGGAGAATTCCGGCAGCGGCGGATCTGTGACCTTCCACGACCTGGATATTGCCGCGCCGTCCGTGAAGCAGATTGAAATTCAGTACCCCGACATCACGGTCTATGACAAAACGATGGATTGCTGTGCGATCGTGCCCGGCGAAAACGTCCTAATGAAAGGACCCAATACGCTCATCCTGAATATCTGCGGGGTATTTTATGAGGCCACCCGCGCCGATGGGCCGAAGAATTAGCGCGTTCCGGATTATGCCCCGACATGGGATCTGTGCTGCAATGGAACGGCAATGTTAGCCGAAGAAGAACGCGAACGAGTCTGCATCGTGCTGGTGCGGGCGCGCAATCCTAACAACATTGGCGCGGTAGCGCGTGCGATGCATGACTTCGGATTTCGTGATCTGCGGCTGGTGAGTGACTATCCCGTGGCGCTGCATGACGCGCGTTCTGCGGTCGATGCTACGGAAGTGTTGGCCGGAGCGCGAGAGCATACGAGTGTCGCCGAAGCTGTAGCTGACTGCCATCTGGTTGTTGGCACAACCGCGGCCGGGAGACGAGTGCTGGAGCATCCGCTCTATCCCGTTGCGGAGGGAAGCGGACTGTTGCGAGCGACGCTGGCAGGGGGTGGACGCGTGGCGCTGCTTTTTGGGTCAGAGAAGACGGGGCTGAGCCGGGAGGAACTGAGTCACTGCAACTGGATCATGACCATTCCGATGTTCCAGAGAGATGGCATGAGGCACCCGTCGATGAATCTCGGTCAGGCGGCAGCGGTCTGCCTCTATGAACTGGTGCGGAGCGGATCAGGGCCGTCGCAGGATATCGATATCGATGTAGCCACAGCTGCTGACCTGGAGCGATTGACGGAGCGGATGACGGAGATGCTGGATGCGAGCGGAAATCCGGCCCACCCCGAAACCTATGTGCGGGAATTGGTCCGGCGCATGCATCTGAATCGAGAAGATGCAACGGCGTGGATGGGAATACTGCGGAAGGTTTTGTGGAAGCTGCGTCGATGACGACTGTATCCCGGGAAAATTGATCCTCTACGGCCTGACTCAAGAGAAGTGATTTGCGACAACACGCATGCGATTTGTGCGGCGCGCGTTACCTACTGCTGATCGCATATCGTATAGTGCAGCCAATAGTATTTCCATTTCCAAAGCTGCATCACGCAAACATTTCTGGAGAGGCATGTCGAAATCACGTAGAGAATTTCTGACTCATTCATCGCTGGGGCTGCTGGGGGCTGCTGTTGCCTGCAAAGGCAAATCACCTGAGCCTGCGTCATCGCCGTCCGCGGCAACATCAACGCCGGGCGCGCCGCCGGCATTCGCGACCGCACCGGCGGTTGGGCCTGAAGTATCAGCAGAGACCTTCGCCCAGGCGGAGAAGCTGGTGGAAGTGGAGCTGAACGACGCGGAGAGAGCCGAAGCCGCCGGGAGCTGGCGACAGGCGATGGCTCCGCTGTATGAGCGCCGCGTGGGGCCGCGCAAGGTAGCGCTGGAGCCGACGCTGGCTCCGTGGTCGCGCGTAGAAGCGGTGCAGCCGGGACAGCACGCGGGTCCGGAGCGGGACCGCTTTATCCGCAGCAAAAACGACGCCGGGACGTTGCCGGCGAACGACGAAGACATTGCTTTTGCTTCCGTGGCACAGCTTTCGCGCTGGATCGAGCAGCGCAAGCTGACCTCGGAGCGGTTGACGGGGATCTATCTCGACCGGCTTACGCGCTTCGATCCAAAGCTGCGCTGCGTGATCACGCTGACCCGCGAACACGCGATGGTGCAGGCCAAACAGGCGGATGAAGAGATTGCCGCCGGCAAATATCGCGGGCCGCTGCACGGCATTCCCTGGGGCGCGAAGGATCTGTTGGATACGGCCGGAATCCCGACGACCTATGGCGCGGAGCCGTTCCGCAATCGCGTGCCAACGGCGGACGCAGCTGTGGTGAAGCGGCTTAACGATGGGGGTGCGGTGCTGGTGGCCAAGCTGAGCCTTGGCGCGCTGGCGCTGAACGATATCTGGTTTGGCGGGCAGACGATGAATCCCTGGCTGCTCGAAGAAGGCGCATCGGGATCGAGTGCCGGGCCGGGTGCGGCTACGGCAGCGGGGCTGGTGGGATTTGCGATCGGCAGCGAGACGGGCGGCAGCATCGTGAGCCCGAGTATGCGCTGTGGCGTTAATGGATTGCGTCCCACTTACGGTCGCGTGCCGCGTACAGGCGCGATGACACTGTGCTGGTCGCTCGACAAGCTGGGTCCGATGGCGCGGAGCGTAGAAGATACGCTGCTGGTGCTCGAAGCGATCACGGGGCCGGATGCGGGCGATCTTGAGAGTGTACCGAGCAAGCTCGATTTTGATGCGAACGCCGATGTGCGCGGATTGCGTGTCGGGTATTTTCCGAACTGGATGAAAGAGGCCCCGGCGACAGAGGTGGACCGCGCGGCGCTGGAGACAGTGAAGAAGCTGGGAATGACGCCAGTGGAAGTGTCCATTCCTGACTGGCCTTATGACTCGCTCGATGTGATTTTGTTTGCCGAAGGCGCTGCGGCGTTTGAGGAACTGACGTTGAGTCATCAAGTGGATCAATTGAAGGCGCAAGTACCGGATGCGTGGCCGAATATCTTTCGTCAATCGCGTTTTCTTTCGGCCGTCGACTTTGTGCAGGCGGACCGCTTCCGGCGCAAAGTGGCGAATGAGATGGCGCGCGTCTTCTCGCAGGTTGATTTGCTGCTGGTGCCTTCGTTGCGTGATGAGATGCTGACGCTGACCAACTTCACCGGGCATCCGTCGCTGACGATGCGCGCCGGTTTCGTGGAAGTCTCGGAGGCGCGCAGCGACTGGGCTCCCGATCCGAATAAACCATTGCCGAAGTTCTCTCCGCCGCGGCGCGTGCCGCACGGAATCACGCTGATTGGACGGTTGTTTGATGAAGGGACGTTAGGGCGAGTGGGAGTCGCACTTGAGAAAGCCTTTCATGTGGCCGGAGAGCGGCCGCCCGGGTTTTAGGGTGTTTCTACGGGAGCTTTGAGGGTTTGTTGCGCGCGTATAAAGCCATAGGGCTCGACATGCGCGGCTCCCTGATAGGGGCGTGAGAGATCGGCGATGGCCGCCAGACTCAAGGCAATGAGTAAGGACAACCCCGACACCTGGATGGCATGCAGCGTGAGATTCTCGGCGCCGAAGAGACAGGCGTAGGAAACTGTGATCACACTACCGAAGAGCAGGACTGCCCAGAGAATTCCGGGAAGATGTTGCCGGGCCTGCTCCTGGCGGATGCGGCGATGCTCAGTCATGGATGACAGCTCGGTATATGCGTGATCGAGTCCGACTTGCTGTGTGTCATTCGCAATAGCTGTGTGTGCAAGAGCGGACCATAGCTGGCGCACAATCTCATGGCTCTCGGGCGAAAGCTCATTCCGGTTCATCGCAGGCCATTCGTCGTAGAGAATGATTTCGATGTACTGGCGGACGAGGGTGCGCACCTGGTCCCGTTGCAGCGTCGGTAGGGTGTCTGCGACGCGAGACAGATTGATGGCTGCATTGGCTTCTGCATTGGCATTGGTAATGGCGCTGGAAAAGCTGGTCCATGCAGCAAAGAGCATGAAGCTGATGATGACGCCGTAGGTCATGCCCAGGAAGTTGACTTGCCAGGCGAAGGACTCGTTGTGTTTTCTCCGGTGATGCGAAGGCCAGCAACGGTCGAGCAAAAAGAGAAATCCCAGCGATACGGCAATGACCGAGATGACAACGAACGCGCTTTCTGATGCCTGTAGCACGGCGAACACCTCGACAACGTTCTAGCGGATTTTACACGCCGGTTGGTGGGCCCTTGCTATAAATCGATCGGATCGATAGAAGGGTAGCGTTGTTACGGGAGGTGGCATGCGTCGCATTCTAAGTGCAGTGTGGATCGGTTTGCTTGTGTCGGCAGCATTCGCTCAGGTTGCAAGCACGTCCCTGCAACAGCCGCCGCCAGTTCATTTCACCTCCGAGCAGGATCACCAGCGAACCATGGACGCGCTGCACATTACTTCGCTGCGGCGGAGCGTCGACAACGATCCGAAATCGCAGTATCCGGTGAACTATTTGACGAAGGCACGCTCGGCAGGGTGGGGCTTGCTCTCGAAAAATCATTCGGCGTAGTGGGGGAGCGGCCGCCGGGATTCTAGGGCAGACTCAGCGAGTCTTAAGGGTACCCAATTCTACTTGCAGTAAATCGATTAAATAGGTAGAAATGGATGGATTTCTTTGAGGGGATCTATGCGTCTTGCAGAGAAGGGTTGGACGAAGCTTAAAGCAGGCAACCTCGTAGTTTTGGCGGTTTTCGTGGTGCTGATCGGCGCAGCAGTGCTGGCCGTAGGAGCCGAACTGCAGCAGCCGCCTCCGGTTCAGCTGACTTCGGAGCAGGATCATCAACGGATGCTGGACCTGCTGCATATCTCATCGATCCGGCGTGGAGCCGATGGCGATCCGAAATCGCCTCATGCGGCGAACTACGATGAGGCCAAAGCAAACGCGGATGCAAAGCTGCCCGATCCGCTGATATTGAACAACGGAAAGCCTGTCACGACGGCGAAGATGTGGTGGACGAAACGACGCCCGGAGATTGTGGAGTATTTTGACCGCGAGGTGTTGGGCCGGGCTCCTGTGCACACGCCGAAGGTGACATGGGAGGTCACCAGTACGAAGAAGGAGATGAACGGTGACGTGCCGGTCATCACGAAGGAGATTGTCGGCCACGTCGATAACTCGGCGTATCCGCAGATTACGGTCAATATTCCGTTGACGCTGACCGTTCCTGCCGATGCAAAAGGGCCGGTGCCGGTGATGACGGAATTCAGCTTCGATCCGGCGTTCCTGGCTGCTCTGGCAAAGCGCGGCGTGAAGCTGCCGCCAACGCCGCCGGGACCGACATGGCAGCAGCAGGTTCTAGCAAAAGGCTGGGGATATGCGGTGCTGATTCCGACGACATATCAGGCTGACAATGGCGCGGACTTGACGGAGGGAATTATCGGTCTGGTGAACAAGGGCCAGCCGCGCAAATTGGATGACTGGGGTACTCTTCGCGCATGGGCGTGGGGAGCGAGCCGTGCGCTCGATTATTTCGAGACGGATCCATCGGTGAATGCGAAGCAGGTGGGCATTGAAGGACATTCGCGCTACGGCAAGGCGGCGCTGGTGACGATGGCCTATGACCAGCGTTTTGCGATTGCTTACATCAGCTCTTCGGGTGAGAGCGGCGCAAAACTGTATCGGCATAATTTTGGAGAACCGCTGGAGAATGTTGCCGCGACCAATGAATACCACTGGATGGCGGGAAATTTTCTGAAATACGCGGGACCGCTGACGGCAAACGATCTGCCCGTGGACGCGCATGAGCTGATTGCCTTGTGCGCGCCTCGCCCTGTATTTATCGGAGGCGGCGCGACAGACGGAGATGGATGGGCGGATGCGAAGGGCATGTTCCTTGCCGCTACGGCGGCGGGGCCGGTGTATCGGTTGCTCGGCAAAAAAGATTTGGGCACAACCGAATTTCCGCCAATAGAAACACCGCTGATCGATGGCGATATCGCGTTTCGCCAGCATAGCGGGGGGCACACGCCCGCTCCAAACTGGCCGACGTTCCTGACCTTTGCGAGCCACTATTTCAAAACACCGCAATAGCCAAAGAAGGCGCTTGCCAGATTCATCTATCATCGTCTTCACATGCTGCATTTCACAGAAGAACAGATTGGCCAGCTGCTGACGTATGAAGAGTTGATTCCTGCGATGGAGCAGGTGCTGATTCGCTTTTCCGCAGGCGAAGTCCAGCAGCCAGTGCGCTCGATACTGCGCGTGCCGGAGCACGACGGGCTCTGGGGGTTGATGGCCGCCATCGACGGCGACATCATGGGCATCAAGCTGGTGATGGTCTATGAAAAGAACGGCCCCAATGGGCTGCCGACGCATCAGGCGGTGATTCAGCTCATCTCAGCAAAGACGGGCGAGCCGCTGGCTTCGATGGACGGACGGCTGATCACGGAGATGCGTACGGCTGCTGTTTCTGCGGTGGCCACGCACTCGTTATCGAAGCTGGATGCGCGTGTGCTGGCTGTGTTGGGAACAGGCGTGCAGGCGAGGGCGCACATTCGCGCTCTGCGGCTGGTACGAAAGTTTGATGAGATTCGCGTCTGGGGGCGCACTGCGGAACACGCTGAACAAATCGCTGACGAGTTAGGTGTACGTGCGGTTCTTGATCTGGAGCAGGCGGTGCGCGGAGCGGATGTAGTTGCCAGCGTGGCGCATGTGAACGAGCCTCTTGTTCGAGGCGAGTGGCTTGGGCCGGAGACTTACGTGAATGCGGTGGCCGCGGTCGGACCGAATCGGCGTGAACTGGACGATGCCGTGATGGATGCGACGATCGTGGTCGAATCGCGTGAGGCTGCGATGCACGAATCGGGGGATATTCTTCATTCGGGCGCAACGATCTACGCCGAATTGGGTGAAGTGCTTGCAGGGAAAGTTGCGCTTCCATCAGGCCGGCGCGTTGTCTACAAGGCGCTGGGGATTGCTGCGGAAGATGTGGCCGCGGCGCGGCTGGTCTATGAGAAAGTGCGCTGACACAGTCATTCTTCCACTTTGTTCATCTGGATCAGAATGACCTCTTGCAAAATAAAAGGCCGCTCCGGAGAGCGGCCTTTTGTTTTGTAACGATGACGGTTACTCGTTAACGCCGTCGACAAACGCCTTGAGCTTGCGCGACCGCGACGGATGCCGTAGCTTCCGCAATGCCTTTGCTTCTATCTGACGGATACGCTCGCGGGTGACCTGGAAGCTCTGGCCCACTTCTTCGAGCGTATGCTCGGAGCCGTCTTCGAGGCCGAAACGCATCTTGATGACGCGCTCTTCACGCGGCGTCAGGGTACGCAGAACCTGCGAGGTGTATTCCTTCAGATTGACGCTGATGACGGCGTCGGAAGGCGATACGGCCATGCGGTCTTCGATGAAGTCGCCAAGGTGCGAATCTTCTTCCTCGCCAATCGGCGTTTCGAGCGAGATGGGCTCCTGCGCGATCTTGAGGACCTTGCGGACCTTCGCAACAGGAATATCCATGCGGCGCGCGATCTCTTCCGAGGTTGGCTCGCGTCCAAGCTCCTGGACTAATTGTCTTGAAGTCCGGATGAGCTTGTTGATCGTCTCGATCATGTGCACCGGGATACGGATCGTGCGGGCCTGGTCCGCGATAGCGCGGGTGATGGCCTGCCGGATCCACCAGGTGGCATAGGTCGAGAATTTGTAACCGCGGCGGTACTCGAATTTATCGACCGCTTTCATCAGGCCGATGTTGCCTTCCTGAATCAGGTCGAGGAACTGGAGGCCGCGGTTGGTGTACTTCTTCGCAATCGAGACCACCAAGCGAAGATTAGCTTCGATCAGCTCTCTCTTGGCCTGCTCGGCGTCCATGTCGCCCTGAATCATCTCGCGCTGTGTGCGCTTGAGTTCGGCGATGGAGACTCCGGCTTCCTGCTCCAGCTTTTCGAGGTCGATCTTGCAGTTCTTCTGCTGGCGGCGGTATTCCTTCTTCAGCTCTTCGCTCTTTGATGCATCGTGCTTCTGATCGAGCGAGCGAATCTGCCGTTCGAGCATGCGCATCGAGTCGACTGTCTTGTTGAGCTTGTCGAGGAGGCGCTTGCGTTCCTGGTTCGTATACTTCAGCTCGCGGACAATGCGCGAAACATAGACCTTCTCCCGTGCGATAGCCCAGCGCGTCTTGCGATGCTCTTTGGCCTTTGCTTTGGGATTGATGGTCGCGAGCTTTTCTTCAAATGCCGCAGCCTTCTTCTGGTGCTTGACCAGCGCGTCGATGCGGTTGACGGTCTGACGAACGCGCGCCTGCAGAATCTCTTCGGTGATCTCTTCTTCGTCGAAGATCACCACTTCCTTGATATTGCGTACGCCGCGCTTGAGATCTTCGCCAAGGCCAACAATCTCGCGGATCACAATCGAGGAGCGAGAGATCGCCTTCATGACGCGGAGCTGGCCGCGCTCGATGCGCTTTGCAATCTCGACTTCGCCTTCGCGCGTCAGCAGTGGTACGGTGCCCATCTCGCGCAGGTACATGCGGACGGGGTCATTGGTTTTTTCGAGTGTGCCCGGCGTCAGGTCCAGCTCAACATCTTCGCCTTCTTCGCCTTCTTCGTACTTATCGCCGCCAAACTTGGGGCCACCCTCGTCGAGCAGATCGATCCCCTGCGTCCCAATCGTGGTGATCAGGTCGTCGAGATCGTCTGGTGAATTCAGGTCATTCGGAATCAGGTCGTTCACTTCACCGTAGGTGAGGTAACCCTTTTCTTTACCTGTATCAATCAGTTTCTGAATGTCGTCCTCGTACTTGTCTTCCATCGCCAAGCGAGTTGTTCTCCCGGGAAAAATTAGGGTCTGTGTATGCTTGGGTAGGACAAGGTGCGATTGAGGCCATATTCGGCAATTCCCGGAGCGAAGCTATGTCGCAGGGTGCAAGGCGCACGTCTACCAAAGACTTATAGAATATCACGGACTACCTCGGCGCATCTGGCCATTCGCGTTTTCACGCGCACCTACCCGTGATCTTTTCGAGATCCCCAAATACTTAGATGTGGAAAACTGTGATTCGTTTCAGGGTTTGGACCCTTCGGCTGCGCGCTCAGAGGTTTTATCGCAGTCTTCGTACACATGTAGGCTAGGGTCGCGACAGCCCGGGGCTGAAGCCCTCAGCACATTGCCGCATATTCACCGGGCTAAAGCCCGGTGCTTCTACCTGGCCAAGACAGCTTTAAGGCTGCGAATTTAGCTTATTCGCACCGTAAAGCTGTCATGGGGTCGACCGATGAGGCCTTGCGCGCGGGCAGCAAACAAGCCAGGATCGCCACGGCAAGTAGCAGAAAAGAAACGCCTAGAACAAGAAGCGGATTGTGATGGCTGTTTTCCACCCAGACGGCGATGAGTCGATTCAGCCCAAAGCTGAGGGCCAGACCGACGCCGATTCCGAGTCCCACGCTCACCCCCGCAGAGGCGAGGACAATCTTCAGCACATCCTTTTTCTGTGCGCCCAGCGCCATGCGGATACCGAATTCGTTGGTTCGCTGTACGACGGAGTAGGAAACGACGCTGTAAAGCCCAACGGCGGCCAAAATCAGTGCCAGAATCGAAAAAGCCGCAAAGAGGATGGAAACGAGCTGGCCGCGGGCCCACACCGGCTGGCTGTGGATCCATGTTTCGAGGATGCCATCGTTCCAAAGGGTGGCCTGCTGATCGGGATTGACGGAAACAATCTGCTGTTTGACGCTGTGCAGAATGCCGTGTGGATCGACGCGGCTGCGCACCAGAATCTGGGTCCACATCCACATATTCACGGAATAAGGCAGATAAATTGCGGGCTTCACTGGCTTATCCAGGCCGTCATCGAGGGTGTCAGCGGTCACTCCGACGATCTGCAGCCAGCCATCGCTGCCCGGCGCAACCAGCCGGTTGGGAGGCTCGTTTTTCAATGAAGGGATTTTTATGGAGCGGCCCAGAATATCGCCGTTCGCGTAGTAATGTTTGGCAAAGGCCTCATTGACCACGGCCATGGGAGCGCCATGTGCGATTTCGGTCGCGGTCCATAAGCGCCCGCGCCTGAGCGGAATCTCCAGGGTGCTGAAATAGTTCGAATCGACGAAATTGACACTGGCCTTCTGGTCTTCCGTCGCAGTCTTTCCCATCAGGTCGAAGGGCTGGTTCCAGCCACTATCGGGCGGAGTCGCGTTGGTCGAGATGCCGGTCGAGAGAACGTCCGGCAAGGTGGCAATTTTCGCCCGAAGCTGTTCGAAGTAATTCATCCTCTCCGTCCAGCTGGTGAAGGTGTTTTCGTGGACGGGAATGCCAACGGACATGGCATTGTGCGGGTTGTAGCCAAGAGGGACGCGCATCATGTGCACGAAGCCTTCAATCGCCGCACCGGAAGCGGTCAGCAGGAGCAGCGTTAACGCAATCTGTCCGGCAATAAGGACCGAGTGCAGCTGCTTTCCGCGCACGCTGCCGGCAACCTTGCGCGTATTCGATTGCATGACTTGGTTGATCTCAGGGCGCGCCAGCTGCAGGGCAGGAAACAGGCCGAAGAGTATGCCGGTGAGGATGGCGAGGCTGACACTGAAGAGCAGCACGGGCAGATGTACATGGAAATCCGCCTCATTCGGAAACGAATCCTGCGGCAAACGCGCAACGATGAGGCCAAGGCTCTGGTAAGCGAGCAGCACGCCCAGACCTGCGCCCGTAAACGCGATGAGCAACGATTCGATGAGCAACTGGCGCACGATGCGGAAGCCGCTGGCTCCCACGGCCGAGCGCACGGCAAATTCATGCTGACGGGCCGTTCCGCGTGCGAGCAGCAGAATCGATACGTTTCCGCAGCCGATGAGCAGAAGCAGCCCCACGGCGCCCAGGAGCAGGTAGAGGGTCTTGCTGATCCGGTGCGTCACCCAGTAGCTCAGGTTCTGAACGTCGATTTTGTATGCCTGCTTGGGATAGTGATCTGGCGTTTGCTTGGCAAATTCCTGAAAGAAGGGTTGCAGTTCCGCTGCGGCAGCCTTCGGTGTGATCCCTTCTCTGAGTTTGACCATGGTCCCGTACGTCTCAGTTGCTGAGGTGGATAGTTTCAGCGGGAGGTAGACATCCGGCCCCATAAAGCCGAAGCGGGGCGGCATGATGCCAATCACAGTGTAGGTTTTATGCACGAGCTGAATGGTCTTGCCGACGATCGAGCGGTCGCCGTTGTAGTGGTGCATCCAGAACTTGTAGCTCAGAACGATGACAGGCTGCGGGTCCTGGCCATCGGGCGCGTCGGAAGGCAGAAAATAACGGCCCGCCATGGCGGGAACACCGAGCATCTGAAACAGGTTGCCGGTGAAGTACATGGCCTGCACATCTTCCGGCACATCGCTGCCGGTGATGGTCAGATTCC
Source organism: Acidobacteriota bacterium (assembly GCA_013285705.1). Taxonomy (GTDB): domain Bacteria; phylum Acidobacteriota; class Terriglobia; order Terriglobales; family Acidobacteriaceae; genus Alloacidobacterium. Next base: position 72,987 of record JABDHA010000001.1, read on the forward strand.
AGCCGTTGAAGGCGACTACGTACTCAAGCGAATGGGCTTTGGCCAGTTCGCGCGTCTGCAGACCGTTGAGCCCGTAGTCCTGCCCTTTATCGGATTTATCGAGCAGCACAATGCTGGCGATGCGGTCCGCGCCCTGGTATGGCCACGGGTTCATGAGCACGGCATAGATGATGCTGAAGACGGAGACGGTCGCGCCGATGCCGAGAGTGAGCGAGAGGATGGCGGTGAGGGCGAAGCCGGGATGGCTCCGCAACTGGCGGAAAGCGTAGCGTATGTCCTGCAGAACGGTGGCCAAGTGAGCCTCCTGCGCAAAAACCTACCCAGAATTTTTCATTCACACCTTAAAGCCGTCATAGGATCAACCGAGGATGCCCTGCGTGCAGGCAACAGGCAGGCTATGACTGCAACGACGATGAGCAACAGAGAAACGCTCAGGACTAAGAATGGATTGCTGGCGCCATTCTCAACCCAGCGTGCGATCAACCGGTTCAAGCCGAGGCTGAGTGCCAGTCCAATACCGATGCCGGCTCCCACGCTTACCCCGGCAGAGGCAAACACGATCTTCAGCACGTCGCTGCGTCGCGCGCCCAATGCCATGCGGATACCGAACTCGTTGGTCCGCTGGACGACGGAATAAGACACGACACTGTAGAGTCCGACGGCGGCGAGAACAAGGGCGAGCACGGAGTACGCTCCGAAGAGAACGGAAACGAGGCGGCCTCTCTCCCACTCCGGCTCGTTCCTGATCCAGGTTTCCAGATCGTTGCTTTGCCCATATGCCTGCTGGTCCGGATTGATAGCGGCGATCTGCTGCCGAATGCTGTGTAGCAACGCATCTGGATTGGAGCGGCCGCGGACGAGGATTTGCGAATGCATCCACATCAACGTTCCATAGGGCATAAAGACCGCGGGTTTGACAGGCTGGTCCAGGCCGTCGTCGAGGGCGTCGGCAACCACGCCTACGATCTGCAGCCAACCATCGGCTCCGGGAGCGGTCAGCGTATGTGGCGGTTCATTTTTCAGAGCCGGGACTTTCAGGGAGTGTCCCAGCACGTCGCCATTCGGGTAATAGCGCTTCACGAAGCTCTGATTGACCAAGACCAAAAGAGCGCCGTGCGCAACTTCGGTGTGGTCCCACATGCGCCCTTCCATCAGCGGTATGCGCAGAGTGCTGAAGTAGCCGGGATCGACGAAGTTGATCCGTGCAGTCTGCGCGTCCGGAGAGCCGGATGGTTCGCCCAACAACTCGAATTTCTGCTCCCATCCACTTTCCGGAGGCGTGGCATTGTTCGAGATTCCCGTCGACACGACATCCGGCAGCTCTGCGATCTTCGCGCGAAGCTGCTCGAAGTAATTTGTGCGCTCTGCCCAGCTGGTATTGGTGTTGTCATGGACGGGGATGCCGACCGACATGACATTGTGCGGATCGTAACCGAGCGGAATCCGCATCATGCGCAGAAAGCCTTCGATCGCGGCGCTGGCCGTGGTGAGCAGGAGCAGGGTGAGCGCGATCTGGCCGGCGATCAAAAACCTGTGCAGCTCTTTGCCGCGCACGCTGCCGGCTACCTTATGCGTGCCGGATTGCATGACCTGATTGATCTCCGGCTTTGATAGCTGCAGCGCCGGAAAGAGTCCGAAGAGCACGCCGGTCAACAGGGCCAGTCCCACGCTGAAGAGCAGTACGGGGAGGTTGATGTGGAAGTCTGACTCCGCCGGGAACTGTTGCGGCAGCCAGGCAACGATCAGGATCAACGCTCGATAGGCAAGCAATATGCCCAAACTGGCTCCGATGAGAGCTACCATGAGCGATTCCGTGAGCAACTGCCGGATGATGCGGGAGCCGGTGGCTCCGACCGCGGAACGCACGGCAAACTCGTGTTGACTTGCTGTGCCGCGCGCGAGTAGAAGGATCGAGACATTCCCGCAGCCAATCGCCAGAAGCAACGCTACTGCAGCAAACAGCAAATACAGCGTGCCGCGCAGATCGCGGGTGGTCCAGTCCTTCAACCCCTGGATGTCTACTTTGAAATGCCGGGGAAAATGGGTCGGCGTTTCCTGCGCGAACTGCTCCATGAACGGCTGCAGCTCGGCATTGGCAACGGCCCGCGTGATGCCGGGCCGCAGTTTGACCAGGACGTTGAAGTTGTAGCTCGCGGGTAGATCATGTGCGAGCTTTTGCGGCAGGTAGATATCTGCATCGCTGCCGCCCCATCCGAAACGGGGCTGCGTCACGCCGACGATGGTGTATTTCTTGTGGACCAGTTCCAATGTCTGGCCGACCACGGCGGGATTTCCGTTGAAATGCCGCAGCCAGAATTTGTAGCTCAGCATGATGGCCGGCTGCGCTTCCTGTCCGAAGGGAGAATCTGACGGGCCGAGATTGCGTCCGAGCAGCGGGGCGAGGCCGAGCATCGGAAATGTGCCGCCGGTGAGGTAATAGCTGACCACATCTTCGGGAACATCGTGTCCAGTGATGGTGAGGTTCCACTCGTTGATTGCCGATAGAGCTTCGACTGCATGTACCTTCTCTAACTGATGCACCTGCGTGCCGGTGAGACCGGCAAAGCCAAGATTTCCGTCCGGTGCTCTCGTCTGAAGAAACGCGATGCGGTCCGCGCCCTTGTAAGGGAATGGATTCATCAGCACGGCATAGACCACGCTGAAGACCGAGACCGTTGCGCCAATCCCGAGGGCGAGCGAGAGAATGGCGGTGAGGGCGAAGCCAGGATAGTTTCTCAGCTGGCGGAACGCGTAGCGGATATCTTGCAGAACGGCGGCCAAGAAAACCTCCTGATTCGTAGTAAAAGCTTTCGCTGAAAGACCTATTCGCACCTCAATGCCGTCATGGGATCGACCGACGAAGCGCGCCGCGCGGGCAGAAGACAGGCCAGAGCGGCAACCGCCAGCAACAGCAGCGATACGCCCACAATGAGCAGCGGATTGCTGGAACTGCTTTGAATCCAGCTGGCAATCATCTTGCTCAGGCCGAAGCTGAGTCCGAGGCCGATGACAATGCCAAGCCCTACACTCGCACCGGCTGACGCGAAAACAATCTTCAATACGTCGCCGCGCCGCGCTCCCAGCGCCATGCGTATGCCAAACTCGTTGGTTCGCTGCGCGACCGAGTAGGAGACGACGCTGTAGAGCCCAATCGCAGAGAGGACGAGCGCCAGTACGGAAAACGCGCCAAACAGGGCCGAAATCAGCCTTCCCCGGGCCCAATCCGGCTCGTTCCTGATCCAGGTTTCCAGATCGTCGACCTGCCCATATGCCTGCTGGTCAGGGTTCACGGCTGCCAGCTGTTGACGAATGTTGTGCAGGAGCGCGAGTGGATTGCCACGGCTTCGCACCAGGAACTGCGTGCCCATCTGCATCTCGATGCTGTACGGCAGAAAGACGGAGGGTTTCACCGGTTTATCCATGCCCTGATTGAGCGCGTCGCCAGCCACGCCGATGATCTGGAGCCAGCCATCGCTGCCGGGAGCGGTCAGAGTGTACGGCGGGTCAGCCTTGATGACGGGAACTTTCAAGGAATGGCCAACGGCGTCGCCATTTGGATAATAGAGTTTTGCGAAGCTCTGGTTTACGACCACGAGCAACGCCCCGTGTGCCACCTCGGTGGGGTTCCAGAGCCGCCCTTGCAGCAGTGGAATGCTTAGCGTGCTGAAATAGCCGGGGTCGACAAAGTTCATTAACGCCGTCTGCGCATCCAGAGACGCGGAAGGCTTGCCCAGCAACTCGAACTTCTCCTCATCTCCATTGGCTGGCGGTGTAGCGTTCGTCGAGATTCCGGTGGAGACGACGCCGGGGACCTCGGCGATCTTCGCGCGCAGCTGCTCGTAATAGTTCACCCGCCCCGGCCAGGTGGGGTAGGTGTCGTCATGTACCGGGATGCCGACGGAAATGACGTTATGCGGATCGTAGCCCAACGGCATGCGCATCATGCGCAGGAAGCCTTCGATCGCCGCGCCCGCGGCAGTCAGCAGCAACAGCGTCAGGGCAATTTGTCCGGTAATCAATACGTTATGCATGCGCTTGCCGTGCGCATTGCCCGCAACCTTCTGCGAGTTGGACTTCATGACCTGGCTGACTTCCGGCTTCGCCAGTTGCAAGGCGGGAAACAATCCGAAAAGGATGCCGGTCAGCATCGCGAGCCCTACGCTGAAGAACAGCACCGGCAGATTGACGCTGATATCGGTGGCTGGCGGGAAGGTATTTTGCGGCAGCCACGCTACGATGAGGCTCAATGCCCGATAAGCGAGCAGAATGCCCAATCCCGCGCCGGTAAGGGACAGGATCAACGCTTCTGTCAACAGCTGCCGCACAATGCGAGAGCCGCTGGCCCCGACTGCCGAGCGCACGGCGAACTCATGTTCCCGCGCTGTGCCGCGCGCCAGCAGCAGAATCGAGACATTGCCGCAGCCAATGGCCAGCAGCATGGCAACCGCGGCAAATAGCAGATAGAGCGTGCCGCCAATCTGGTGGATCGTCCAGTAACTCAGCTGCCGGACATCGACTTTGAATTTCGGTGGGAAATGAGTCGGCGTCTCCTTGGCAAAGCGCTCGAGCAGCGGCTGGAGCTGCGCGTCCGCCGCCGCATAGGTTACACCGGGGCGCAGTTTCAGCATGACGCCGAACATCATGGCCTGATCGCTGGTGATTTTTTGCGGCAGGTAGACATCGGCGTCCCATCCCCATGGGAAATGGGGAGGAGTCACGCCGATGATGGTGTATTTCTTGTGGGTCAGATCAAGCGTCTTGCCGATGACGGAGGGGTCGCTGTTGAAGTGCTGCTGCCAGAACTTGTAATTGAGCATCACGACCGGCTGCGGTTCCTGGCCCGGAAGCGAATCGGAGGGGCCAAGATTCCGGCCAAGGAGGGGAGCAATGCCGAGAGTCGGAAAGGTATCGGATGTCTGCGAATAGGCGACGACATCGGTGGGAACATCGTGTCCAGTGAGCGTAAGGTTCCGCTCGGACCACGCTGCAATCTTGTCGATGGCGGGTATCTGCTGCAGTTCGCGCACCTGCTGGCCCGTGATATAGACGTTGCTGAAGTCGCCGGAGGGAACGCTCGCGCTGAGCGTTACCAGCCGTTCGAGATCCGCGTAGGGATAGGGATGCACGATCACGCCATAGATGACGCTGAAGACGGAGACGGTCGCGCCGATGCCGAGAGCGAGCGAGAGGATGGCAGTCAGCGCGAAGCCGGGATGGCTGCGTAGCTGGCGAAAGGCATAGCGGATGTCTTGGAGCAGGGTGTGCACAGGCTCTCCTTGAAATGCGGCCTGGCTTACCGACGGGCAATTTGATTTCCACCCGGTAAATCTCTGCAAGTTATTGATTTTATGGCAAAATCTACCTGAGCCTACAGCAGAAACCGCCGCATTGTGTTCATTCGCGGACTCCCGTCGTTCGCGGGTGGACACTCGTGTTGCCCTGAATGGCGCCCGAAGGGGTGCGGGTGTCTTACTCGGTGCGCAGGGCCTTCATGGGCCGGATCAGGGAGGCGCGGAAGGCCGGCACGATGCACGCCAGCAGCGCCACGATGAGCAGCAGAAGGCAGACACCGAGAATCAGCAGCGGATCGCGAACACTATTTTCGATCCAGCGCGAGAGCAGGCCGCTGAGGCTGAAGCTGAGAACGAGTCCTACAGAAAGACCTGCGCCAATGCTGATTCCGGCAGTGGCCAGAACATTTTGCAGAATGTGGTGGCGCTGCGCCCCCAAAGCCATGCGAATGCCGAACTCATGGATACGCTGCGCCACCGAATAAGAGACGACGCTGTAAAGTCCGACCGTGGCCAGCACCAGGGCAAGCACAGAGAAGATGCTGGAAAGCACGGCGATGAGATGTTCGCGCGCCCACTCCGACTGGTGCTCAATGCGCTCCTGCATCGAGATCACGGGATACGAGACCTGCTGGCCTGGATTGATGCTGGCAATCTGGCGCCGGATAGCCGATTCAAGCGCAAGCGGATCGCCCTGGGTGTGGACGAGAATTTGCTCGAAGTCGATCAGGTAAAGCGAATAGGGAACATAGATCTCCGGTTTTACCGGTTTGTCGAGGCCATCGTTACGGGCATCACCCACGACGCCGATAATGGGCAGCCAGCCATCGCTGCCGTCGACGGCCACCACGCGCGGTGGATGATTTTTGAGATCAGGTATGCGCACCGAGTGGCCCAGGACGTCGCTCCTGGGAAAGTAGCGGCGAACGAACTCGTTATTCACGACGGCAAATCGCGCGCCATGCTGGCTCTCGCTCTGATCCCACAGGCGCCCATGCAGTAAAGGAATATGCAGGATCGAGAAGAAATGCGGGTCCACAAAATTAATATTGGTGAGCTGCGCGCCGATGGCGTTCTGGCCCAGGATCTCGATGGGAAAATCCCAGGCGCTATTGGGAGGCGCGATCAGCGATAGCGAGGCTTCGGTTACGCCGGGCGTCTCTGCTACCTTGTCGCGCAGTTGCTGGAAGTAATTGGTGCGGGCTTCCCATGTCGTATAGGTATTGGAGTGGATAGGGATGCTGAAATCCGCCACATTGTGGGGATCAAAACCCATATCGGAATGGAGCAAGTTGCGAAAGCTCTGAATCGCTGACGCGGAGGCCGTGAGCAGCACCATGGCCATCGCAATTTGTCCGGCAATCAGAATGGCATGCAGCCGTCTGCTGGAGACGCTGCCTGCCGCTTTTTGCGTATTCGCCTGCATGACTTCGCGGATTTCAGGATTCATGAGCTGCAGCGCGGGAAAGAGCCCAAAGAGAACGCTGGTGAAAACCGCGAGTGCGATGCTGAACCCCAGCACCGGCACATGGACTGGGATTTCAAGGCCGCGCGGAAAAAGCTGCCAGGGAAGCAGGCCGACAACAAACGGCGTACTGCGATAAGTAACGATCACTCCGAGAGCGGAGCCCGCCACGCCGAGTATCAGAGATTCAGTGAACAGTTGGCGGACGATACGCCATCCACTTGCCCCAACCGCGGCGCGCACGGCGAATTCATGTTGGCGGCCTGTGCCACGCGCGAGCAACAGAATGGACACATTTACGCAGCCAATCACAAGGAGCAAAAGAACCGCGGCAAACAGAAGATACAGCGTGTTGCCGAGCGATCGCTTAAAGCGCTCATCGATGCCGCGCACATCCAGCTCCAGGCCTTCGATCCAGAGATTGGGATGATCGCGCACCATCTGCTGGAAGATGGGACGAGACTCTTCAAGTGCCTCGGCTCTGGTCACTCCCGGTTTGAGCCGCATGATCGTCAAGTAGCTGAGAGTCGTGGGGCTGGACGTATCCAGAGGGGCATACACATCGGCGTCCCACCACGTAAATCGCGGAGGCATGACGCCGAGGATCGTGTAATTGCGGTTGTCCAGCCGCAAGGGCTGGCCAACGACCGCGCGGTTTCCATTGAAGCGACGTTGCCAGTACTGGTAGGTCAGCACAACGACAGGCTGAGGCGCGCGGCCTTCAGGCGCGTCCGAGGGGAGAAATGTACGCCCCAGATAGGCAGGAACGCCAAAGAAAGGAAACGCATTGCCGGAGAGATAGACGACGTCAACGTCCTCAGGAATATCGACTGTGGTATCGGACAGATACTCCTCAGTCATCTCCACGGTGTCTTCAAAGGCCCGTACATTGCGCAGATCGGGAATGCGTTCACGGGAGATGAAGGGAACATCTTCAAAACCCGTTTTTGCGCGCGCATAAAACTGCACAATCCTGCTGGATTGTGAGTACGGTGACGGATGAATCAGAACGCTGTAGACAACACTGAAGACGGAAACGGTTGCGGCAATGCCAAGTGCCAGCGACAAGATGGCGGTGAGTGCGAAACCGGGATGTTTGCATAACTGCCGGAGAGCGAAGCGGACATCCTGCAGAAAAATTGACACTGAGCCTCAGAATAGGAAGTTACTTTTGACTTATCACTGGATTGCCCAAGTTTATATGACTCAGGTGCGATAAGAGCTGTGTTTTACTGAGGAAAAATCAAAGTGTAGCAGTTCTGTTCATAAGGTGAAGTTAGCGGCCATGACCGTTGAAAGAAATTTGAAAAACAAGAAAGCTCATCAGCCCTAAGACCACGATACCGAACGCTAATAGGAAACCGCCAATCACGATATTCACCAGACGTTCCTGCTCGGGTCGCGGACGGGTAATACCAAAGGTAGCAATGAACGATTCCGTAAGATACGCCAATAGCTTCATCGTATTTCAGTCTTACTTCTCAACCTAGGATAGCGCGGTTTCCGGTATCCCGGCGCTTACTATAATGCCCGTCCCGCGGCTGCGCCCGATGCCCAGGCCCATTGGAAATTAAATCCGCCAAGATGCCCCGTCACATCGACGACTTCGCCGATGAAAAACAAACCGGGAAAGCGCTTGCACTCCATCGTCTTCGCAGAAAGCTCATTCGTATCGACGCCGCCGGCGGTGACTTCGGCCTTTTCATAGCCTTCGGTGCCAGCCGCGGTGATCGGCCACTGATGAAATTTGGCTTCCAGTTCCTGAATGGCATGGTTCGTCCATGATCGAGGCTGCGCGAGCGCAATTAGACGATCGGCGAATCGCTGCGGTAGCTTTTCGCGTAACAGCGCACCGGCCTTTGCGGCATCTCGTCCGGAAGCGCTTTCAAGCAGCGGAGAGAAAAGCTGCGTATCGGGTGCAAGATCGAGCGTGAGCGATTGCGAGGGCGACCAATAGGACGAAATCTGCAGGATGGCAGGGCCGCTCAGTCCGCGATGCGTGATGAGCATCTTTTCGCGAAATCTTTGGCGGCCAGCCGATGCAATTACTTCTGTGGATACTCCGGAGAGATCGCAGAGGTTCTTGCAATCGTCAGCCGAGAGCGTGAGTGGAACCAGCGCCGGTCGCGGGGGAACAACCTGGATGCCGAACTGACGGGCGACATCATAGCCGAATCCGGTGGCGCCCATTTTTGGTATCGACAGACCGCCCGTGGCAATGACCAGCAACGGAGCCTGATAGACGCCCTTCGATGTATGCAGTACGAAGGAATCCGAGCGTTCGATACGATCCGTGCGCGCGCCGAGGACGACTTCAACCCCCGCATCGCTGCACTCGGTAAGCAGCATGTCTAATATCTGCCGCGCGGAATGATCGCAGAACAATTGGCCAAGGGTCTTCTCGTGATAAGCGATGCCATGCTTGTGGACGAGGACGAGGAAATCCTGTGGCGTATAACGGGCGAGCGCCGACTTGGCAAAGTGCGGATTGCTCGATAGGAAGTTTTCCGGACGGCAATGAATGTTGGTGAAATTGCAGCGGCCGCCGCCGGAGATGAGAATTTTCTTTCCCGGCCGCTCAGCAAGATCGAGAACGGCGATGCGCCTTCCTCGTTTGCCTGCTTCGATGGCGCACATCAATCCTGCTGCGCCCGCGCCTAAAATGATGGCGTCAAATTCGTGCTTCACCTTAGAAGGCTATCGCACTTCGACAACAGCAAGGCCACTCGGGGGAAGCGTGAGCGTAAGTACATGGTCTTTGAGCGCAACCGTCTCGGCTGGACCGGGTTCGGATGCTTTCTTGAGAGCATCGATCTGCGGCTTTGTCGGATAACGCGGGCTGCCCATCTGCTTCCACGCATCGAGCGTATCGCCATGCTGCGCATCGACACGGCGTATGACGGCGCGGCTGGCGTGCACGCCATTCAGCGTAAACTCGATGGTCTTTTCCGGTCCGCTTGCGTTCGGCTCTACGAGATTCCATGCCGCGATGACGAGCGTGCCATCTTTGCGGCGCGTCACCAGCACGTCATCCTGCGGTACTTTGATTCGTTCCTCGCCAAGCGTGTGCAGGTCGGCAAAGACGCGGAAGGCCGGCTTCGGGATGCTGTCCTCGGCGATCAATCCATAGCCACCATAGAACGGTGTCTTGACGACGCCCTGCTCTTCAAAGACATCGGAAAATGTCCAATAAGACATCATGTCGACTAAGCCGTCGCATTGGCGGATGGTATCTGCCATCCACGGTCCCATATAGATAGAATCGGTAATCGCCGACTCATTCATGTACGTTGCGTTGAACTCGCTCCAGATAAGAGGCATGTTCGGTTTTGCCGATGCTTTGATCTGGTCGTGGACTTTCCGCACTGCCGCAGCGACCATTTGGTGCGGTGCGATCTCGCGCTTGTCTCCGAAGACGTCTTGCGAGACGTCGTTGCCGTAGACGTGCGTTGAAACGAAGTCGAGCGGCACATCGTTTTGCGTGGCGTGCGCAATCATGGCATCGACCCACGCTGCCTGCGCGGTCGCCGGGCCACCGACGCGGATTTTTTCATTCACGGACTTCAGCGCGCGAGCCGTGTGGTCGTACAACTCAAAGTAAGTCTGCTGCGCGGGGCGGCCTGTCCAGAAATCGATATTCGGCTCGTTCCAGACTTCGAAGTACCACTTGGACACCTCGTCGATGCCATAACGCTCCACCAGATGCTTCGCGAATGCCGTGATGAGCGCGTCCCACTTCGCATAGTCCTTCGGCGGCGAGACGATCTGCTTGTACCAGAAAGCGTGGTAATCGAGCTTCGATGCGAGCTTTTTGGGCATAAAGCTGATCTCGACGAAAGGACGCACGCCGCTGGCAAGCAGGCCGTCGTAGATCTGATCTACGTAAGAGAAGTTGTATATGGGATTGCCTTGCGCGTCTTCGTCGTAGACGCCCACTTCATCATGCAGGATGGCGTGAAAGCGGACGTATTGGAAGTCCGTAATTTTCTTTGTGGCATCGAGGTCTTCGCGATAGTCCTGACGAAGCGACAGGATGGCGCGTCCCGAGCCGAACATCTGTTCCCAGAAATGCGGAAATGGCTCCGTCGCAACGTGCGCGTCGATGGTGACCTGCTCCGGGGTGCTTTGTGCAAGCGTGAATTGCGAAGGAAGCAGAAACGACGCGAGGAGGAGGAAGTAGAGGCAATACCGATGCATGATCATCCCGCAAACAAGGTATCGTGTACGGCCATAGATATACAAACGGCCATGCTATACAGGATTCCTTTATTTCGATGCAAGTCATGAAGTTTTAGAGTTACACTTTGGCCGACAGGAGGGCCCTATGCGACTCCATGTAATGAGGTGCGGTCAGCTGGCACTTGTCTTGTTTGCAGCGACATCGTTTCTTTCCGCTGCGGACATCCCCAAAGGAACCAAAATCACCGTGCGGCTTGAATCTCTCATCAGTAGCGCAAGCGCAGAATTCGGACAGACGTTCGACGCTTCTTTGACACGCGATCTCGTCGTGAATCACAGGACCATTGCAGCGGCAGGAAGCAAGGCGGAAGGGATGATCGTGCAGGCTCAGTCGAGCGAAAACGGCTATGCCGCCTTTATCACGGTTAAGCTGACGTCTTTGGAGGGGAAATCCGCAACCTATGTACTGGATACCTATGATGTGACGCGACAGGGTTCCGGCAAAGCCAGCCCCTCGGAGCCGCGTCCAACTGATGACGTGGGGCCGATGATCGGTGGAATCGGCAAGCGGCCGAGTATCCCAACAATGCCCGGTCCCGATCAAGGTGTGGTGCTGGATAAAGGGAGCGGCCCGGATGTGATTTTACCTCCGGGCGCGTTGCTCACTTTCCAGGCCAGGGCAGATGCTGAGGAAGTCACCAAGCCCTAGCCAGTCATTGTCTAGCTGTGCAGAATGCGGGCTGTGCCGCCATCCGGCCCCTGCACTTTAATCTTCTTTGCCAGCCCCAGGATGCCGAGCAAACGAATGCACAAGTAGTTGAAGTCGAACTCATACCAGGCCATGCCGTGGCTTGCGGAAACGGGATGCGCATGATGGTTGTTGTGCCAGCCTTCGCCGCCGGAGAGCAGGGCGACCCACCACAGGTTGCGCGAATCGTCGCGCGTGGCAAAGCGCTTGGAACCCCACATATGCGTGGCGGAGTTGACCAGCCAGGTGACGTGCAGACCGAGCGTGATGCGGAGGAAGACGCCCCAGAGCAGCCATGACCATCCACCAAAAGCAGCGAGCACAGCGCCAATGATGACAGTCGGCAACCAGTGATACTGGCTTAGCCAGCGATAGAAGCTGTCTTTGGCAAGGTCGGGCGCGTAACGCGCAAGCACTGCCGGGTCGTCATTATGCAGTGAGCCATAGAGAATCCACCCAATATGCGACCACCAGCCGCCATCGCGCGGGGAGTGCGGGTCGCCGGGCTTGTCCGTGACCTGGTGGTGCAGGCGATGTACGGCCACCCAGTAGAGTGGGCCGCCCTGCAGTGCCAGTGTGCCGCAAATGGCCATCGCATATTCCACCCATTTGGGTGTAGTGAAGCCGCGATGGGTGAGCTGACGGTGGTAGCTCATGGCGATGCCCACGTTCTGCCCCAGCACCCAGAGCACGGCAAAGACGATCAGCGCAGACCAGCTGAAGAAGAAGAGCGCCGCGATGGCCCCGATGTGAAAGATAGCGATCCAGATGCCGAAAACCCAGTTGAACTTGCCAGAGGGCTTCTGCAAAAACGGGTCGGATTCGGATGTGACGGTAGCGGTGCTCGTGTGGACCGCTTCTTCAATCAGTACAGGCATATTTATGTGTGTCCCCAGCTACGACAATAGTCCTGGGAAGGGTTTTCGCTTGTAAGACTTCCGTAATTTCTGATTTGAAGCAGAAATTGTCTAGCCGGGAACCTCGCGGATTTCTGTCGTAACGCGCAGAGGTTCGGGTTTCTGCGCTGCCGGCGTCGGCGGCGCTTCGTCCATCTTGCCGAAGATCATCTTGCCCGATGCTGTCTGAAGCACAGAAGTTACGCTGATTTCGACCGAGCGGCCGATCATGCGGCGTGCGTGATCGACGACAACCATGGTGCCGTCGTCAAGATAACCGACGCCCTGGTTGTACTCCTTGCCTTCTTTCAGGATGGCGATGTTCATCTTTTCGCCCGGCAGCACCACCGGTTTGAGCGAGTTGGCTAGGTCGTTGATGTTCAGAACCGATACGTGATGTAGATGGGCGACTTTGTTGAGGTTGAAGTCATTGGTCACGATTTTCGCATCCAGCTGCTTGGCCAGCTCCAGCAACTTCAGGTCGACCTCGCGGATATGCGGAAAATCCTCTTCCATGATCTGCACGGTGAGTAGTGCGTTCGATTGCATGCGCTGGAGTACGTCAAGACCGCGCCGTCCGCGCTGACGTTTGGAACTGTCGGAAGAATCGGCCACCATTTGTAACTCGCGCAGCACAAATTCAGGAATGACGAGGACTCCATCCAGAAATCCCGTGTCCGCCATGTCGGCAATGCGGCCATCGATGATAGCGCTGGTATCCAGCAGCTTGACGTTGCGCCTGTTCTGGCGTTCGCCGCTGAAAAGATCGCCGAGCGCCGAAAGGTTGAGCATGTCGCCCTTGCTCGTCCCCACGACCAGGCCGACATAGGACATCAGCAGCAGCACGAGGATCTGCAGCAGGCTGCGTGTATTTCCCGTGGGCAGGCTGTTCGCCAGCACCAGGCTGCAGAGAAAGGCGCCGAAGATGCCGAGGATGCTGCCGATGACCGCGCCGATCAAACGTCTCAGGCTGAGCGCGCGCACGCGTACCTCAAAGGCGATGATGAGCGCAGCGCTGCCTGCTCCGGTCAGAACCGAAAACCAGGCGGGTAAACCATGAAGGCGAAAAAAATAACAGACAGCGGCAACAACCAAAACAAAAAGAATGCGTATTAAAGCGAGGTCCATACAGAACCGGGGCCTCCGATAAGGAACAATCCTGCAGGCGAAATTTTCAGTATGAAAAAAGAACACTCGTCTGGCACGACGGGAGTATACGCACAGCCTCACAGAGGAGGCAAAGTGAAGTGTGATGAGACGGTAAACCAACCAGGAATTGCGCCATGCCGAGGAATGAAATGTTCTTGACGGGCAATTCCAGAGGTGGTGTATTGGTGCTCTCTTCTATACGCGTGTTTTTTACCGGTTGTGATCCAAAACGAGGGAGAATCGATGCCTTTGTCGCGAAAGCTGCGTCAACTGCTTGTTCCGGTCTGTTTGTGCCTGCTGTTGACCTTTATCATGTTCATTCTGGCGTCGGCGTCTAGCTCCGTCGCGAGAGCAAAGCTTCATCTTCCTTCCCTGGGTTTGACGAATGCCTTGGCTGCGCAGCAACTGACGCCCGGCACGGAATCCCAACCGGGCACGGCTCAGCCGAAAGCTGGCGTTTCAGGATCTGGGGCGCCCCAAGAGGAAGACACAACCACCCGAGACGCCTGGCTGGTACGAATTTTCTGCTTCCTCGCCGCAACGGTCGTGATTTACCCGATCCTGCGATTTTTGTTCAAGCCCTGGACGTTCCGCAGAGAACACATATTCGGAGCTCTTGGGGGAGATGCAGTCGTTTACTACTATCTGAAGTTTCGCCCCGGAGCCAAGCTGCTGCAGGATCATCCGCCCAGTGCCGTGAACCCTTATGTTCCGCCGGGGCCGGTATTCGAGGCAGCGACAGCTGCGGACTATCTCGAAGCGTTTAAGAAAGATTTTGAGCGCTGGTATGGGCGTGGGTATTACATCATTCCAGTGTTCCTGCTGACCGTTCTCAGTTTTGCGTCCGCATGGTGGGCGGAGATGATGCTGCGTTACTGGGCGGCGAACAGTAAAGAGCTCAACTCCCTGCGCGCGCTTGCCGCAGCCGCCCTGGGTGGAGCTTTTATGTGGATTGTTTCCGACCAGATTGATCGATTGCGAAGGCGCGATTTCACCACAAGCGATGTTTACTATTACAACTTCCGCATTTTGATGGCGATTCCTTTCGCCTGGGCACTTAGCCTGAGCGAAATGGGAGCCAGTACTGGCCGCCCGTTAGGCTTAGCCGCAGCCATTCCTCTCGCATTTTTTCTGGGTGCCTTTCCAACGACCACGCTTTTCACCATCGCACGCCGCATTGGCGGGACAGTCTTAAAACTTGGAGACGACCCTGATAAAGGGAATGAACTCGAGAAACTGCAGAGCGTCACGAAGAGCAACGCCGAACGTTTTAAGGATGAGGGAATCGCAACGATTACTTCGCTGGCTTATGCGGACCCTGTCGACTTGACGATCCGAACGAATTTCGACTTTAGCTACGTGGTTGACTGCGTGAGCCAGGCTCTGATGTGGATTTACCTCGGGAAAGACGATGGAGGCGCGCAGCTTTTTCCGCTTTCCCTGCGCGGAGCCCAGGAGGTAAGGGCGCTCTTCTTCTGGCTTAACGACGCAAGCGATCCAGTAAGACAGGACGCTGCCCAGAAAACGATCGATGAGGCGGCGGTGCTGCTCAAGATTTCTTCCGATGCACTCAGAGTCACTCTGGAACAAATTGCAGAAGACCCATATACCAAGTTCCTGACGGACGTCTGGACGTAGAACAGCGGAAGAGGCATGAGCTCTCTTCCGCTGGATTGTCCGCCCTAATCGCGTTGACAGGCCCTAGTATTTGGGCAGCTTGGGGTCGATGTCCGTAGCCCAGGCGGTGATGCCGCCCGCAAGATTGGCCACGTTCTTGAAGCCGCTCTTCTGCAGAAACTCAGCAGCACGCTGGCTGCGTCCGCCGGTCTTGCAGTGGATCACGATCTCGCGGTTCGCATCGAGTTCGCCGAGACGATTCGGCAGATCGCCGAGCGGAATCAGCGGCGCTCCGATATTTACGATCTGGTACTCGTGCGGTTCGCGTACGTCGAGGACAAACACATCTTCGCCTGCATCAAGCCGGCGCTTCAAATCAACTGGTGTAATCTGCGGGATTCCGTTTTGCATGGGTGCTGGCTTCTGTTCCGGGACGATGCCGCAGAACTGTTGATAGTCGATCAATTTAGTGACGGTCGGATGCGTGCCGCAAACCGGGCAGTCGGGATTCTTACGTAGCTTCAGCTCGCGGAACTTCATGTTCAGCGAATCAACAAGCACGAGGCGCCCAATGAGCGGCTCGCCCTTGCCGAGGATCAGCTTGATGACTTCCGTTGCCTGAATCACGCCAAGCAGGCCGGGCAGGATGCCGAGCACGCCGCCCTCTGCGCAGGAGGGAACGAGTCCCGGCGGTGGCGGTTCGGGATAGAGGCAGCGGTAGCAAGGGCCGTCTTCTGTAGCGAAGACGCTGGCCTGGCCTTCGAAACGGAAGATCGAGGCATAGGCGTTCGGCTTGTTTCCACTGAGCACGCAAGCGTCATTGACGAGGTAGCGCGTAGGGAAATTGTCGGTGCCGTCGGCGACGATGTCGTAGTCCTTGATGATCTCAAGCGCGTTGGCACTGGTGAGCATCGTCTCGTGCTTCACGATATTCACATGCGGGTTCAGCGCTTTGATCTTGTCGGCGGCGGAATCGATCTTCGGGCGGCCCACGTCGGCTGTGCTGTGAATGATCTGCCGCTGTAGATTGCTCTCATCCACCACGTCGAAGTCGACCAGGCCAATGGTGCCGACGCCGGCAGCGGCCAGATAAAAGAGCATGGGAGCGCCGAGTCCCCCGCTGCCGACGCAGAGGACCTTCGCGGCCTTGAGCTTCTGCTGGCCTTCGAGGCCGACTTCAGGCAGGATGAGGTGCCGCGAATAACGGGCGATTTCAGCGTTGTCGAGTTGTGGCAGTGCCACTTGTTCTTCGGTAAGTGTTGGCATGTGTACCTCAGGGGCTAAAGCCCCGATCTTAAATTTTCTATGCGTAGGTTAAAAACCTAGCTTCTAGCAACATTCCCGCGTCCGCCCGTGCGGCTAACACCCGCCGGCTATCGAGGGAATAATCGACAACGAATCCGCATCTGTCACCGTGGTTGCTTCTTTTTCCGGCAGGTAGCGCACGTCCTCGTCGTTCAGGTAGACATTCACAAACGCACGCAGCTTACCTTCGTCCGAATAAAGATGCTTTTTCAGATCGGGGTGCTGCGTGGTGAGGGCGTTCAGCGCCTGGCCTACGGTCCCGGCTTCAACCTGCACAGCATCCTGCTTGTCGACATACACGCGTAAGGGGGTAGGGATAAAAATTTTCATGATCAAAATCCTTTTCAGTTTGGAGAAAGCCGATGGAAGGCGCAGACAAAAATCAATCTGCGCGACAGGAGACGGACAAACCGGCGATCAACATCGTCCGGTTACCAACTCCTCGACCTGAATCGTTTCGTCCTCAAAGGATTTGTCGTCTTCGTTTGTTCCTGTCAGCAGGAAAGAATTCGTCTGCTGCGCAACTCCATTGGCGACTGCGGTGATGACGTAGGAGCAGCCGAGCCAATGCGCTTCCTCAAAGTCAGTCTTCGACCATTGCGCCGGATGGTCCGGATGCGAATGATAGAAGCCGACGATGTCGAGTCCGCGTTCGCGTCCCTGCCGTTGAATCTTGATCAGCTCCTGCGGAGCGATGTGATAGCGGTTATGCGCCGCGTCAGTACGCGTATTGCCCGCGCGCACGGCGTCTTCGACGGTATTTATATCGAGGTTGTCCGCATTCTGGACGGACCGGCCCAGCAGCACGCCACAACACTCATGCGGATAGGTCTCTTCCCCATGTTTCCGCAGTGCATTGTAGATCGGTTCGCTGAGCTTAAGCATTGGTCTGTTCTTCCTCCCAGAAGCGTTCACTTAAATACTTGTCTGCCGAGTCGCACAGGATGGTCACAATCACGGCTTCGCGTCCCGCTGCGGCTTCTTCTTCAGCCACACGCAGCGATGCGGCGACGGCGGCGGCTGACGATACGCCCACCAGCAGACCTTCCGTGCGCGCAAGGCGCTTAGCCATACGATACGCGGCCTCGGTGTCCATCTCCAACTCGCGGTCGGCGAGGGATGGATCGTAAATCCTCGGCACAATCGCGGTTGCCATGTGCTTCAGCCCCTCTAAGCCGTTAAACGGCGAGTCGGGCTGCATGGAAACGCACTGGATCTGCGGGTTCAACTCTTTTAAGCGGCGCGTGGTCCCGACAAACGTCCCGCTGGTGCCGAGTCCGGCGACAAAGTGCGTAATCTGCCCTGACGTCTGCTGCCAGATTTCGTTGGCTGTTCCGCGATAGTGTGCCTGCCAGTTGGCGTCGTTGCCGTACTGGTCGGCGTAGTAATACTTTTCCGGGTCGGCAGCGGCCAGTTCGCGCGCCTTGCGAATCGCTCCGTCCGAGCCGTCGTTCGGATCGGTCCAGATGACGTTCGCGCCATAGGCACCCAGGATGCGCTTGCGCTCCGGCGAGACATTCGATGGCACACAGAGGGTGACCGGAAATCCCATGGCCGCGCCCAGCATGGCGTAAGCGATGCCGGTATTGCCGCTGGTCGCATCGAGCAGGTGCTGACCCTGGCCAAGCTTGCCCTGCTTGACGGCAGCGGCCACAATCGACGAGGCGGCACGGTCTTTCACCGATCCCCCTGGGTTTACCCACTCGGCTTTGCCAAGAATCTGGATTCCAGGCAGGTGAGCAGTAATCCTCTCCAGACGCACCAAGGGCGTATTGCCGATGCGGTCGAGTAACGTCGTACCCAGCGATTGAATTGCAGTTGCCATAAGTGAATGCGTTGCAGCCAGCCGCGCAATGTGCGAGAGTGAAAGTGTTCAGCAGGCTACTTCAAGTGTAGCGTCTGCCGTGCCTTTACCGCTATGCCTAGAAAAACAAAGCAGCTTACCTTCGACGAAATCCTCACAAACCTTCGCGGCTCACAATTTGATGTTCGTGAGGTGCCTGGAGTCGCAGGGCAATATCGAGTGGAGAAACATGGCTGCGCGGCAGTGATTACGCGCGCCCAGGACGGAAATGGCGTGGCCTTTGCCGCGCGGCCCGGTTTTGTGCTGGGCGGTGAGATCGCCCATCTGCTCGATCGCGGCTTTCAGAAGTCATTGAAAACGAGCAAGTTAGAGATTGCAGCCACGGCCGATCACCTGAAGGCGATTCATCATTTCAGTGAAGAACTGAAAGAGATTGCTGGCTCGCCCAGCCTGTACAACGAGTCCATCGGCACGACGAGTGACGACTATTTTTATGATCGGCTAAAAGGCCGTGACAAAAAACCGATTCCCCGCTCACCGGCTCCCTGGGATTCTGCCGACGCGCACTAGAGGCAAACATGATGATCCGGCGAGCTTTGATTGCGACAACAGTGGTCATCTTCGCCGGATTGGGTTTTGCTCAGTCGGGCTCAAACTCACCCATCCATTTGAACGAGCGCCAGCAGGATGTCTACGCGATCTACTCCTTGCTGATGCCAGGCGCGGTTTTGGCCAACCTTGGCTCCAGCCAGAACCAGAGCTGGGCAATTGCGGACACTACGGTGAACGCGGAAGACATCAACCCCGCGCTTGCTCCGGAAGCGGCCCTCAAGCCGCCAAACGATCATCCGCGGCGCTTCCATGATGCGGTCGTTGATTACGAGCAGCGGCGGAATGCGCGGCAGCCTGTAATTCGCGGCTTTCATCTCGACCGGCCCTATACGCTGCTGACATCTTCGGATATTCAGGCATTCCAGGATTCACGTACCTCCGTTGCTCCTGACAGTGCTATTCAGCAGAAATACAGCGGCTATCCAGGCATCAATTACTTCAGCGACGTATATTTCAACCCGCAGCGCTCAGCCGCGCTGGTGTACATGGTGGCATGGTGCACTAATCTGTGCGGCCAGGGCGAATGGGTGTACCTGGAAAAGCAGAGTGGCCAATGGGTGCGACGGTCGGGACAGGCGTCGATCGTCTCCGGGGCCAAGCCTTTCTAGCATGAACTGAAAAAAAATAACGCTGCCATCCTGACGCTGAACGAAGTGA
Organism: Acidobacteriota bacterium; assembly: GCA_013285705.1. Classification (GTDB taxonomy): domain Bacteria; phylum Acidobacteriota; class Terriglobia; order Terriglobales; family Acidobacteriaceae; genus Alloacidobacterium. Next base: position 92,710 of record JABDHA010000001.1, read on the forward strand.
AGTGGAAGGATCTGCTTTTTCTCACTCGCTGTGCGAAACATCTGTGGCGATCTGGCAACCCTCCTTTTAGCGGAAACCAATCCTTACCGAAACGAAAAGCAGATCCTTCGCTCCGCGCAGGATGACAGCTCTATTTTTGGATCAGGGTTTGCTGTCTAACGGAGGGTTTTCTATCAACCTACAAGCAGTAGAAGATATGAAAGGGAACTAACGCTTCGCCCGTTCTCGCTGTAACTCCCGGTAGACATCGCTCTTGGACAGCCCGCGCTCGCGCGCAATGCGTTTGAGCGCATCTTTCTCGTCGAGGTTTTCTGACTTCTGCAACTCTGCGACGCGTTCGGTGATGCTGGCCGTCACGTTTTCCTCGGGCAAAGCGCGGGCTTCGACCAGCAGCGTAATCTCACCGCGAATGCGGTCCCGCTGCTTCAACTCCGCTGCCACCTCGACCACGCTGCCGCGCAAGAATTCTTCGTGCAGCTTGGTCAGCTCGCGTGCGACCACGACTCGGCATGTTTCGCCCCACACAGCCTGCACATCGCCAAGTGTCTCGAGAATGCGATGCGGCGCCTCATAGAAGACCAGCGTCGTGCCGTCTTCGGCAGTCGATGCCAGCCTCTCCAGCTCCGCGCGCCGAGCGCCGGCCTTTGCGGGTAGAAACCCAGCGTAGACGAACTGCTCAGTGTGGAGGCCGGAGGCGACAAGCGCGCTCAGCGCGGCATTCGCTCCGGGAATGGGATAGACGGCAATGCCTGCTTCGATCGCCGCAGCCGCCAGATGCATGCCCGGATCGGAAATCCCCGGCATGCCTGCATCGGAGACCACGGCGATACGCGCTCCCTGCTTCATGGCTGCGAGAAACTCCGGCACGCGGTCGGCTTCGTTGTGCTCGTGGCAGCTGATGGTCGGGGTGTTGATGCCGAAGTGGTTCAGGAGCTTCTGCGTCTGGCGCGTATCTTCGCAGGCGATGCGGTCGGCAGAACGCAGCACACGAATCGCGCGCAGCGTAATGTCACCGAGATTGCCGATCGGTGTGCCTACAAGGTAAAGACCCGGCGCGAGAGGACGGTCTGATTGTTCTTGATGTTCAAGCACGGCTTGTTCTTGATATTCAGGCGCAGCCGGTTCTTGATGGTCAGTGCCAGCGATATCGCTGTCTTCGTGCGGCATGATCTAGTTCTCGTGTTTCAGCCTGCGATGCTCAGCCAGCATGCCCATGCTGTGCATCAGGTTCTGCAGGGTAACGATGCCGATGACGCGATCGCCTTCCGTCACCGGAATGAGCGACATGCGCCCACCTGCCATGCGGCGAATCATCGAACCGAGAGAGTCGCCTGGCTGCGCTACCTGAAAGCTGCGCGACATAACGCCCTGCACATAGCCATTGCCTTCGCTGCGCAGCGCTTCCAGAATTCCCTGCCGCGAGACGATGCCTACGAGATTCGCTCCGCGCACTACGGGGAACTCATCCTGCAGGCTGTGAATGGCCTTGTAGAGCGCATCTTCGAGCGTGTCCGAGGGCGAGAGCGAGGAGAAGTCGGTCAGCATCACGTCGCGCATCGTCACCGTGTCGACGACCGATTGAAACATCAGTCCCTGATCCTCAAGCTGCGCGCCGATGAAGATAAAGAAGCCGCCCATGATAAGCCATGGGCTGAGGCTGCTGCTCAACCCAGAGTTGGGGATGAAGAGCAGTGCGATTCCGCCGAGAACGGCCATCGCGCCGAGGATCTGTCCCACTCCCGAAGCAGCGCGCGTAGCCTGCGCATTGCCTCGCGTCCGGCTGAAGCCGCCGCGCAGCATGCGTCCTGCGTCGAGCGGATAGGCAGGGATGAGATTCAGCACTCCGAGAATCACATTGAGCCAGACGGTCGAGCGCATCAGGTGAGTTGGCGTGACCCACGGACGCGCGAAGAGGGCTACCTGCGGCGCAGCTCCAGCGATCAGGGAACCAACGGCGACGGCAAATCCAAAATTGGCAAGCGGCCCTACCAGGGCCATGGTTGTCTGGATTTTGCCTTCACTGGCGCGCTCTGCGCTGTCGGGATTGGCGTAGGAGAAAAGGCCGCCGATCGGCAAAAGTAGAATGCTGCGCAACTGCACGCCATAATAAGCGGCTACGATCACGCGGGCTGCTTCGCGAACGACAACAGCGAGCAGCAGAACGAGCCACAACATAATGGCCCGCCACGACTGGACATTGACGAGGTTCGTCGAAAGCAGGCAGAGGCCGAGCAGCAATAAAAAAAATGTGTGGATGCGCAGATCAACGCCCATCCAGCGACCTAGCGGAAATGACCAGCCGCGCATTGCTCGTTCGTCCTCGTTCCTTGTTCCTTGAGACTTGCTTCTGCAATTGTATGCTGGCGGCATTGCAAACGCGTGTGTGGTAGAAATCCCCCACATGCGGACACCTGCGCTACCATCGGAAAAAGATGCGCGTGATCGCCGGAAAATTTCGTTCTCGCCCACTGACGGCTCCGCGCGGCCTTGATACCCGGCCTACAAGCGATCGTCTACGCGAAACGCTCTTCAATGTGCTCGCGCCGCGCATTGAAGATGCTGCATTCCTCGATCTCTATGCGGGATCGGGTGCAAACGGAATCGAGGCGCTCAGCCGTGGCGCAAGCCGAGTTGTCTTTGCTGAAAAAGCAGCGCCGGCAATTGCCGCGATTCGTGCGAATCTGCAGTCGCTAGGCATTCGCGAAGGCTACCAGCTCGAAACGCGCAGCGCGGCCGCTTCCGTGAAGCGCTTGTACGAGCAAGATCAGCAATTCGATCTCATCTTTCTCGATCCGCCATATCAGGCTGCCGAAGAATACGCCCTGGTATTGGGTTTGGTCGGAGATACATGCAATGCCCTGCTGGCAGACGATGCCGTCGTCATCGCAGAACATCATCGCAAGCAGCCGCTCGAAGATCAGTACGGCAAACTGCATCGTTATCGTCTGCTGGAGCAGGGCGATGCGGCTTTGAGCTTTTATTCGATCAACCAGTAACGCCGCCGGTGTGCTCGCCCGACTTCAGATCGATGGCGAAGGGCACGTCTTTGTCAGTCATCAGGTCCCAGCCAAGGCCGCAGAGCGTGTCGCCGACGATATCGGTGATCTCGATACCCTCCCAGGAAAGCCGCTCCGACTGCCATGCCTGTCCGTCGCGCCCCCAGGCAAGGATGGTGTGGTGCCCGACAAAGAGCAGCAGCTGTTGTTCTTTGAGCGCGCGGACACTCAGCACAGGACGATAGGGAATCTGGCTCCATTGCTGTGGCTGGAGTGTGTGGATCAGATAGGCATAGCCGCCGGAAACCGCGCAGAGCCACTCGGGATCGGGACAACTCCAAACGCCGGTGGGTGCGGAAGGATCGGCGAAACCCAGCGCGCAGGTGGCGAGAAACGTATCGCCGCTTGCTGGCTTTACCAACAGCTCCAGCGCGCCGCGTTCCACCTCTTCCACCTGCTGCGGATAGACGAACTGCCGCGACGGCGCAATCAGCGGACGCTTCTCCAGCACCTCGACGGACCAGGTGTGGGGGAATGTGAGGTCGCTTGCAGGCTTATTCATTTATTCAACTCAGGCGCACAAGGAGTCAGTTGAAGAATCCAGCGTCGCTGCTCTTCGGTGTCTGGAACCGGGCAGCCGCGAGCTTCCTCAATGATGGCTAAAGCCTCTTCAGCATCCCAGCCCAATTCAACCAGGACTGCGGCGGTCGTAACGGTCGCGCGACCGATACATCCTTGGCAATGTGCTCCTACATGCTTTCCTGAGCGAATCGCATCTGCCAGATAAGAGATGAGCTTGCAAAAATCCTTCCGGTTTGTGGGTATGGTGCGATCAGGGATCGGATAGGAGAAAAACTCAAGGCCATTTTTTTCTGCCAGCTCGCGTTCTTCTTCCAGTCCCAGAATCGCCGCCTCATCCTCCTCGAGCAGGGAGATAAGAATATCGATTCCAGAGCGTTTCAGAACGAGCAAGTCATCCTCAAGCCGGGCTTCAGCGCGAGGCCTTGCAACGATAGCGAGACGCGGCTTTCGACTGTGCTGAATCCAATACACGCTCGTCATAAACGCTACCCGGCAAACTGCTCCACACGTTCGCGCACGCTCAATACATGGACAGGCAGCGGCAGGCGACTGCCTTCCTCAAAAATCGGAATAAGCTTGTCGAACTCCGGCCCCGAATGCGCGCCCGTGAGCGCGATGCGTACCGGATGAAACAGCTCTTTGCCCTTGGCTCCGGTTTCAGCCTTGATCTCGTTCATCCATGTCTTGAACTGCTCCGGGGTCACTCCACCTTGGTGCCCGCGTACGCGCTGAGCGAAGGCAGCGAGAACCTTCTGCGCAGCCTCGGATTGCAGGATCGCCTCATTCTCGGCATTCGATCGAGCAGTTGCCGCGTCGAAGCGGAAAATAAACTGCGCCTTGTCCGGCAACTGCTCAAGGCGGTCGAGGGATGGCAAAAGAAGCGCAATCAATTTGCCGAACCAGGCCACAGTCTCTGTATCGGCAGCGGTCCGTTCCGCCAACAGGCCTTGCTTCTCAAAATATGGCCACGCAAGGTTCAAAACACGGGCTGGATCAGCCAGCTTCAGATAGTGCCGGTTGAGCCAATGCAATTTGTCGAAATCGAAGACGGCAGGCGATGCCGTCACGCGCTCGATCTCGAATTCGGCGATCAACTCCTGCGGCGTAAATGTCTCGGTAGTGCCGTCCTTGGCTCCCCAGCCGAGCAGTGCCAGATAATTCACCAGCGCTTCGGGCAGAATGCCCATCTCGCGGAAGCTGGCAATCGACGTGGCTCCATGGCGCTTCGAAAGACGCTCGCGGTCGCTGCCGAGAATCGTCGACAGATGGGCGAACTGCGGAACTGGCCATCCAAAGGCCTCGTAGATGGCGACCTGCTTGGGCGTGTTCGAGATGTGGTCGTCGCCACGAATCACATGCGTGATCTCCATCAGCGCATCGTCGACCGTGACGACGTAGTTGTAGACAGGCACGCCGCTTGAACGAACTAAGATCGGATCGCTGACTGTTTCGCTGGCAAACTCGACCTCGCCGCGCACAATATCGTGGAAGCGCAGTGGCCGGTCGGGAATCTGCAGACGCACCGCAAATTGTTCTCCAGCTGCGGCGCGCGCCTCGGAATCAGCCTTCGAGATGACACGGCACTTGCCGGAATAGACCTGCGGACGGTGCTCGGCGACGGCTTTCTGGCGCTCGGCTTCCAGCTCTTCCGCCGTGCAGAAGCAGCGATACGCCTTGCCTTCACGCAGCAGGTGGTCGGTGTGTTCTTTATAAATTGCAAGGCGCTCGGACTGGCGATAGGGTGCATGTGGGCCGTCAATCTCGGGGCCTTCGTCCCAGTCAAGACCGAGCCAGTGCAGGTCTTCGATGAGCTGTGCCTCATGCTCTTCTTTGCTGCGCTCAACGTCGGTATCTTCAATGCGCAGAATATAGCTGCCGCCTGCATGACGGGCGACCAGCCAGTTGTAAAGCGCCGTACGGGCATTGCCAACATGCAGCAACCCCGTGGGCGAAGGCGCGAAACGGACGCGCGTCTTATTTTTGTCCATAATTAATTTGAGGGTATCAAGATTGTCGCTTCACGCGGACCCTGGGATGTTCCTGGCGAAAGTGCTCCCAGCCTCCTGCGTCGAGCGGGGTGTGCTTGCCGTCTCTTGCGGTGATCTCGATCAGCGGTTTGCCTTTACGACAGGGTTTCATGCCGCCAATCACATGGATGGGCACGCCTGCGATCTTCGCGGGGACTCTGGCGCGTGGGGATGCCGTGAAAAGCAGCTCGTAATCTTCCCCACCATGCAGTGCAAGGTGCAGAGCCGACGGAATCCAGCCATCCTGCTCTGCTTTCCGGGCCAGGGGATGAACGGGGATCACGGTCGCATCGATCTCGGCGGCAAGACCGGACTCCTCGCACAAATGAGCGAGATCGGTAGAAAGTCCATCACTCACGTCGATGGCTGCTGTTGCCGCCCGCAGCGCAAGCAGCTTTGCCCCCACGGCCAGACGCGGTTCGGGATAAAGATGCGGGTGGTCGGGCGCGGCTTTTGTGAGATTCCCAAAGCTCTGCGGATTCCGCCCCAGCGCCAGAAGTTCAGCCTCGGCTCCGCCCAGCGATCCAGTGACGTAGAGCACGTCTCCGGCCTTCGCTCCAGAGCGAAGCAGGGCGCGGCCTCGGGGCGCGGTTCCGAGCAGAACGATGTCTGCAGATACCATGCCGGTTTGTTTCGCCCCGGCCTCGTCGAAGCTGGGGGATTGCGCGGTATCGCCCCCTGCCAGCGGAGTTTTGTGCTTGTCTGCCAATGCCAGGAGCCCGTGGAGAAAACGCTCGATCCAACTCGGCCCTCGATCGGCAACCGTCATCTCCGCCGGAACCGCCAGCGAAAGAAATGCCGCGACCGGCTTGGCGCCCATGGCGGCCAGATCGCTCAGTCCGCGCGCGAGACACCGGTGGCCAGCCGATTCAGGAGGATGCCAGTCGTTCCTGAAATGCACCTGCTCCAGGGAGAAATCGGTAGTGACTACAATTTCGCTGCCTGCCGGAGGACGCAAAATGGCGCAATCGTCGCCGATTCCGAGGCGTACGATGCCTCCGCGACGAAAGGCACGGGCACGAATCGCAGCGATGAGCGCTCTTTCTCCGGTCACAACTCCCGGTGTTGTCTTTTTTGTCACGCTGTCCAGCATACCGCCGCCGTTACGATTCCGAGAGCTTTGCGCCATAAATTGTGAGTTCAAATGGGGATGTTACCAATGGTGGGCAAATGTTGATGCGGCTTGATGCATCTCAAGGAACTTTGGTTGACCCGTATCCGTCAACCTGTTAGGGTTTTTCAAGAACACCCGAAAACCTGCTTAAGCGACGTCAACGGATACGTCAAGCGTGTTTCGCCGCGAGCTAAAGTGTTTCCGGTGAATAAGTTTCCCCAAACGAGCAAAGATTTGCGTAAACGCTTTTACATCATTTTTGTGGCTCGCGAAGAAGACGGACGGCTCAGGAAGATTCCAGTTCCTCTGCACTATGCCTACATCTTCGTGGCGGCTGCCATTGTCGGCGCGTTTACGATCACGGGCATGGCTGGTTCCTATTCGCGCATGTTGTTGAAAACAGCCAGCTTCAATCAGGTTCGTTCGCAGCGCGAAGCACTCCGCAAAGACTACGCACAAATGGCGCAGGTGGCCCACGAGAAGGAAGTGCAGGCGTCTTCGCTCGGTTCTCTGGCAAATGAGGTCACCGCCCTGTATGGCTTGCGGCAGAACAAGCTGACGGTCGCCAAATCAGCGGTTGCAACTGCTACAGCCGCGGTTGTCACAGATAACCCGGATAGCTTCAGCCAGCAGGCCTATACCCAATCGCTCGACCAGCTTTACGCTTTGCGCCGTACAGCACTCTCCGGACAGGTCTATCAGACTCTGAATCTTAATACCCGCCGGCCCTTCGGAAGCCTCGACGACGCCCTGAATCTGGCGAATGCGCCATCGTTATGGCCAGTGGTTGGACCTGTTACCAGCTCATTCGGCGAGCGGCTGGACCCATTCAACGGGGAAGGCGCCTTCCACGCCGGCATCGATATTTCGTCGCATTTTGGCGACCCGATCCGCGCAACTGCTGACGGCACAGTCGAAACCGCTGGCCTGGCCTCCGGCTATGGACGCGAGATAGTGATCGACCACGGCTATGGCGTGAAGACGGTCTACGGACATCTCTCCGGTTTTGCCGTAACCGATGGCCAGCAGGTGACACGCGGCCAGGTGATCGGATACGTCGGCACCAGCGGCCGCAGCACCGGCCCGCATCTGCATTACGAGGTGCGCATCCGCAATACGCCAGTCAATCCGCACAAATACTTGCGTGAGACGATGCAGCAGTTGGCCGCCGGCACCGGGACCGATACTACATCGGGCGGCGGAATGCACTAAGCCTTATAGCTCGAAAAGAAAGGCCGCCAGAACTGGCGGCCTTTTCTCTTGAACGGATTGTTGTTTCGGCTAACTCCCAGTCGGGATGATCCCCATGTTCTCTACCATAAGCATGACCGTGCGCTGCGGGGCGCGTGTGCGATGCAGCACTCCTTTGGGCACGACGAAACCTTGACGGGGTAAAAGTTTGATCGTGCGATATTCCAGGTCGATGAAAAGCTCGCCTTCGATCACGTAGAAAAACTCATCGTCGTTTTCATGCTTGTGCCAGTGGTACTCGCCCTCCACAACACCGAGGCGGACAACCGACTCATTTACCCGGCAAAGCGTTTGGTTGAACCACTTGTACGTGCAGGCATTCGACAGAGCTTTTTCGTCGATCAGCTCCAGCGGTTCGTGGAGAAGGTTCAGGCGTGTTTCGTAGGGAAAATCTTCAGCAGTCGGCACAATGTGTTCCTCTCCCTTCTATTCTGCCTAGCAGCAGAATAGAAGGGAAGAACATGCCGAACGACTCTAATTACTTGCCCGTGTAGGTCACGTGCCAGATCGAGCCCGATCCGTCATCTGTCACGAAGAGCGATCCGTCTTGACCGATCGTTTCCCCCACTGGACGTCCCCAGACGTGGCCGTCCGCGGTGGTGAATCCGGTGAGGAAGTCTTCATACTCGCCAGTCGCTTTGCCGTCGCGCATCGGCACGCGAATGACCTCATATCCGGCTCGGTTCGCCTTGTTCCAGGAACCATGTTCGGCGGCGAAGGCGTCACCCTTATACTCTGCGGGAAATTGCGAGCCCTCGTAGAAGTTCATCTCAAGCGATGCGAAGTGCGGCTGCAGCAGAACGTCCGGCGTGATGACTTTTGCCTTCAGCTCCGGGTGCTTGCCATCGTGCCGTGGGTCCTGATGGGGTCCCATATACCACCACGGCCAGCCGTAAAAGCCGTCTTCCTGAATGTGCGTGATGTAGTCGGGAACCAGGTTGTCGCCGAGCATATCGCGCTCATTGGTCGAGCACCATAGCTGACCAGTGGTCGGATTGATCGCCTCGCCGACGCAGTTGCGAATGCCTGAGGCGTAGACCTTGATGAATTTGCCTTCGGGCGTGAATTCGAGCACGTCGGCGCGGTGAAACTCTTCCGGATGGGTATCACTGTCATCGACATTCGAGTGCGATCCCACGGAGACGAACATCTTCGTGCCGTCCTTCGAGAAGACGACATCGCGCGTCCAGTGGCCACCGCCGCGTAGCTTGCCGCCGCCGGGCAGCTCAGCGAGCTTTTCCGGGGCAGCGCTCGCCTTCATGTCGCCATTCTTGTAAGGAAAACGCACAACCGAGTCCGTATTCCCTACGTAGACCCACTTTGGATTGGGTCCGGCAGGATAGAAGGCAATGCCGAAGGGCTTGCTCAGGCCATCGGCGAATTTCTCCATCTGCTTGTATTTGCCATCTGCGCCGAGTCCGCGAAATACCAGAATTTCGTTGCTGTAACTCACGGCCACAAACAGATCGCCGTTCGGGGCCGTGCGAATGAGGCGGGGCTGATTTAATCCACTTGCGTACAGGGTCACCTTGAAGCCAGCCGGAGCCTGCGGCCACGCACCGTCAGGACGCGGGACCATCGGAGCGCCGTTGTCTACACCCTTGGTGGCGTATGGCTCAGGCAGATCCGCAGTTGTAATCTTGCGGCGTACACCCGGCTTTTCCTGGGTGTAATCAGTAAATGCTGCTTTTCCCGTGATCACAGGGCCCGATGAAGGTCCATCGGCATACAAAGCGGGAACGGACAGCGCAATTGCTACATACGTTGCGGCTACCGCGGCAACGCTCAGGGAGAGTCTCCTCATACTTCCAGTCCTCCAGGTGCTTTTTGGGTTTCAGGTATGTGTGGGTGCGAAAATCTCAGCGTGGTCTAACCACTCAGATGTCGCTTAGACACATCATAGACGCAAATTATTTACTCCCGCTTCCCACCGCCGCCTGGGGCTGCAGATTTTCTGGCGTTACCAGCCTTTGGAGCAGTGGCATCGGCAGCGTCGCATGCAGCACCGCCCGGTCCTTATGATGTTCAATCTGAATACTATTGAGCAGCGGTTTCAGGTCGGCATCGGTCATGCCGGGAACGGTAATTTCGGCGTTGCGGGCAAAGCCCAGCACCAGCTTCGCTGCCTCGGCGGAGGACGCAGCCGCCTCGTCGGTCGGAGCAATTTCTTCCAGACGCAGCCGAAGCGAGCCAGTCCAGCGCAGCGAGGCGATAAATTTGGAATCGAAATTGATCGGCAGCCTAAGGCCCATTACCCGCACGTCGCCGCTGTCGCCCAGGGGAAGACCGATCTGCCCGATGCCCCATGCGAGCGAAAGCAACGGAACGTCTTCGTAGTAATCCGACAGCAGGCTCGATCCCGCAAAAGGCAACGCGGCGGAGCGGTAGCGGTCGAGAATCGAGTGAATCTGCTCGGCGGTTGGCGTGTTGCTCACGGCCACCACGTCATAGCCCAGCAGCGTCACACGCACTGTGCGCCCATTGCTCGGAATACTGTAGATCGTGTGCCCGGCGTATTCTTCCCGCGTGGAGGTAATGCCTTCGAGGTATTGCGCCAGCCTGCGGCCGTCAAAATGCCCGACAAATACCTCGGAAAAAGCGACCGCGCCATTCGGCCCCGAAGGATTGGGCATGCGGTGCATGGCGAAGGCAACTTCATCCAGATCGCGCTCGAACTGGATTCCCGTCGCGTCAATAAAGTTTTGATAGTCCGGATCATGCGTTACCGGACGCTGGTCGAAGTGCGTGACCGCGCGCAGCGGGCGCAAATTCAGATAAACAATGCCATCCGACTCCGGCAGCAGGCGCGCTGCTTCAGGCGGGGCTTTTTTGCGCAGATAGACAGCGACGGCAAGCAGCAGCAGGATGACCACAACAACGGCAACTGTGATCCTCGTGCGTCGGCGTATCCTCAAAGGAACTCTCCTTAGCGACCTCCCCATCATCTCATCTGCCGCGCCTCCGGTGCATACCCGCATGGGCATAGCGATTGCTGGCGAGAGGGCGCTTGAAGGAGAATAGTTATGTGGCTATGGCGTTTGAACTAGGGCAACAGATCGGCGATTACGAAATCATCCGCGCACTCGGGACTGGTGGTCTTGGCCAGGTGTATGAAGTACGGCACGCGATTTCCCAGCGCTCCGAGGCGATGAAGATTTTACTGCCCAACCAGATCGCCACCGCGGAGCTTGGCGAACGCTTCCGCCGCGAAATTCAGCTGTTGGGCGGTCTCAGCCATCCCCATATTGCCGGACTGCACAACGCTTTTTACTTCGAAGGCCAGCTCATCATGATCATGGAAATGGTCAGCGGCGAGACGCTGCGCGTACGGAGCTTGCGCATGCGGATGCCTGTGCCTGAACTGCTGCTGTATGCGCGGCAGATTCTTTCAGCGCTCGACTACGCGCACAGCCGCAGCGTCGTGCACCGCGACATCAAGCCTTCGAACATCATGATCACCGAAGACAACCAGGTGAAGCTGGTCGACTTCGGCATCGCCATCAGCGATCGCTCCGCAGAGTTGACCGCGCCAGGCTATATGGTTGGTTCGGTGAACTACATGTCGCCCGAGCAGATCGCCGGAGACAAAGCCACCACGCAGTCGGATATCTATTCGGTGGGAGTGACCCTCTACGAGATTCTCACCGGCTGGCTGCCTGTGACCGGCAGCACCAACCTAGAGGTCATGCGGTCGCATCTGAACGACCGTCCTGCCGCGCCCATCGAATTGAATCCGCGCCTGCCACTGGCACTTTCGAACACGCTGTTGAAGTCGCTGGAAAAGGCTCCGGGAGACCGGTTTGCGACAGCGCGTGAGTTTCTGTCTGCGCTCGATTCGATTCCGTCAACCGGCATCAACGAAGTGTTTTCGATCGAGACGACAGCTCTGCATATCCCCAGCGGCAGCTCGCAGCCGAAAAGCCCAAGCCAGGTAACGCAGCAAAAGAGCGCGAGCCAGATCGCGCAGTTTCCCGTCGATGACGTGAGTAAGAAGCTCGCCGTTTACATCGGCCCCATCGCCAGCGTCTTGATCTGCAAGCTGGCCGCAAAGTGCACCGATCTCGACCAGCTCTACAAAGAGGCCGCAACCCATATCGCATCGGAAGCGGACAGGCAGAAGTTTTTGCAGTCGAAGCGCCGCTAAATTGCAATCCCGATTTGTAATTCTTAAAGTGAGTTTGATGACAGACCACCACTGAGGAAGGCCAAGCATGTGTTTTTCAGCGGCAGCGAATTTTGTAGGCAGCGGAGTTTTGGGCACGATCGGCGTCGTAACCTTAACGCGAGTGAAACACCGGCGCGAGCTGCTTTTCGCTTCGCTCCCCACGCTCTTCGCCATTCATCAGTTCATCGAGGGATTCGTCTGGCTGGGGCTCGATGGAATTCTTTCTCCTAAGGCGACGCACAACATGGGCGCGGCTTTCATGTTGTATGCGCAGGGGCTCCTCCCGTTTTTGATGCCACTCAGCGTGCTGCTCTTCGAACCCGATATCAAAAGCCGCAGACGGATGCTGCCCTTTCTTGTCGTGGGAGCGTTGACGACCCTTTATATCCTCTGGGCACTGATCGCTTATCCGCTGCAGGTTTTCATCGAGGGCAACAGCATCGTGTACATCAATCCGGCGACGAACAATACCTTCATTGCGGTTCTGTATGTCATCGCGACATGTGGTTCGCTGCTGTTCTCCAAGGTGAAAGACATGGTGATCTTCGGAATCGCGAACATGGCCATTCTGCTGGTCGTGATGGCATTTAAGCGATACGCATTCACTTCGCTATGGTGCGCTTATGCGGCAGTCGCAAGCATCATCATCCTCGCTTATTTCTGGAAAAGCCACGGAGAAAGACCCTTTCGGTACGCTGCGACTGCGTAAGAACACGGCCCTGACCAAGGTTCCGTGCAAATGCCCACTTCTAGTCGTTCAGCATCTCCATCGCTTTCTTCAAGCTGGTATGCATGCGGTTGAAGGAAGTCGTAACCTGCGCGATTTCATCTTTACCCTTGACCGGCAATGGCGGCAGATCGATATCGCCTGTGCTGATGCGGTCCGCCGTCGTGCTCACCTTGCGCAGCGGCTGGATCACGATAAAGTACATGCCAAGATCGATGAGCACAATTGCAGCGAAGAAAATCGTCCCCAGCGTGATCAACAGATTGCGGAAGCCTTCATTCGCCAGCTTCATGGGCACCGACATTGGAACGGAAATAATCTGTGCTGCGACGATTTCGTTCGGCTTCCAGCCGAAGCCGTTCTGGGAGCCATAGCGCTTGAGCATTGCCTTTGGCGCGAGACTGGGAATGCTGTGGCAGGTCAGACATCCTGCCTCCGCCACAATGGGGCGGGCCAGGTAGAGTGATTGCCCGACTGCGCCGTTTCGTTCGCCGACCAGCTGTTTCTCGTCAGGATTGTTGCGGAAATAGTTCACGATGTCGGCCTGCCAGTCTTCCGCGCGATCGACGAGGTTCGTCGGATTCAGAGTCGCTTCCTTGTAGGTGTAGTCCGGAAAATCCTTGCGCAGCCGATTGAACGTGACGGTCGCCGCATAGAACGGGATGGTCTGGGGCAGAAATGTATTCACATGCTGCGGAGTGTTTTCGAGGATCGGGCTGATCTCCTGGTCGGTGTAGTCACGCGTAGCCCGCGAACTGGCAGCCATCAGCTCTGCCTCACTCAGGACAGCTTTTTTTGCGTCGTCCATCAAGAAGCTGCGCGCGTTGATCGCGATCAGTGTCAGTCCAAGACCGAATACAACAATGAGAAGAAGATTGAATTTTGCCAATAACTTCATGTGAAGCAAGCCCTCGTGCGCATTACAGCACAGACCGACGCTCTTGGCGCGGCAAACTTACTGCCGAAGAAGAGGAGTGCGTTCAGGAAGGAAACAGTCTCTCATCCTGCCTTGGCCGCAAGCGCCGTACCCACGGTGACTGCATCGGTAATGATGTTGATCACCTGGGCAATGTTATTCAGCTGCTTCGCGGTTTCTTTGATCTTCTTCTGTTCATCGTGCATTTGCTGCACAAGAGAAAGAATCGCCGGATCGTTGTCGTGGAAGGCTTTTTGAATGCTGTTCCAGTAATTGCGGCGGGAATCTACATATTGCGCCGTGACCTGGTCCTTCTGTGCCTGTGTGGTGCAGGCTGCCAGAGTCGTTGGAAGCTGCTGGGTAAGCAGCATGTACTGGTCTTCAAGGCTTTGCAGGGACGGTCCCATAAATCGGCTCTCCTTGGGATGGTTCGATTTTGGATCGATGTCGGTTACAGAATCTGTTTGATCCACGATTCAACATCCGACAACGTGAATGGCGTACCTCGCTCGGGCATTTTCCCTTCGGTCGAAAGCTGATGCACCCGCTTCGACAGCTCGATCAGCCCATGGTCCATCGTCTCTGACGCCTTTTCGTGGGCAGTAATCTCGGCTTGACCCCTCGTTTTTATCTCTTCACGCGCATAGTCCTGAAGGCCCGACGGTACCTGCGCGGAAGGTGTGCGCGAGCTCAAGCCGAACGGCTCAAGAGCAGGCTGCATCAGACTTCCCGGGTCCACCTGATTGTGGTTGACGAGGTCGAGCGCCAGACTCTGCGCCAGCCCGATATAGGTTCGATTGATGGAATCGTATGCCGGCCTTTCCTGCGAAAACATCTGCGAAAGCGCGGCGATCGTCGGGTCCATGCTCTTCGCCATGTTGCGTTCGTCGCGTTCCTGGGCATACTGCGTTAGAGTTTTTCCGGCATTCTCCAATACGCCCGGGGCAGCAGACGCATTCGGCAACTGTTGAATCTTTGAAAGCTCTGTCCCCAGATTTGTGGCGGCTGTGGACACATCGGCAGGCGCTTTGGAGGTGTTGAGCTCATTGAAAGCCTCCGCCAACTCAGCCAGTGAATGTGCGGCCACGGCGCGCTTCTCGATCTCGTATTCGACATTTTGCAACTGGGCCAGATCCTGCGCATCCACGGGAACGCCAAGGGTAGCCTTCTGCAGCCGCTCGAGTCTGGCCTGGTTTTCAATGATCTGCGCAAGCGCGTTATAGTAGGCGCTCAGATGCGTGGCCGTCGTCGCCATTTGGGTAGCCAGCGCGTGCGCGTCCTCCGATGTCTTGCAGGAAACTGCCGGGCCCAGACATACGAGCAGCAGCATCATCCGGACCATCGAGCGCCAGGTCATGAAGGGTCGTTGTCGCCGCATACTTCACCTCTTTCTTCCGTATTGCGCTTCCAATTGTGGTCAGGGGAGGCAACAAGAAATTCAGCCATGAGTGGTATCACCCCCATGCCGTGGCGCACAAGAAAATTCACAGGAATAGAACGGTCCGGACTGTTCGACTCGGCGGATTCTAAGAGCCTTCCATCTCAGCGCCAGCGCTTAGAGGTCAATTGCACGGCTTCTGTTGCCTGAGGAGTACCGATTATGTACTCTCTTGACAACCGTGGCCCTGAGGCAATAAAACGGACAATCGTGGTAACGATTCCATGCAGGATTTGCTGTAAAAGGTATCGTTTCCAACAACTCCCCCTCGGAGGCCAAATTGTTCTCTTCTTCAAAGGCCGAGTATGCAGTTTTTTTATGGGCCATCATCGCAGTATCCCTACTTCTTCCTTCGTCTTTCCTCTACGGACAAGCAGACACCTCATCGGCTTCCGGAACCATTACGGATTCCAGCGGTGCTCTTATCCCCAACGCAAAAGTTGTGATTCACAATGAAGCCACGGGCGCGGAACGCACGGCCACAACGAACGCCGGCGGCGCCTATACGGTACCCAACCTCGCTCCCGGCAGCTACACCGTCCGGGTGGAAGCATCGGGCTTTCAAACAGCCGTGCGCAGCGGCAACCATCTCGATCCGAATATCGGCAGCAGAATCGATGTCTCGCTCCAGGCCGGCAGCACCAACACCACGGTAACGGTCCAGGCCGATGCCAATGTGCTGCAGACCGAGTCGGCGGCGGCCGGACAACTGGTGACGAGCGACCAGGTCAAGACGATTCAGCTGAATGGCCGCAATCCGCTGTACCTCTCGCAGCTTGAACCGGGCGTCACGCGCAACGCAGCGATCTCGTCCTTCAACTTTGCCCCGGATTTCAGTGGTCCAACCATCAATGGCGCCCGCGGCGATGAGAGCGTGCTGACGCTCGATGGCGCTCCCATGATTCGCACCCGTTCCAACAGCACACAGATTGGCGTGGCCGATGTGGACTCCACTTCGCAGGTGCAGATCCTGACCACGGGTTATCCCGCGGAATACGGCGGCACTTCCGGCGGCATGATCCGCATGGTTCCCAAGAGCGGCGGTAGTACGTTCCACGGCTCGGCGTATGAATTCCTGCGCAACTCCTTCTTCAACGCGAACACCTGGACCCGCAACAGTTCGAATCAGCCGGAAATCGCCGACCATCCGTCGCCGTTTCGTTACAACCAGTTCGGCTGGAACCTGAGCGGTCCGGTCTATATTCCGGGTCACTTCAATACTTCGAAGCAAAAGCTCTTCTTCCTTGCCGGACAGGAATATGTCCGCTACCGGCAGACGGTGACGCAGACCGGCACTGTGCCGACGGCGCTGATGCGGCAGGGCAATTTCAGCGAGCTGCTATCGCCCAATATCTTTTATGCAAATGCGCCGCTGAAGATCGTGGATCCAAGCACCGGCGTTGCCTATCCGAACAACGTTATTCCTGCCAACCAGCTCAGCCCGAACGGTCTTGCGCTGCTCAATGCCTATCCGGCTGCCAATGCGAACAGCAGCAGCTTCAACTGGCAGACCCAGGCGCCTTATCCGCAGGACCAGCGGAAGGACACGCTGGTGGTCGACTATGTTCCAGCCGATGCGCACCACCTGCGCTTCAGCTTGCTGAACTATAACTACGATTACGTCAATCCTTTTGCGGGCAACTTCAATCGCACCCCGCAGCAGTGGCACTGGCCCAACCAGGTAGGCGTGCTGCACTACACCTGGACCATCAACCCGACGATGATCAACGAGTTCACCGCATCGGCCTCAGCCGATCACATCACCATTTCTTACGACGAATCGAACGGACTGTTTAACCGCGATCTCTACGGCATCGATTTCCCGT
Organism: Acidobacteriota bacterium; assembly: GCA_013285705.1. Taxonomy (GTDB): domain Bacteria; phylum Acidobacteriota; class Terriglobia; order Terriglobales; family Acidobacteriaceae; genus Alloacidobacterium. The sequence continues at coordinate 109,752 of JABDHA010000001.1, forward strand.
ATATCTATCCGGCCAGCCAGAAGCTGGTTCCGAACAAGATTCCAACCATTAACCTGGCAGGCAACTTCGGTATCCTCGACGGCGGCCCGTATCCATCGCACTCTGGCGGCCCGATTGTGAGTCTTTCCGACAATCTGACGAAAGTGCTCGGCAACCATACATTGAAGTTCGGCTTCCTGTGGCAGTGGTCGGGCGAGAACAACTTTGACCAGA
>JABDHA010000002.1:0-831 GCA_013285705.1 Acidobacteriota bacterium
AGAGAAACGGAACGACCTCACTTCTGCGCTCAGCAAGATGAAGGAGGTGCTCGAGCTCGAGCAGCAAGCGCCCGATGCGAAAGAACCGGGACAGCATGCCGCCTATCAAAGCCTCTACAACAGGCTGCATTCCGAGCATGAAGCGATTGCAGGAAGCTATGCGGAGGCAAAGCAGGCGTTGGAGCGCGGCGACTATGCCGCGGCATCTCAGCTCTGCGACAAGTTCCTCGAAAAATTTCCTCAGCACACGCTATTCAAGGCACTGAAGTTCGATACAGAGCAGCGCTGTCGACGGGCCGTCTCGCTACGCCTGATTGAAGTGGAAGAAGCGGTCGAAAGCGAGCCGGATCTAGACCAGCGCGTACGCATGCTCGAAGAGGTCGTGAGTGAAAGCCCGGAGGTGCCTGAGTTCAGCCGTCTGCTCCAGGGCACCCGTGAAAAACGTGATCTGGTGAATGGCATTGTGAGCCGTGCGCGCGAACTTGAAGCACGCGATCTATACGGCGAAGCCCTGGTGCAGTGGGAAACACTGCAGACTATTTATCCCATGTTTCCGGGCCTTAATTTTGAAATCGAAAATGTGCGTTTGCGCCGGCAGCTCGGGGAGCGCATGGCGCGGAAGAACCACTGGATCATGGAGATAAATCAGGCATTGGAATCAGGTGACCTCGATGAGGCGCTGCGCCTGCTCTCGCCGGCGGTCGAGGAATTTCCAAATGATGGTGAATTCGCCGAGATTAAGACCTACATCCGGCAACATCAAGAACTTGCCGAGCAAGCAGAGAGACTGATCCGTGAAGGTCGCCGTTGCTTGGATGAAAATGAGCTTCC
>JABDHA010000002.1:841-94145 GCA_013285705.1 Acidobacteriota bacterium
GAGCTTCCCCGCGGCTTGGAAAAACTGCGACGTGCCTACGAGATGGGATCGAAGGTTAAGCGAGCCCGGGCAGAGCTGGTGGAAGGCCTGCTGCGCGCCGCGCGCGCCAGTCAGAGCGATCCGCCGCAGGCTCGTGTCTATCTTCAGGAGATATTGAGCCTGGACCCAGGCAACCATGCAGCGGCTGGCCTGCTGCGTTTTGTTGATGACCAGACGGAATATCAGCAGGTAGACGAGGTCCTTTCGCAAGCCCGGCAGCTGCGTACCAGCAACGATCTAAGCGGAGCGATGGATCTTCTGGAGCGTGCCAGCGCCGAGTATCCACGTAATGCCCGCCTGCGGCAGATGCTGCACGAAATGGACGCGAGTCGCAACGAGCTGCGTACCCGCGATCTTGAAGTCGTGCGTCGAAAACGGCTGGAAGCTGACAGCTTGGTGAGTGTACCCTCCCTCAACGAGCACGTGGCTTCGGTTGAGCAAATAGCGGGCCGGTACCAGGGTGACGAAGAGTTTCAGAATGAATCGCGTATGCTGCGTGCGCGTCTACATACGATTGCGGCTACATTTCCGCAACAGCCGGTACCTCCCCTCGAAACCAGGAACGGCAACAAGCAAGCTTCAACCACGGAGAGCGGTAAGTTCGGGAGTAGGAAGTTGCTGTATGCCGTAGTCGGCTGCGTCGCGGCGATCCTTTTAATTGCCGTCTGCGCTTTGCTGTGGCGCAGGGCGTCCGGCCATTCGCAGACAATGTCAGCCACTGCTGAAGGGCCGATGCTCAGCGCGGTCACAATTCACTCGGTCCCAGCTGGCGCGCACATTCTGCACGACGGACAGGAGATGGGCGTCGCCTCGCCAACACTGACCGTGAAGATGCCCGCGGGAAAGAGTGTTCTTGAGGCACAACTGGACGGATATGAGCCTCAGTCGGAAACGATCGACGCGTCCATGGCTCATCCAGCGGAGATAAGTTTTGCGCTAGTACCTGTTAGCCAACAACTACGTGTTGTTGGTAATGGCTCATTGAGCCTGAATGGCGCCCCGGCCACGCCACTTGTCATGGGCATGTTTTCGGGTGAGCTTCCGGCTGGAAGTCACGCGCTCCGCTGGACCGGCAAAGGCGGGTATGATGCTACCCTTCATGTCGATGTCCAGGATGGCAAACCGGCCGCCCTTGTCAGTCCGATACAGACCAGCCAGTCTGGGGCTGCGCTCCTAGTCAGCGTCGCATCAAAACAGGCACGCCTGTACACAAGCACCCCAATGCCCATCACTCTCGACGGAACCGCACGAGGCGTGGCAAACAATAGCGGACTCGAAATCGAGCTCCCTGCAGGCTTGCATACGATCATTGCCGGAAAAGAGCCCCATGCGCTGACGAGCAAGATCGAGAGTGGCACCGGGCGCTTGCTGCTGATTACCTTCGAAAATGCTCCTGGCCTCGGCTCGCTCACAGTCTTGACCAACGTCGATGGCGTGGCCCTCAAACTGTTGCATGGCACTGCCACGGTGCGCCAGGGCACGAGCGCCGCCGGCAGGTTGGATATGGCCGATCTACCTGCTGGCAACTACACTTTGCAGGCAGCGGCGCCATCTTCCGAGCCACTCGACGCACAGTCTGTTGTGATTAAGAAAGGACAGAGTTCGACTGTAACGCTCCAGGTCACGAAAATTCCAGTGCTGCTTCCCTTGCGTGTACGAACGCTGCCCGGCGCGAAAATTCTGGTGGATGGCAATCCGGCCGGAACCACCAATGCAGACGGATCGCTGCTGATTTCGGCGCTTCCTGCTGGAGCACACCACATCGAGGTACGTCGCAGCGGGAAGAGTTCCACGGTGGATGTCAACCTCACGGACGGACAAGGAAGCCCATATGTGGCCGACCTTAAACTTGATAAAGGCGCTGGCATAGTCACATTGCAACTGGACCCGGCCGATAGTGCGGTGACCGTGTATAACGCGAAGGGTGAACAGGTACCGGTGACGGGTACACACTTTGATCTGCCAGAAGGCAGATATCACTTCATCGCGCGCGCGAACGGCTATGTCGATCGCGGCGAAGCTGCAGACGTTACAGGGGACGGCACAACAACGGTCAACCTCAAGCTCTCGCCCTTCACCGTCGCCACCGCGGCGCCTACGATCGATGGATGGGAGACTTCTGATTGGACCGCCGATGCGAAGAGTCACACACTGACGCATCACAGCACGGATATAGGTTTCTACTCTGCGCAGCCAAGTCGAGGCAAGTACATCTTTGCCGGATCATTCGGTCGAGGATTCCTGTTTGGCAAGCCAAAGGTAGAGTGGGTTGCAAACTACCGTGATCCAAATAACTATCTCCTCTACTCACTTGACCGCACCGGATTGGAGTTGTTTACGGTTAGCTCCGGAAAGAGAGTGGCAAACGGAAACAAGATAACTTTCCCACAACTCTCCAAGTATCAAATCCTGCTCCAGGTTACGCCCGGACACGTCATCACATCGTTGGACGATGGCCATGGATGGAAGCAAATCAGCGACTGGGGCGGGCTTCCTGAAAATGTCGATGCGAGCAAGTTTGGTTTTAAAGGACCAGTAACCCTCACCAGCTTCAGCTATATACGATAAGACGTCCGATAGGATGGAGGCTATGTGTCAGCGATCGCACTGAAAATTCTGGTCGGTGGAGAACAGCTCGAATCGAGTTTGAGCAGCCGCCAGGGCACTGTCAATCGAGTTGAGGTTATAAAAGAGCTTAACCGGCATTCATGGTGTGAGATTGAGCTCACTCAAACTGCGGGCAGCCGTCCACCGATCGATCAATGGATCGGACGGCCTATCTCGCTTGAGTCGACAGCCTCTGGCGTCAAGCTCTTTGTTGGTTTTGTTTTCGATGTGAAGCTGACCTATCAGACCTCCGGCAGCTTCGGGGTCGTCATCAAAGCTTTAAGTATGAGCTATAAGCTCGACCTTGCACCCCGGTACCGGTACTATGGGCCACTCGCAGTATCCGGCGTTGCGCAGCAGATGGCCGGAGATGGCGGGATCAACATCGTAGTAAAGGGCGGCGGTGGCACAGCTCCATTGGATCTGGTGCAGTGGGGAGAGACGGACTGGCACTTTCTATGGCGGCTCTGTGATGATTTCGGAATCTACCTGGTCGCTACTGATGATGGCGTCCGTATTGACGAAGGATTCTCTGAAACTGGTCCAGACCTCTCGTGGCGCAGTGATCAGGACAACGGACTTGTCGAGTTCTCCGTTGGCGGCTCACTCGGAGCAGCCTCTATAGATGGCTGCCACTATGATTTCTCCACCTCAAAGAGTGAAGCTTTTCAGCACGTATCACAAGACCCCACGCTCAGCGGCGCGGTTGATACCTTTACAAGCGCAGTGAAACAACAGGCTAAATCTGTTCTGAAGTCTGGCTATAAATCATGGCGCAACCGGGTGAAATCAATTGGCGACTACCAGACATCCCTTCAGCAGGAAGCGGAGTGGTCTGTCGGTAGTCGGCTGGCATGCGGAGGTGTCAGCCGTTGCGAATCTCTGTCTCCTGGGCAAAGCGTGCGGGTGAAGGGTGTCGTTGATGGCGAGGGAAAGTACAACATCGTGCGCGTCGTACATCTCTGGGGACCTGAAGGCTATACCAACCAATTCAATTGCACGCCCTGGACCAAGTACCGGTCCCATCCCCATCCTGCCCGCCCAAGCGTTGCCGGTGTCTACTCAGCGCGGGTCATTAATATCGACGACCCGCAGCGGCAGGGTCAGGTGCAGGTACAGTACTACTGGCAGGAGCAGGGGCAGACTACATGGATTCGCCACTTGACTCCTTATGCGGGCGCAGATCGCGGCTTGTTCTTTCGCCCGGAAGTCGGCGATGAAGTGCTGGTTGCTTTTGAGGAAGGCGACCCAGAACGGCCTGTGATTCTGGGCTCGGCATGGAATATGTCGGATGCTATTCCTAATGAGGATTTCTGGGGTGGAGAGACGCACAATAACGATGTGAAGCGAATCGTCACCAAGAGCGGTCATCGCATTTCGTTTATCGATAAACAAGGTGAGGAAACCATTGGAATAGCGACACCGACGCACGCAAAACTGGTGCTGCACGAAAAGGCTGCAGAGACGGGGCGACCAGCAGACGGCGACCTGATCTTCAATGCACCAAATGGACGCATCCACTTTCATGCCAAGTACTGGTCGCGCGAAGTGGGCGAGTAACAAGGAGAAGACATGGCGGTTTTCGACGGAAGCGTAAAGACACCACGCCGAGTTGCGGATCCTTTGACTGACAAACAAGTCAGCTTGCTTGCGGATCTTACATTGGGAGCAATCAATACTCCTGGCGCGCTGCTGTATCCCGGTACAGACGTATCAGTAGTTCATGGCGATCAGCAGTTACATGTCGATCAGAATCGCTTCATGAAAGTTGGCATGAACCAGGATGTCACCATCGGGATGAATGAAGTCTACCTGGTGGACATGAATCGAACGATGACGGTTATAGGCAACTACACCAGAGATGTGAAGATGAATTCGCTCATCGATGTGACTGGCAATTACACGAAACATGTCATTTGTAACTACTTCAAGAATGTGACAGGTAATTCGACCAATGTCATCACCGGATTCTATTCAAAGTCGGTGACGCTGGACTACACCAAAACAATTATTGGATCGTCGACGAATGCCATTACAGGAATTTACAGCAAGACGGTCCAGTCCAATTATCTGAAACATGTGCAGGGCACTTCTTCCAATACAGTCGTTGGCGACTACTCCAAGCTGTTGAGCGCCAACTATCTGAAGGTAGTCACAGGGAACTCGAACGTGCAAGTGACGAGCGAGTCGGTCGTGCAATACATTGGCAATCACAGCCGGACATGTGGCGCCGATCATAAGATGTATATCGCCGGTACGAACACGCATACTACTATCGGCCCGACAATCCGCACGGAAATTGACGTGACGGTATCGCAGCAGGTCGATAATCACGTGGATGCGCATCCGTCGAATCTGAACGAGGACAAGAACAACTGGTTCACTGCCGCGGACAAGAAAGGGAGTTGGCAGAGGTATCTTAAGCTGGATTACACATCCGGCTTTTACAATTCAGGATCAATTTTTAAATTGGACGTGAATGGCGCTAATTATGGAGTGAACGGAACTACCAATGCGGTCTTTGTCGAGAAAATGGACTGCGGCTTTAATAAAAATGAGATTGGTGTAGCAAAAGACAAATGGCATGGAGTCAGTATGGTAGGCGCCGGCGTTATAGCCAAGGCCGCCGTGAACACAAGCAAAGCCGTCGTTGCGACTGCGCATGCCGGCGGTGCCAGCGTAAAGTTTCTCGGCGGCATCCTCCAGGCTGTCCCGGCAAAGATTCAGGCCGGAGTTACCTGGGCTATCAACCAGTTCATGTAGAGATTAGGCTAGCATGCTGAAAAGCGAGGAGATCGTCAGAATAGATTCCAAAACATTACTGCCCTGGCGCTGGGCAGAGTCGATGCGCAGCTGTTCGCTTTTCTGGATTCCAGTGAACCTTGGATCTATTCCTCGCGGCCAGCGTGAGTGGCTGTTGGAGTTTTTTACCCGCCTGTCCGCTCATTTATCCGAGGCAAGCGGTCTGCAGGCAGAGCATTTCATGCAGATGCCGGTTATCGACGAAAATGAGCAACTGCGCAAGGAATTTCTGAATGCGATGATGAAGGAGTACCCCATGCTTGGGCGGTGCTGGTGGCCACGGGGAAAACAGCCTATCGCGGCGTCGGACCAGGAAGTGGAATTGCTTGCCAGCAAAAAGAAACAATTTCGTCCGTATGATTATGCTCCGCAGCAGGCGTGGTGGTTCTTGGGCAGGGACGCTGACGCGCTGCGGGGGCGCTATTTAGGATATGGCGGACTCACAGTCTTTTTCAGGAAGCCAGATGCGGAGGAAAACATCGTAGTCGTGCCTCCCACGGCAGAAACGCAGATGATCATTCCGAAATTTCTCCGCAATCACCCGGGATTAAAAATTCTCCTCGAAGATTTCAATCCGCAGAAGCCGAATCAGATACCTGGCTTCATACGAAATCATCCCGCCATGAAGCAAGTATTTTCGGTTTTCGATGTCGATAAAGCGCAGGAGAAGAAAAAAGCTCTGATGTCGTCTTTTCGCAATCAGACGAAGGAGATATTCGGAGTCGGGATATCGCGAGACCTGGAGTACGAAGGGATACTTTTTGTGCTCCCTAAACTTGCTTCGCAAGACTTTTTTGCGCAGACTGACCAGCAGATTCGCCACTGGTTTGAGGTCTTCGACATTTACATCAACGAAAGCCCTGAAGATCAGGGAATTATCCTGGCCTGTAAAGACAATTTGACGTCTTTGATTGCATCGAGTGTTGGAGAGATGCGCAGTAAAGGATATCGATATTGGGAGGGCTGAGTCGTTGATTGTCAATCAACCATTGCTGCCGGCAAACAATACGGAGGATATTCGAATATATCTTCCCGTGAAGGAGTTAAGCCTCGAAGGGCAGGAAGGAGGCTTCGAATACTACCTCATTCCCGCGCCTCGGGGTCTACGGCCTGACTCCTATGATCTTGCGCGAGCATTTCTGCAGGAACTAGTCTCTTATTTCACGGCCCGTCTCGGCTGTGGACATGAGAGCTTTATACAGATAGGGCAGGTGCGTGAACAGGAAGCAACCCGTCTATTCGCCGACCACGCACGTGATTGGATTCCAGAAGCTGGCCTGGGTGTGTGGCCGCATCGCCCTGCGCCCCGCATGTGGAAGATGGAAGACATGGAAAACATAGAGTCCGCTTCGGGGACAGGGCCCATGTTGCATTCTGTGTTCCGTGTGACGGCTCACGCAAATGCCAGACTCGACGCAATGACCACCATGCTGGGTACCGGTTGCGGACTGCAGCTTGTGAGTCATGTTGAAAGCGCCGTTTTGCTGCAGGACCTTAAAGGGCTCTTTCTGGGCTTCATTCAGGACCGTGTATTTCGTATCTTTCCCTGGTACGTGCCACTGATTGAGAAAGCGGCACTCGCTGAATCGATGGCACCGTTTACCGCAAGTGTATTGCGTGGTATCTCGCTTTATATACGGGAGAGCCCGGAGGACGGCGGTATCCTGATCGTGTCGGCACAGCCGATGGCAGAGATTTTTTCACAGCTCGGCTGCAGACAAATGGAACGTGAAATGAAATCCACATGGACCGTGGCGGAGTGAGCAAAGTGGCTGGATATCCAACTGACCTATACGTTGCATCACAAACTGCGCATGAAATGGTTGTCGTCGTCCCTCCTTTTAATTCCCATTCTTTCGGGTGGATTTGGATCGTCAGCCTGTTGTGTCTGGGAATAGGTTATGCTGTGATTTTTTCTTTATGGAAAAATGTGCCCCGTCCTATTCATCCCGCCTTGCGGTTAACCTGGCTTATTCCTATTGCGATTGCAGCGCCGTTTTTGGTATTAGGCGTAATAGGGCAAGTTAAGACGCAGGTCACCCTTTCAGCGGATTCAGGCACTTTGAGCGTACAAAAGACTCTTCTATCATTTCTCATCAGCTCAAAAGAATATCCGTTTTCAGCGGTGCGTAGCATCAAAGTCGGTGTGGCGGACATCAGCCTGTTTCTCTACGTGAGTCTTGTGAATAAACCCCCCGAAAACCTGACAGGCGCAACCGACCAGACCGGGTATAGTGAAGTAGCCGAGGCCATGAATGCATTCCTGGATGCGAACCGGCGATGATTGCTGGTCAATCTCCGGATGCAAGCCGAAAGGCCAGTTCCTGCGGCAATCCTCTTGCCAGTATCTTGTCCTGAACGGTACGGATGTCATATTCGACACGGAAGAATTCAACGACTCTCGTCGCCGAGTCATAGATGCAGTATGCCGCCCGCGCGTCGCCATCGCGCGGCTGACCTACAGCACCGGGATTCAGAAGATATCTTCGATCTGGGATGATCGCCATCTGATCGGGCAGGGCATGCAGGCGAGATACTTCAAAGCTCCGCCGATACAATTCTCCGACAAAGCCTCCTTGCACGTGCGTATGTCCAAAAAACGTGAGTTGCTCGCTTGCATAGCGTAAGCCTGCTTCTGCTTCATGTTCGTGAAACATATAGCGGTCCTCATCGTCGGGTGCGCCATGGACAAGATCGAAGTCTTCCACCAGCACCGGGCCCCGATCCAGGTTGAGCAGCCATTGCGTGTGTTCGTCAAGCAACTCCTCTCTGGTCCAACGCGAAGAGCATTGCGCCGTTGCGTTGAAAGAATCGAAAGCAGACGCTCCCGAACAGGCTTTGTCATGGTTCCCTCGAATGACCACGTCTGCATGTGCACGGACCCATGCAGTCACTTCATTCGGATTCGGACCATACCCCACAATATCGCCGAGACATAGAATCGCCTGGTGGCGCCGGCCCGCGGCGTCACGCAGAACGGCATTCAAGGCTTCCCAATTTGCGTGGATATCACTCAGTATCAGAAAACGCAAAGTTGCTCTCTTGTGCTGCCTGGTCATAGAACTCGGTTGAAAGACGTCGCCTGCTCTTTTGGTATGACAAAAGCGGGCAGCAGTTCGCGGGTATGGTCAGGAACGGCATCGGCAAAGCACAGTATTCCGCAGAATCCATGAAAATATTTTGCTGCAAACGATGTGCAGCGTCCCAGTTCGCGGTCTTGCAGGCCATTATGGCGCGTGTGATCAGGATGGCGTCCACGATCGTCTGTCCTGGCCGGTAATTCTTCCAAAGACAGACAAATCCCGTCACTGGGTCAACGTTGACGTGCAAGATAGGGCGGACAAAATAGCCCTCTAACGGTAGGCAGGGATAATAGCGAGGGTATACATATCGAAGAGAGTGCTCTGTTTCGACATGCCGCCCGCTTTCTTTGCTAACCCATGCTGGAGACTCTCGCACAGCAATGCGGATTTCCTCCTGCAAGCGAACAACGGAAGCAAACACGGGTCGGTTTGCATCCACCAAGGCTTCAAGAAGCTTCCACTCTGCATCCATGCGGCGATTGCGCACGCTCATCTGCATATCTCAACCATTCAGCACGATCGTTGACACGCGGAGAATATCGTTTGCCCGTACGCCTTGTTCCGGAAGAGGGACTGAGAAGTCGAGTGAAAGACTATTCCAGACCACCTGAGGTTGTCCCTCGCCTTTTAGATAGTCCCCTCGCTCTCTTAGCTCGAATAGTATCTCGTCAAGCGTGGTGTCTAGCGTTTCCTGTTCATCGATGTCAACGTTGAATTTTTGCTCTGCTCGAACTGTATCGAAGAGCATCTGGTATTTGGGCATTACGGTTCTCCCTGCTATGCAAGCGTTGCGAATAAAACTTATCTGTTTAACTTTTCTGGACGCGCCCCTGCTGCGACATACTCTCTTACATCAGTAGGCAAATCTGGAATAGTCCAGCCACATCGGCTGCATTGACCATTGTTGTCATCCCAACATGCACGGCATTGGCCATGTCCGCACCCTTTGCAAGGCCAATGTGCCACATCCCAATCTGCCAGGCGTAGGCAGAGAGCACACCGGCCACCATGCGCCTGTGAGCCGAAGTTTTCCTGCCACCACGAGAAATCAAGAGGAAACAAGGCGACTTGATTTGTTTCGCACAAGGAGCATCTACCACGTTCAAAGTGCCAGCAGTTCTCACAAGCCATCAAATGACAGCGCGGGCATGAAAAAGAAAGCAACCGGCGTAACCTGACATGACAGAGCTGGCACTTGGCTCCGCGCATGCTCAGGCCGAGCGCAGGAGCTCCGGACAGAAGCCCCGCCAGCAGCGGAGCGGCCCAAGCTGCAGGCGAATAGACTACTTCCGATCCTACTTTTTCAAAAACAAGACCCAACAGGCTGGCAGCTGCTGCGACAAGAGGAAGCAGATAGATATGTTCGACATCGAACGCAAACGCGCGCATGCCACCAAGCAGGATCGCTCCGCAAAGAAGACCCCCGGCAAGATCACCGGCAAGTCCCCATCGCGTAGCAACCAGCTGCACGATCGCTGCGAGAACGCCAAGCGCCGTAAGCAGAACGTACGTACGCAGCCGCGTCATGAAGCCCTCTCTACCATCTCATTACGCAAGCTATCGAGGATGACAAGCTCACGGCCGTTGCAGAATGGGCACGCGCCCCAGCGCCGAACCCAGGCAATACGCCGGTGCGGGAAAAACTGCCTGCCGCAAGTGCTGCATTCTGCGAGCGTGCAAATTGGGAACAGTGCTCCGGACATCTCAGCATGGAGCGGACACATGACGCTACGACTATGCTGGACCGTTTGAGATAGAGGCACACCATCGAGATCTAGATGCACAGAGAAAGATTCCTTTGCATTCTCTGTTGCGGAAAGAGCAATCTCCACTTGAAGGCCCGCCACAATGGAAGCCATGGTCGCCGTACTTGTCCAAACCGGTTGTTCATTTCGCTCGTGCGCCCAACAGGCATGCACATCTGACTCCCACATGCTGAACAGTTCGGCCCGCCGGCCGCTGGAAAGCAGGCAGGCGAAGCAGGCAGCAGAGTCAACGCCTGGAAACCACGACACACGGCCAACACGAGTGCTCACGCCGCCCAGACCGGCATCGCAGACCGGCAACCGGTAGCGCGCAGCGAGAGCAGAGATCTCTGTGCGAGCCAGATCTGTGTCGACACAGCTGAAGAGCACTTCGGCTTTCAAAAACTGTTCCGGTTCAACATCTGCGATTTCTACTGGCATCCCATTCCAGAGAGTCTGCGGAAACCACGTTTGCAGTCGATCAAGAGCATACGAAACCTTGCTTTGGCCAATCGCAGCTCCTTCTCGCAGCAGTATGGATCGCGCAGTGTTCTTCTCCTCCAGCACATCGCAATCAGCAAGAAACACCGCCCCACAGCCTATAAGTCCAAGATTCTTCACAACCTCGGAGCCAAGCGCACCTATACCTGCAACTAGAACTTGGCGGAACACAATGCACACTCCGGAAGATACGTCTAAGTGAAGAGGTCTGAAGCTTCCTCAGTATACAAAGCGCAGAAATACTTTTGAGTTAGTAAGAGTCATCTATTCAACGCAAATATCTTGAATAAAATATTCCAGCTAAATTGGACAAGAAAGCGTAGGAATGGACACTTCAGGTGGCTTGCAAATGAGGACAATTCACAACAGTAATGTGAAGTGCACTTTGTGCGGCACGGAATGCCTGGAGGGTATTTCATCGCTGTGCTTTGCACGGAGTCCCCAACTTCTGCATGAATATTTATCAAACGCTTTATTTTATGTCGCTCGCGGGCGGGACGGCCGGGTTGCTCGCATGGGCTTCCCAGGCACTTCTGGTTCTGCTGATACCGGCAGGCTCTCCAGCGTGGCCGTCCGCAGTCATGGCAGCCGCGCTGCTGGGCGGATTCATTGGCGGTTTTACCGTTGCATTTGATGAGAAGTGGGCAGGCAATCGGGTGCAGGCGCGATGGGTTGCAATGGGCGCTCTGATTGGCTTCGGCGCAGGCATGCTGTCAGGCGCATTGCATCTGCCCTTGCGTACCGCGCTGCCCCGGGCGCTTCCTCTGGGCACGGTGCTTGGCTGGATGGTGAGCGGTGCCCTTATTGGGGCTGGATTAGGTGCGCGCTGGATTTCAGTGAATCGCGCCCGGATCGCGCATGGCATGGTGGGTGGAATGTGCGGAGGCTTTCTGGGCGGGATGGTCTTTGGCACTCTCAGCCAATGGCTGCCAGGCACGTCGCAAGCAATCGCCTTCGTCCTTACTGGCGCCGGAATCAGCTTTGGAATTGCTTTTGCGCCAATCCTCCTTCGCGACGCTGTATTACGGTTTGTGAACAGCGGTGATCCACGAGCGTCGAGTAAGCTCGGCAAGAAAGAATGGGCCATTCAAGAAGGAGATAGCTATGTGCTCGGTAGTCAAAGCGCTGATCTATCTAAGTCCACTTACGGACGGGAAGTAGATATCTATCTTCCCGATGGATCGGTCGCGCCGCGTCACGCGCGCATTTATGGTAGAGACGGGCGCTTCTATGTCACCCGTCATCCTGATGTTATGTCCGAGGCAGGTTTGCGCCGCTTCGTGCTCAAAGCACAGAACCGCTCTGTCACCTCTCCATACGAGCTGCATGACCAGACCCTGATCATCCTTGGTCGCACGACCCTCATGTTCATCGCGAAGCAGAAAGCGGGGCTTGCGCAACCATGAAAATGGTTATCCGCATCCTCGCAGTTCTTCTCGCCGCCACAGGATGGCAGCAGGTGTCTGCCCGCGGGCAATCCACCTCTCTCGACTTTCTCAGCAAGCCGATGCTGATTGAATGCGAACCCGAGGGGGCTGATGCCTGTTTTCGATTGCAGTTTGATTTCGTCGACGAAACGGGAAGCTCAGTGAATGTGCAGCTTCCACCCGCCAACCAGTTAGCGTCGCATATAGAAATTCAAGTAGACGGGCAACCTGTTAGGCCATTCCACGCAGTGACGACTGCGGGCAGCCTAAACCGGACGAGACGTCCGCAGACCACGCTTCTGCTTTTCGACGTAAGCGGCAGTATGCTGACCAACGACCTCGCAGGTCAATCCCGCTTTGAAGCTGCAAAAGGAGCGGCAGCCGAATACCTGAAGAATTTTTCCGATGGTCAGGACCGCGTGGCTATTGTTCCATTTGCCAGCCGCGATGTCGAGAAAACCGTCGCCGCTGCACGCTTTGTGGATACGCGGGCCGCAGCGCAAACAGAACTGGACGCGCTGCCCAGACCGGAGCCTCGTAACAATACAGCCTTGTACTCGGCTGTACGCGATGCCGTGGAGACGCTTCAGCAGCATCGTCGCTCCGATGAGGAGCAGCCACGCCTTATTCTGCTGACAGATGGGACAAACGACGTGCGGCCACAATCCGGAGATGACCAGGGGCTGCTTACCGGGCCGAGTGGACTGACTGCAGCGGCAAGCGCAGTGCAGCAGTCAGGGGTCGATGTTCTGCCCATAGGGCTCGGCAACAGACAGTCGATTGACGAGGTGGCGATGACGCGCTTGGGAACGCGTCCACCATTAATTACTTTTGATCTCGATGCCCTGCATAAAGCATTCCAGCTGCGGCAGCTTCCACAGGACGGAACCCTGACAGTGACGCTCCAGGCGCCTGAGAGCCTTGGATCACGCACGCTCCTCGCTGGTCGAGTCGTCCGCTTCCGCGCCAAGGCCACACTGGCCGATGGGACCGTGCTTGTCGAGAATCGCCAGGCGTTGTGGGTTGCTCCGCCGGTTGCAACCCCTTCGTTTGAGGGCACGGCGACGGACGCAGAGCAGCGCGCTTTCCTGACAAATGCGCGGCTTGATCGTGGATCGCCCCTGCTCTTCCTGCGGCCATTCCTTGTCTTTGCAGCCCTCGCTGCGCTGCTGGCCGTACTGTGGTTTGGTGTGCCTCGACTGATCTGGCCCGAACGATACGACCATCGCGCAGCACGGCCCGTCCGGCCAGAGTACTGGCCCGGTGCGGAGCCGGTGAAGCGTCGAGACAATCAGCCCGCATTTCGGCAGGCGCCACCAGGATTTGAGACGGCAGGTCGCGGTATGCGCGCGCCCATACGCAGTCCTGGCGAACATACGATCGTTCGTCCAGTCACAGGATTTGATCCGAATAAAACGCGGTTGAGTTAATGGAAGGAGATCTATGCCGATCATCGATGTGAAGCGCCAGGGTGTCCGGCCCGCCGTTCGCAAGGTTCCTACAAGCACCTGCGCGGTGACAATGCCTATGACATTAGAGCAGGTAGGACGTGAGGCTCGCTCAGAGAATGAAGAGCCAGAGATGGTGGAGTCGCTCCAGCACGCCTTCGAGAAATTCAATCCGCAGATGAAGTTTAAAGGATTGGCAGGCGCGGAAGAGACCGAATTCCAGGCAGAACTGCGCTTTCGCAGCATCAAGGATTTCGAGCCCTCCAACATCATGGCTCGCCAGGAGATCCGGGCAGAAGATGGCTCGGTGACTTATCTGCGCAACGACCTTGCCGATCTGAAGAACAACATCGACCTGATGTACCGACTGAAGGACCGCTGGAAGCTGCCTGCGGTGCGGCGGGCATGGAGCAATCCAGAGCAGCGGCGGCAGATCATCGCCGCTCTGGAGCAGCTGCGGGATGAGCTCGACAAAGTTGTTGAAGGAGAAAAGTAAATGGAGACGCTTACAAAATCTACCAGCGAAATTCTGGGAGACGCACCGGCGCGTGACGTTTTGTTAGAGATCTTTGCCGATCTCCATCCTGGCTTGATCGATGAAAACCGCTCGATCACCTCCATTTTCACTCCGCAGAACGCACGCGAATTTCTTGTCCAGCTTTCTGACGTGACCTCTCTGCTGAGCGAAGAGGATAGCTTTGAAGAAACTCTGAACAAGCTGCAATCGCAGATCAACCGGGCGGAAGAGATGCGGGATGAGCTTCTGGAGCAGGTTTTTGCGCGGCTGCGACCTATCGAGCGTAGTTATCGTGAGCTGCAAACCTTCTTCGACAACACAAAAGTCTACGACGGCAAGCAGCGGAAGCCAGTCGAGTTATTCATCTGGAACGCAGACCCGCGTCAGATGAAAGACGTATATAGCATGACCGTTGCAGCCATAGAAAACTTTTGCAAGAAGCGCAACGATAACTTTAACTTTCGCGATGATATCTGCAATCTTGTCATTCCAGGATGGATCAACCAGTTGGTTCGGGAGCGCCTGGAAAACATCGCGAATCAATGGGGCATCCTGCTCATTACCGACATCGATGACGAGAAATCGTTTCAGAACGTAGAACGGAATTTCCGGCCTGGCGGCAAATACGAATTTCTTAAGCGGCCTGAGGATCGTGCGGCAGCAGATGTCGTTGTCATGGGCTATTTACAGTTACGTCCAAGGCATTGGTTCGAGAAGACGATTGACAACGGTGATGACCTGTATGGTCCTCCGTCGCTTGCCTTCGCCGGCGCCGTGGCTCGCACGGACGATAGTGCGGGCATGGCACAGGGTCCGGTTGGCTCGCGCTTCGGCCAGGTCACCGGTCCCGAGAAGGCCAGGATCGAACCGCTCATCAGCGAGATGGAACATATCAGCATGGAGCGTCAGCTCATCCCGGTCATCCGCGATGCAGATAACAAGCTCTGCTTCTTTGGCTGCAGAACGCTCGCCGACGACCCTTACGGAGTGTATAAGTTCTTCACCTCCTATCGCATCATCCGCTACATCGAACGATGCTGCCGACACTATCTCTTGCAGGTGGCAGGTCAGGTGCTCACACGCGAGTTCATGGACGAAGCCATCGAAAAGCCAATCGCGCGCATGTTGCAGGAGCAGGTCGAGGCGGGCACTCTAATTGACTACAAATTGGAAATCGATCGTGATGCGAATAAGCGCATGCAGGGCATCTGTGACCTTAAGCTCGAGGTTATGCCGACGGGACCAGGTGAAAGCTTCCGCCTCAAGATCGATACCCCCGAGTTTGCTTCTGAGGGAGCAAAGCAGGAGCCGGCAGGCCGATAGCGTGCATCCGCTAAACGCAGATGGGGCCGGGCATGTGGAGTGACCGCATCCTGGGCGCTCTCCGGAAGCGGCTGCACCGGCGGCCTGAAGTTCAACCCAAACCCACAGCCGAAGGAAAAGAGAGGACGACCCACATGTCAAGTCCATTGCGCAGCACAGTCACTGTAGATGGAAACAAGTTCGATGCACTGGCGAGCACAGTGCGTTTTGCCACGTTGAAGGATCGTGCAGGTATGCCGGAAATGGGCACGCTTTCTACCGCGATCAAGATCTACGTCGACTTTCACGATGATACAAACATTCCGCACAGCACGTTGCAACAGCTCTTCAATCTTGCGAACGTCGTAACCCGCGACAAGATTGTCGATATGAAGATCGAGTATTGGAAGGATGATGCCAAAAAAGATGCCCTGTGCAGCTATAAGTTCAAGGGCTGGATCAGCCGCTTTGAGACCGGGAACCCGCTGCCGACATCGACTCCCGATGGAAATGTTGACTCGAGCAGCTTCTCGACTGTGAATCACCTGCTCACGCTCGAGCTTGAGCCAGCGATGAACCAGCAGAACTTCAAAGACATCACCATGGGGAACTAAGCACGGCAATGCGTCGCGCTTTGTCCGCGGTGCTCTCATTGCATCGCGGGCATTCTTCCCCTTAGATATGCAGCACGCTTCCGTCCGTGCAGGAGTTAAGACGTTGGCCCCGACATACATTGCAGAAAATCTTTCGGCTCCGTCGATTGCTTTTCCCTTGCGCCTATCGCGTGGCCTGTTGCAGAAGACTGATGAGCGGAACGCGTATTTGATGCTGCTTGAGATCATGGCGCGGACACCGCGAGGCTCCTGGGCTGGACACCAGTTATTCGGCTTTCGCGAATTTTTTCCAGAAGTTTCCAAAGAAGGCTTGTCGCCGGAGTCGCGGGCTCTTCTAACGGCGACTACTGCGAAAGAAATTAATGCCGTGCTTGCCGACCTTGGACTTACACGCTATCGCGTTGACTCGCTCATCCCTGAGAGAGACGAAAAAGATCTGCCAGGCGATCGTGCGCGGTGGACGGGACATGGGATGGAAAGGTGCGGTGTGACACTGATGCTGCGCGAAAGCGGCAGTGACCGCGCCGCAGGATATGCTCTATGAATTCGAGCGCGGCAGAGATTGACCTGAAACTTCGTGACGACTTTCGCCGATACCTGCGGGAGTACGGGATCGAATCTACGCTTATTGATCCCGTGCTGGCCGTGCTTTTTCGCACGCTGGCCGCGCAGATTCACGCGCTCTCGTCAGACACGGACAGGCTCAAAACCGCGCTGCTGGATGAACTCCTGGAAGGGCTGGGTTTTGAGCGCCGCTTCGCACATCCGGCGCAATTAGTGGTGCGTTACGGTTGTCAGGCTGACCCGTTGCATGTGGGAGCAGGCACCACTTTGACCGGTGAGCCGGAAAGTGGTGGACGAATGAGCTTCACCACGGATTACGGCATATCGGTCTCTTCTGCGCGCATCGCAGCGGTGTTCGTCTACCAGCGCCCACCTGAAGGTCATCGTCACCTTGGAGCAGCGCCGGTTGGGGAGCTGCGCTTGTTGAGCGGGATCGAACTTCCGGGGGAAAGCCTGCGCGCTGGTCCATCTTATGGCCCTGTTCCTGCGGCGTTGGGTGTGCATCCGGCAATCTACATCGCGATTGAAAATCTCAGTCCGTCCTATCTTTCACGGCACGGGATCTTTCTGCAAACCAGCCCGGAGGCGACGTTGTTGAATGCCAGGCTGGAGAGTGAAAATTGGTGTCTCGCCTCGAACAACGGAAGGTTCGAAGCTCCAGGTGTGCTTCGGCCACGCAACCTGAACGCAGGCCAGCGCCAACTGCAGTGGCTTCAAAGAACAGACGAGGCAGCGTCGACTCCGGAGCACGAAGAAACACCCATGCTGCCCGGCGGCTTCTGGCAGGGTAAATGCTTTGTACTCCCAGCGATCCCCTCGGAGCGTCACTTCCGCTGCGAAGCTCCCTATGGGCTCGAGGCTCCGATCCGATCGATCTTTGAGCGTCCCGCGCTTTTCTTCAAGCCGCGCGCATGGCTGCGCATTCAACTCGATTCACGGATCGATCCCTTGCACACTGCCCTCTCGGCCGTTTATCTCAATGCACAAAGCGCCTCCAACGTTGAATGCTCGAACCAGACAGTGCACTTCGCAGAGAACGGCACAACCATTCCCATCAGCAAAGAAACAGGCGGTCGGTCGTTTCTTGTTGCTCCACTCTCCATTACCGGTGAAAGCGGTGAGACATATCTTCCCGAGTTCCAGCCATCCTTCCAGCCTGGCGTTGGGAGATATCGAATGCACCAGGGATACATGACGCTATTTCCCGGGAAGATGCCAAACGGCGAAGATGAAGCCTATGCGAATATCCGTCTCTGGATGACTACTGGGGCGGCTGGCAACCAGATGGGCGTTGCGCGATTGCAGAGCTTCGCGAAAGCACCAGTGCATGGTCTCACGGTTGAGAACATCACAGCGGGCGCAGGCGGCTCCGATGGAGAAGGCCTGCATGCAGCACAACAACGCTTCTCTGAGGTCGTGTTGTCTCGACAGCGTCTGCTGACGCGCACCGACCTTGAAGTCTCGATTCGCTCCTTCGATCGCCGCATCACCGGCATCGACGTGCATCCTGTACTTGCGCGCAGCACGCGCGGACTGCGCCGCCTGCATCGCATCAAGGTGACTGCGGAGCGCGATCGATTTGCCGCTCCGGATGAAGAGGCGCGTGTCCTCGTGATGGATCTGCATGGTTTCCTCGCAGAGCGGATGCCGCTCGACGTGGAAGCAGATGTGGAGTTGGCATGGGCATGATCTCCCCATCTCTGGAGCAGTATTCTGTGATGCCTGACTTCGCCCGCGGCACGGCTGGTTTTGCGCATACGGTAGACTCGGCCGTGCATGTGCTCGAAACGCTGGGCATAGCTGACTCGCGGCTGACACTGCGCATGGTTGGTCCGGGACACCCCGTCCTGCAGGTAGTGCGCCAGTCCCCTCCGCCTGGAACCCGGCTTTCTCCTTCTGTAGAAGTTACGCTATGGATCTCCGGTTTCGGTTTCTTTGAAGCATTGCCGCTGCCAATGCGCGAGTCTGGCGGAGAAGCCGAGATAGGTACGCGCGAACTTAGCCGGCTTTTTGATGATCCCGTGCAGAAAGCAGCGCAGTGGCTTCGCGCAGGAGCTCCCCTCTTTAAGATTGGCCCAGGTAAATATGCCGCTTGCCGTCGCTGGCTTGCGCTTTTCGGTCTGGAATCGTCAGCATGGCCAGAGGAGATGTTCTACCCGCTCGCTCTGCTTGCTCCTACGTTGGCGCGCATGGCAGGCCGGGAGATCGGGATACAACTGGCCTTTCTCTTTCTTCTTGGTCTTCCTGTTTATCAGTTCCACTACCGTAGTGCGCATCGCTCACTCGCGTCGCAAGAGCATTCACTTCTCGGCTTCAGGGCAAGCCGTCTTGGGCGTGACTTTATCGTAGGTGATCGCCAAATTGACACGGACTCTATCACGATCCAATTAGGCCCAGTCTCGCTCGATACCTATGTCCGTTTTCAGTCTGAGCGTGGCCTCCGACTGATTCAGATGACAACAGACCTTTGCATGAGCGCCTATCAGAATCATTCCATTACATGGATTCTTGAAGACGTCAGCGAGGCACCGCACCTGGGTATCGCCTCGAAAAACAGTCGCATCGGTCTCAACTTTCACCTGGGTAGAGGAGCAAGTGCATGAACCCGAATGACGTTCGCCACAATGCAGTCAATTGGGAATTCGGGATGCTCGTGGCGCCCGAACACTTCTTGCGTCAGGAGCGCTTCTACGAAGCGACGATGCTCTGGATGCTGCGCTATGCGCACGATGCCTTCGGGTTGATTGGCGGCGGTCCACGACTGCCGGAAAGCGAATTCGGCGCCGTACGGCATGACCCGATTGTCACACTCTCGGAGGATGAACACACGTTACGCATCACAGTGACCCAATGCCGCGGCTTAACCATGGCCGGCACGCCGGTTGAGATTGTGCCCGATTACCCGCTTCATCAAGAGTTCAACAAGGCGGATCTCGATGGAGTCAGCGAGACGCGTATTTATATCGTGGCGCTACCCCATACCTATACTGTGCTTGACGGCCCGCGCGATGAGCACAACCCGCAGATGCAGACAGAGCGAGTTCGCGCCTACCGTCTCACACTGCAGCCACATGGAGAGGACACGCAGCATGCAATCGCCGTGAGTCGACTGCGCCGTTCCGAAAGCAGCATCGCATATGAAAAGGACTCGAGTTACATCCCTCCCTGCACGAACCTGACTGCCTTCAGCGAACTCAGCGTTGCATGGCGGCGTATTGTCGAACAACTCTCTTCTCTGTCCCGCCGCTTCATCGAATTGCATCGCGCCATGCAGGAATACATAGAACTTACACGGGAGCGCGGCATTGATGTCGGCATCGACCGCGACACACTTGAGTTCGTCAAGCGGATCATCCCAGCTATTGAGACCTGTCTTTATAGCTGCCTGAATCCTGTACAGCCTCCGTCTCAATTCTTCGGCCATCTCCGCTTATTCTCGCAGAGCGCTGCCGTGAGCCTCGACTTGAGTCCGCCCGTGCAGCAGTACTTCGACGCGTTGAAAAATGCGGGCGAAACGGAATTTGTACCTCTGGTGGAGCAACAGAAGCAATTATTAAGAAGTTCGAGGCGCTGGCGTGTCGAAGATGACTTAGGTTTAGAGGTGCGCTTCGCGCAGCAATCGCTGCGCAACCTCCAGACGCTCGAGCGTGCTCTCGAAGGCAAGTATATTGATTTCCGCGTAAGCCCGACCCTTGACACAATGAACTTCGTCTTCGACCGGGGCGGCAGCGCACTCTACAAACTGGCGGCCAAGCCTGCGCGCTTGCAGGGCTTCGGTGACGAGATGGCATTCCACTTCGCCGGCATCCGCCTTGAGGGACGCGAGAAGTACAGGATCATTCTCACCGCCGAGTTGGAGCATGAGTATATAGCGGACACGCGAGTGCCCGTTGAAATTCGTATCAATGAAGGAAGCGGATCGCGCCGCACCCCGATCCACGGCATTGCGCAGGTACGTTTTGCTGGACAGAAAAATGTGGAGTTCGATTTTGACGCGCCAGACATTGCGTCGGTGACCGACCTGCGTGTCTCTGTGCCGGCGCAATTCAACGTAAAGACGGCTCTCTTGTTTGTACGTCATCGCTTCTATGCTCAGGATTTGGAGAGAAGAAGCCCCGCAGGCCAGCAAATAGACACATCGCTTCGTGCGAGCCAGTTGTCGCGGCTGCACGAAGAAATGGATTCTGTCGCGGTCCGCGGTGACCAGGCGTCCGGCCCATTCAGATCGCCATTGCAGGCTCGGCCCGACGTATCGCGAAATTCGTGGAATACTCGCGATGAGCAGGCCGCTGCTCCTGAGCCCAGACCTCTGGAAAGCCCCGTTTCCCCGCCCCGCAGACGGCGCCTTGAATAGAAAGACACGGAGAAAGTTGCATGGCCATTCCTCTGGACAAGTTGTCTGCAGACTTTGAAAGCGCACTCGATCGTGCGCGTCTCTTTACAGAAGAACGCGGGCACGCCAGCATCGCACCCGAGCATCTGCTCTTTATTCTGCTCAATGAAGAAACGGCCATGACAGCGAGTCTTATACGGGCAGGTATTTCGATTGCGCCTGTACTCGCTGACCTTACAGTAAGACTCAACCGGCTGCCCAAGAGCACGCTTGAGCCGGGTAGACGCCCGGTAGCTTCGCGCGGACTGCGCGACCTAATCGAGCGTTCGTTCGAAGAGATGGAAGCGCGCGGCGTAGAGACGGTCGAGCCGGTAGACTTCATACAGGCGATTGCGGAACACGGCGAGGAAATTGCGAAGGAGCTGCGCGCCGCCGGCATCACACGCAAAACCTTGACGGCAGCACAGAATCAGAGTGATTCCACCCGCGAAGTTTTGGGCAGCACGGCAGCAGCAGATGGATCCAGCACGCGAGCTGGAGTAAACGCTCCTGGCAAGTTGCTCACGCGATTCACTCGCGACCTTACCGCGCTTGCTCGCAGCGGGGAGCTTATGCCTGTCGTGGGGCGCGATGAAGAGATTCGCCGCGTGATGCAGATACTGCTGCGCAAGACCAAGAGCAATCCGGTCTGTATTGGGGATCCTGGCACAGGCAAGACCTCCATTGCTGAGGGGCTAGCCCTGCGCGTCGCTGCGGGCGATGTCCCCTCATCTCTGAAGAATTGCAAGGTACTCGCACTTGACCTTACGGCCATGGTGGCTGGCGCGAAGTATCGCGGAGAATTCGAAGAGCGTATTAAAGGCATTGTCGATGAGTGTAGGGCGCGCAAAGGCGAGATCATTCTTTTTCTCGATGAACTGCACACGCTCGTGGGAGCAGGCGCGAATGAAGGAGGCATGGATGCTGCCAACATTCTGAAACCGGCTCTTGCGCGCGGCGAGCTGCGCTGCGTTGGAGCTACAACGTTTGACGAGTATCGCGAAAAGATTGAGAAGGACGGGGCACTTGCACGCCGCTTTGACGTAGTCGTCGTCAAGGAGCCGACAGACGAAGCGATGCTGGTGATCCTTCGCGGAATCCGGCCCCGTTATGAGGCCTATCATGGCATTCGTCTGGCTGATGAAGCCCTGCGCGCAGCGGTCAAGCTTTCGCGGCGTTATTTGCCAGCGCGCTTTCTACCTGATAAAGCGATCGACATCCTGGACGAAGCTTCTGCGCGTATCCGTATGCAGAAGGAGTCGAAGCCACGAGAGATTGACACGCTCGAGCGTCTACTTTCCGACAAGCGGCTCGAACTTGAGAGCATGTCTACAGATGCGAAGCAGTTCTCCATGCTTTCGAATGAGGTTACCGCACTCGCAGACCGCGTTGATAAGCTGACCACCCAATGGCTGGCGCAGAAGCAGACCTCCGAGCAGCTACAGAGCACCAAGCAGGCGATCGAACAACAAACTACACTCCTTGCCGAGGCACAGGCAGCGGGTAACATCACGCGCGCCGCCGAGATTCGCTATGGCTCACTGCAGTATCTTGAAGCACAGCGCAACGATCTTGCGCGGGAGCTTGAAGAGAGCGCTGGCTACAGTCCTTCCCTGCTCGACGAAGTACGCGCTGAGCATGTTGCAGAAGTTGTTGCGGACCGCGTCGGCATTCCGATCCACCGCATGCTTGAAAGTGAACGCGAGAGACTGGTGAAGCTGGAAGACCGGCTGTCGGAGCGAGTCTTCGGTCAGCCTGAGGCAGTGCTCGCCGTCGCGGAGGCTGTCAGACGTATGCGCGCGGACCTGGAAACACAGCGCAAACCGAACTCGTTTCTCTTCGTAGGGCCTACCGGCACTGGAAAGACGGAACTAGCTAAAGCATTGGCAGATGCCCTCTTCGACGATGAGACGGCGTTGATTCGCATTGATATGGGCGAGTACAAGGAAAAGGGATCGGTCAGCGGCCTGATCGGCGCACGGCCCGGCTTGATTGGCTCTGACGAAGGTGGCTACCTCACCGAGAGGGTGCGGCGTAGTCCCTATTCCATTGTTCTTTTTGATGAGGTTGAGAAAGCGCATCCGGAGGTCCTGGATCTGCTTTTGAGTGTGCTCGACGAGGGTAGGCTGACCGACGCAAAGGGACGCTTCTGCGATTTTTCGAATTCCATCATTCTGTTTACTTCGAATCTGGGCGCGCGCGAAGCAATGGCCGCGAGCGAAGATTCTGAAGAGCGCCGCGCAATTCTACTGGAGGTAGTGCGCGCCACGTTGCGACCCGAGTTGTACAACCGCATCTCACAGGTTGTCCCGTTTGATGCCCTCACTTCCATCGAGCTTGAACGCATCGTTGGCCACTCTCTCGACCGCTTGCGCAAAAAACTAGCAGAGGAACGTGAAATCGAAATGCACGTCCATGAGACTGCGCTTAGGTATCTGGCGACACTCTCCTATGATCCGGAATACGGCGCAAGGCCAGTAAGCAGAACCATGCAGCAGGTTGTGCTCTCGCCGCTTGCCACAGCGTTGATTGCCGGTGAGATTGAACATGGACAGAAGCTCCACCTTCACTACACAGAAGAAACAGGACTCACCTTTGATATTTCCAAGGATGTTAAGACCACGGCATAGCAGGTTGTCATTTGCTGCGGCTGTCTCGCTTCTTCTCATCACGCCGAGAGCCCAGCCCCTGGTATTTGTCTCCTATTTGCCACCAGATGAGGCCGCGCAAGGCTGGATTCGCCTTTTTGATGGGACTTCACGTTTTGGCTGGACCTCCGCTAGTGGAGAATGGCAGGTAAACGCGAATGCACTCGTTTCGGACCCCACCCAGTCAGACTCGTTGCGCACCACCGCATCCTTCTCTGATTTTGATCTGAAGTTTGAGGCTCGTATAACGGGCCCTGCCATGTTGCTGCTGCGTGCCGATCCGGAAAGCAAGCCTGCGCAATCCGGTTACACGCTCTCACTGAATGACGGCACGATCGCTGGAATAAGCGGTGCGGCTGCAAGTTCCGCATCAAGCGGCTGGAACACCTACGAGGTGCAGGCGGAAGGCACACATCTGGTCGCGAGCCTCAACGGAAAAATTACTGCCGACGGCAAAAGCACGAAGAACTGGGTGGGGTACTTTGAATTCGCCGCGCCGCGCGGCACACGAGTGGAAGTTCGCTCGATAGCGCTCAAACCACTGGGACTCGATCCGCTTTATAACGGCTCCAATCTGGATGGCTGGAAGGCTGTGTCTGCTCCTGTGCCACAGAGCAAATCGAAGCTGCATTTGCCAATTCCAGGACTGTCAGGCAAGCCCAAACCTCCTCAGAATGTGACGTGGTCGGGGCAAGGCACAATCCACGGAGCGGGTGGCGTAGGCCAGTTGGAATCAACCACCGCCTATGACGACTTTGTTCTACAGTTTGCGGCGAAGTCTACGGGCAGAGAGGAGGGCACCGGAATCGGAATGTTCTTTCGCGGGACGCCGAATCAGTTTGATTCCGGTTATCTGGTCGGTGTCGATAGCGCTACCGAACGGGAGTTGCAGGACAGGAAATCTTTCGGCATTGGCGGCCTAGTCAAGCTTCAGAAATCGCGTGCTGCTTCTGTGAACGCAGGGCAATATTTCACATGCACAGTTGTCGCTCGCGCACATCGCTTGTCAGTGTGGATCAACGGCGCGCTTGTAACCGACTACTATGATTCCCGTCCGGAGGGCATCTACCACGCAGCCGCCGGTCCTCTGGGCTTTCGCATTCAAAATGACAAAGCCACGCTCGACTTGCGCAATGTAAAAGTGGCCAGCCTCGCGAAGGGACCAGAAGCGCCACCACCGCCGGCGCCTGTAGTAGTGGCTGCTCCAGCACCAGCTTCGCCTCCGAGCGCCGCGCCTGTGACCGTGCCGATGATACTGCCTGGCCAATCCCCGCAGGAGAAAGCTCAACAGGAGCAGATTCGTAAGCTCACCGTGGATGCGTTAAGTGCCGCGACACCGGAGGATGCTGTACGCATTAACAAGCAGATCCTCATGATTGATCCCGGCGACATGCCGGCGCAGCAGCGTCTGGATAAGGCACAGGCAGAGATTGATGCAACGAATGCGCAACGCGAGCAAGGCAGGCGGGAGGAACAGGCCTCTACCGCCAAACTCGAGGCAAATAGCGCACGGCGTTCTGCCCTTGTCATCGAGACACAGGACGCCCTGTTAAGAGGAAACGTCGATGAAGCGCAGGACCGTCTGAACGATGCGCAACGTCTCGGCGCCAGGGGCCCGGAAGTGGACCGTCTAAATACCTTGATACGTTCGAGGATCAGAAATCGCCTTTTGCTTCGCACCGGTCTTTGCGGAGGCGGTATTATCGCTTTTTCCGGGTTGCTGATCTTCTTCTGGCGCCGCCGTGGAAAGGCAGTGAATGCATATCTGGTTGCCCTTGACGGTGTCGACAAAGGCAAGCGTTATCTTCTAAACCAGGAAGTTACGCACATCGGCGGTGTCGCCATGGACGGCGGCAAAAAGAATGAGGTGCTGGTCCGCGATCCTGACCGGCAAGTCTCCCGCTTTCACTGCGAGGTACATAAGCGTGGCAATAACTGTTATCTCATCGATCTCGATAGCTCGAATGGAACCTTTCTGCACAGCCGGCTGCTCCAGCCAGGAGTAGCTGCCAAGCTGCGCGACGGCGATAAATTTACCCTCGCCCAGTCAGCTGCTTTCGAGTTGCACCTAGAACGGCGTGAAGCAAAGTAAAACTTGGTCAGTTAAGATCTGTTAACAAACCCGTCAAAGTTGTGCACGATATGCGCTGGGCGGCACTCCAACCTGGCGGCGAAATATTCTGGAAAAATGCTGATGCGTTCGAAAGCCGGATGCGAGCGCGACGTCAAGAATAGAATGGCTTGGCTTGGCCAGCAGCGATTTTGCATGTTGGATTCTGCAATGAAGCACGAATTGATGCGGTGTTCTTCCTGATGTCTTGCGGAAAAGACTGCAAAAGTGCGAAGAACTCAATCCAACATCTTGCGCCAGTTCATTCAGCGTGATTTCTTCTTCAATGTGCGCCTGGATAAACTCCGTCACACGCTTCATGCGGTATGGGGCCAGTCCGCCTTTGTACACCTGAGGAGTATGGCGCACAATGCCGTCATACCGGACGAGAATTGCCGCAAGAGCCTGTTCAATTCCATCTACAAATAAACGGCCGGCCGGATATCCGTGCGATCGTTCGCGCTCAAGCGCGGATAGCAGGGACGAGAGACGCATGTCCTGAACGGCACGATCGGCTGGCTCTCCTTCCCTTGTGAGCGGAGCCGCCTCGGCCGCCTGTTCGAGCGCCGCATCGCGCAGGCGAACGCAGAGGGTTGCCGCGGATGAACTCCATCGGAATCTCTGTTCACAGGCGCGCTTCTCGATCACTGCGCTGCCTTTTGCTCTGATCAAGCAATGACTGTTATCGCCAATGCCGTCACTATATTCGACTGCACAACGTCGCAGATGTAACGTCACCACCTGTTCAGGGATGATCACAGTCTGCCATTCTGAGGAGCACACTTCATGCCTCTCTATCAGCAGTGACGGAGAAGGCGAGTGTGGCCCAAAGGGGGCAGAGTCAAACAAAGGCTTTGTTTCGCCGTTGCGGGTCGCCATAATTCGCGCCCGCGCATCGGATTGGGTCGGGGGATGATTTTCAGGCATTTTCACAAACAGTGCGGCTGCGTATTACGCAATGTTGGGGTGTTCAAATGACTGCTGTTACAGCGGACCTAGATAGGTCCGATCGTTCTTCCGAGCAGGATCATGATAGACCCTTTAGAAAGTGTTTTACGACGGTGATGAGACGCTCCGGTCAACAGAGGATGAAAATTCTGAGTTTTTTGATTTTGTATCAGCGTCTCTTGGCAAGATTAAAGCCGTCGGGAGATTAGAATATCGGCGCTCACATACAACCCTGGCGCGCACATCGGCATCGCGCGAAAGCTAAATGCGATGGCCGGGATGCATCGAAAATCAAAAGCATTATAACAAGCGCGCAGTTAGCCCCATATCTGGGGGCGCTCGCATTCCTGCTGCTCTATGCGACCAGAGACTGTGGCACTGCCAACAGAATCATAGACACGAGCACCCTGCTTATGGCTGACGCGGCAGCGTCAACGCGGGGTTCTTGTCGAAGAAATTGACAGGCCGGATCAGGAAGTCGTGCCACAGCGTCGGCATGATAGGCCAGTCTTCCAGACGGACAACATGGTGGAATCCCAAGGTATACCAGCCGACGATATCCGTGTTTTCGATGGAGCGATTCGCTTTCGTCCAGGCCGGAAGTCCCTCCAGCCCCTTGCTGCTGTTGACATATGTTCCTGCAGCGTAAAGTTCGTCGGGATTATAGGGCGTCACCCAAAACTGATGTTCGGAGAAGGCACCCAGCTTCTGCGCCGGATCCTCCGGCGACACAATCGAGATGGCCGTCGGGCCGGGCATGACCTCATAACCCGTCGGATGACCCACCGCTCCATGCTGGGTTGGGTTGATGAAGTGCCACATACCGGGATGGCGCAGGTCGATGTCGAGAATGGCGTCCTTTTCCGTTTTAGCGATCGACGACCGCGTAGCCCAGATGCTGGTGCGGGCCTTTCCGGAAATCTGCTGGGGCACAAGTCGGTCGATCATAAAACTGTTATTGGGGCCATCGACGTCCAGGTCAAGCCGGTAGGAGAAATAGTGGTCATGATTCACGGCCACCAGGTTGGGTGCAACGAGTGTCCCGTTCTCGAGCTTCGACGGGTCGTCGCCCATCATTTGTGCCATTGTTTCTTTGACGGCCTTTGTCTCCACAATCCCCGTCGCGCCTACAGCAACCCGGATGGTTCCATCCTGTTGGAATATCCAATCCAGAAGATAATCGTAATTTCCTGCCACGGCAGCAGTCCGAAGAACCAGTTCGCGGCTGGGGCGGCCGCTGAGAAGCCCGTCTTCATCGTGTCTCCACGCGGGACCATCCGTTGCATGTTCAAACATGCATGCGAGCTGAGGTTTCAGCACAGGAGCCCCACTGTCTGACGGCACAATGCCGGTGAAGTATTGCGCGTGTGCCGGACAGTCGTCGGGACCCACCGGCTTGATCAGACCGCCTAGCAGAAACTCGCCCGCATCGAGAAAAGCGCGCGAATTCCAGCCATCATCCGGGTCCATGTACGGCACATACATTTCCGACAGCGAGCCTTCGTACATAACGGAGCGCAGCTTGTCGCCATCCTGATAGCGCACTAGGTTGATGACGGGCCCCACGCGCGGATCGAGGCGGAAGCGGAAATGCCAGTTCTGCCACACGACCTCTCCGTTGTCGATCTTGTAGCCAGGGCCTAGAGGCTGTGTTACGAGCAGCGGCTTGGTGCCTTCGCGCGGAACGGCGTCCGCTTCTTCAAAGTTAATATCGCCTTTGGGCATCGGGATTGGTCCCCGGTCGATCACCTCCAGGACTTTCTCGCTCGTCATATCGGCCAGAATGTAAAGACCCTCAACGGCACGGCCCCAGGAATGGTACGCGCCATGAGCATCCATGCAATCGCCATAACCGATACGGTGGCTTGTCTGTTCAGGAAAAACAATAAAGGTGAGTGGAATAGGCTCGCAACGGACACTTGTCAGATCGGTAATGCCGCGCGACTTGAGCGCGGTGACCACGCGAGGGTCTTTCTTGACCACATCGCTCATGGTGTCAAGCTCGGTCTGCGTGATAGGCGCCTGAACACCGGGCATTTCCTTCCAGAATTCGATAGTTCGCCCTTCGATATCTACGCGGGCCTCAATGGTTTTGCCCTCTGATTCAAGGATCACATCGGCTTCACGGGGTATGGGATCTCCCTTTTTCCAGGCCAGGACCTTCCCTTTGACCGGCTCATGCAACAGGAGACTTGAGACCAGGGTCTTATCCGTCAGATGACCACTCGCCTGCAGCACATCGTGAACCGTCCAGTACTCGTCCGTAGTGAGAGCATCGAGTGGATGATGCGGCACTTTGTCTTGAGCACTTACAGATGCAATAAGGGCAAAGGAGGCGAACAGACTAAGCAGAAAGGCCTTCGTGGTCATCATTAAAATTTCATATCCTTTCGGGAATCCCGTAAAAGAGCGCTATACGGAAAAAATGGCGAGTAGCACAAATTGAAGCGCAATCCTGATCCGCCTCTTAAGCCACACATACTTCTTAACGATTCATTAATATCAACTGCTGAGTAGGTGAAACGCAAGACTTTCTTCTGAGCCCCAGATTCGCGGCCACCTGGGATGTCATCAGGAAACCTCGGCTAGCTCACCTCCCAGATGAGCTTGGCATTGGTAAGTTCACGAGCGCCCAACGCTCCCAGTTCACGACCAAAACCGGAGCTTTTTACTCCGCCGAAAGGCGCACGCGGGTCCGATCGCACGAAATCATTGATGAATACCGCGCCTGCTTCGAGCTGCGCCGCAACAGAGTTCGCGCGCGCAGGGTCCTGGCTCCATACGGATGCACCAAGCCCGAAATCGCTGTCGTTTGCAAGCTTGACTGCTTCGTCTTCCGTCTTGAAGGTGAAGACCAGCGCGACCGGGCCGAAAAACTCTTCCCGCGCAACCGCCGCATCGTATGGCAGACCGGCAAGCACGGTCGGGGCAAAAAAATTACCCGGCCCGGCCAGCGATTTACCACCAAGCAGCACACGCGCCCCGGCTGCAACTGCATCCCGCACCTGACGCTCCGACGTATCGCGTAAATCTCTACGCGCCAAAGGTCCCAGCTTGGTGTCCGCAAGCAGCGGGTCGCCAACTTTCAATGCCCCAGCCTGTTCAACGAAGGCCTTAGTGAATGCATCGGCAACCGGCTCGGCGATAAGAAAACGCTTTGCCGCAATGCAGCTCTGCGCATTATTCGAGTAGCGTGAGGTCACGCCCAGCTGCACAGCTTTCGCGATATCGGCATCTTCCAGCACAATGAACGGATCGGATCCACCGAGCTCGAGCACTGTCTTCTTGCCATGAAGACCGGCCAGCTGTGCAACGGCGCGTCCGGCTCGCACACTGCCCGTTACGGTCACGGCGCGTATACGCGTATCGGCGATAATGTCCGCTGCCACTTCACGCTGCACCGATAGATTGACATAGATCCCCTCGGGGCCGCCTGCATCCTGCACCAGTTGTTCCAGTGCCAGCGCACATCCCTGGACACTCTCGGCATGCTTCACGATGACTGTATTTCCAACCAACGCAGCAGGAATGAAGAAACGCAGGACCTGCCAAAAAGGAAGGTTCCAGGGCATCACCGCAAAAATAGGGCCTAGGGACTGATATACGACACGGCCCGGCGTACCAGGGATGGTCTCGGGCTGAATGTAAGCCGCGCCATCCTCGGCAAAATGCCGTGCTCCCATCGCAGCCTTCTTCACCTCGCCACGCGCCTCTCCAATGGGCTTTCCCATCTCAAGCGTAATCAGCCGCGCATATTCCTCAACGCGCTCTTCCAACAGGCCGGCGAGGCGAAGGAGAAAAGCTGTTCGCTCGGAAAGCGGAGTCCGGGACCAGCGCAACCAGCCGTCCCAGGCGCGTTGAAGACGGATATCGACCTCTCGCGCATCATGCTCCGGATATGTGCCTAACAGTTCGCCCGTAGTGGGATTGATCGACTCGAAAGACATAGTGTCTTATTCTCCTTTGGCAGATTTTTCCTGCAGATGACATGTCGCGAGGAAGCGTTCAGCGCAGGTGGCAAGCACTTCCTCGCCGGGGCGCTTCCACCAGTTTTCAGATGAGAAGATCTCGACTTCCTGCGGTCCACGATATCCGGCCTTTTCCATCGCAACACGGATTGCTCTGAGATCGATGATGCCGTCACCCATCATGCCGCGGTCGAGCAAAAGATCGCGCGTGGGGACCAGCCAGTCGCAGATGTGGTGAGCAAAAATGCGTCCACTGGCTCCTGCCCGCGCGATCTGCGCATAAAGCTTCGGGTCCCACCAAACGTGGTACATATCGATCGCGACGCCGACTCCGTCTCCCAACAGGTCGCAAACATCGAGTGCCTGCTCGAGTGTATTGATACAGGCTCGATCAGCCGCATACATAGGGTGCAAAGGCTCGATGGCAAGCGGCATACGATTTTCCCGGGCATAAGGAAGGATGGCGGCAAGACCATCGGCCACCATCTCACGCGCAGCCGGAAGATTTTTTGATCCTTTGGGCAATCCTCCCACCACCAGAACCAGGCAATCCGCCTGGATAGCGGCCGCTTCATCGATTGCGCGCTTGTTATCGTCGATGGCAGCTGCAAGACCGGCTTTATCGGTGGCAGGAAACATGCCTCCACGGCAAAGACCGGTGACCCGCATGTTATTCGTGCGCACGATGGAAGCCGCTTCTTTCAAACCCGTGGTTTGTACCTGATCGCGCCAGGGAGCAATTGCCGTAATTCCCTGAGCGAGACACGCATCCACCGCCTGAGCCATGGTGTACTGCGGACGCACCGTCGCCAGATTGATGGACAAGTCGCCGATGCTCACGCGATGCCCCCGACAGCCAGCACTTGCCGCATCCGCTGAGCGGCGAGGTCGGGATCGCGCAACACACGGGCGTTGTCCGCGAGGCGAAACAGTTCGGCAAGATGAACGAGTGAGCGAGCGCTCTGCTGACCACCCAGCATCATGAAATGGTCCTGCAGGCCATTGAGATATGCAAGAAAGACCACACCTGTTTTATAAAAGCGCGTAGGCGCCTTGAAGATATGCCGCGACAACGGCACGGTCGGCGCAAGTATGGAATGAAAACCAGACTCGTTTCCCACGCCAAGCTGTGCCAGGGCGGCAGAGGCTGCGGGCGCAATCGCATCGAAGATACCTAAGAGCGCATGTGAGTGGCCCTGCTCGTCTCCTGCAATCAGCTCTGCATAGTTGAAGTCGTCTCCGGTATACATGCGAACGCCAGCAGCGAGACGGCGACGCATGATGATCTCTTTCTCTGCAGACAAAAGCGAGATCTTCACACCGTCGATTTTGTCAGCGTGGCTGTTGATGATATCGACGCTTACATCCATCGCAGCCATGTGGTCGTCTGCGCCCCAATAACCTTTTAGCGCCGGATCGAACATCTCTCCCAGCCAGTGCAGGATCACAGGCTCTTTCATTTGGCGCAAAATCCTGTCATAGACGCGCTGGTAATCTTCCGGCGATTGCGCGGCGGCGACCAGGGCGCGGCTTGCCATCAGAATGATCCGGCCTCCAAGCTTCTCGACAACTTCCACCTGCTCCTCATAGGCACGGACGACATCATCGACAGTAACGCTGCTGCAAACGGGCAGATGATCGGTACCAACGCCGCAGGCAATGAGGGCGTCTGGTCGAGCTCGCGCAGCTTCGAGGGAGTGCCTGATCAGCTCTTGCGCACCGCTCCAATTCAAGCCCATTCCCCGTTGCGCTGTATCCATTGCTTCGGCCACGCCGAGGCCCATGTCCCATAAATAATTGCGAAAAGCGATGGTACGCTCCCAGTCGATGCTCTGGTCAAGCCAAGGATCGTCATCCGCTAGAGGATTCGCAACCACATGGGCTGCCGAATACGCGACACGATTGAATCGCGGCGGTGCGGAGAAATCCAGCGGCGGCAGCGGGCTGTTCGTAATGGTGTAGGCTTCCAGTTCCCCGTTGTTCGTTGGCAAATTGAGCGCCGGCATCATCGCCTATACCGCTCTCTCTGCCGCATCTAACGACAACGGAGGCACGTCCAGCCAACGCCGCTCAGACCAACTCTTAAGGCCAAGCTCCGCTAATTGCACGCCTTTAGCGCCTTCCAGCAGATTGAAGCGCCACGGAGTGTCCGCTGCTACGTGACGAATGAACTCCTCCCACTGGAGCTTAAAACCGTTCTCGTAGACTTGATTGTTCGGTACCTCGTCCCATTGCTCCTCGAACTTCATCGTCTGTGGCTGGTCGGGGTTCCACACTGGGCGCGGCGTGTTCACGCGATGCTGCGTGTAACAGCGGGTCAGGCCAGCCACCGCGGAACCGTGCGTTCCGTCCACTTGGAAAGTCACGAGGTCATCGCGTTTCACGCGCACAGCCCAGGAAGAATTGATCTGTGCGATCACGCCGTCCTGCAGCTGGAAGGTCGCATAGGCCGCATCGTCGGCATCTGCCTTGTAGGCATTCCCCTGTTCATCGAAGCGATTCGCAATATGGGTAGCGCCGACGCAACTGACTGCCTTTACCTCGCCGAACAGATTGTCCAGTACATAACGCCAGTGCGGCAGCATATCTAGAATGATGCCCCCGCCATCCGCTTTGCGGTAATTCCATGACGGACGTTGCGCCGCCTGCCAGTCGCCCTCGAAGACCCAATATCCGAACTCTCCGCGTACGGAGAGAATGCGTCCGAAGAAACCTGTGTCCTTCAGCATGCGAATCTTGCGCAAACCGGGCAGGTAAAGTTTGTCCTGCACCACACCGCTCTTTACACCATGTGCATGGGCAAGGCGTGCGAGCGACAAAGACTGTTCAAGCGTCTCAGAAAGCGGCTTTTCGCAGTAAATATGCTTTCCCGCTTCGATGGCGCGGCTCAGTAGCGCGGCACGCATCTGCGTCGAACCGGCATCAAAAAATATTGTGTCCTCCGGGTTAGCAAGCGCCGTCTCGACATCGTTAGCAACACGAGTAATGCCGTGACGATGGGCCAGCTCCCTTACCTTTTCTACGTTGCGGCCCACGAGAATCGGGTTCGGCATCATCCGGTCCCCGTTCGGTAGCGCCACGCCTCCCTGCTCTCGTATCGCCACGATCGAGCGAACAAGGTGCTGGTTGTAGCCCATGCGCCCGGTGACGCCATGCATAATGATGCCGATTTCCCTGGTAGACACTACCACCTCTTGTTTCTAACGTTTGTTGCAAAAGTTTTACCGTTAATCATCCATGCTGTGCTGAGCGCCTGTCAAGCATACGTGAACATACAGCCTTCCGGACCCATCCCGGGAATCATGGGATCGCCCTATAGAGCTCTCCCACTTCGTGGATCGCAGGCCACTGATGACCCTGCCGAATGGGTAATGGCCGTGGACAGAATCAAATGCGGAGAAAGATTTTGTTGCGGTACATCCAGAACAGAATGAGCCAGTAAACCAGCATCACCGCCATGCCAAGCATTAGCGGCTCAAGCGCTGACCCAAAAATCTGAAAGACTCTGTAGCCGAGATTGATGTGAAAGCTGCTGACGATGAAGTTTTCCCATAGATGCGTAATCAGGTATGCCGCAATGGAATTCATACCGACCACAACCAGAGGAAATGCCCATCGGCGGTAATTCTTCACATCGATGATCCACGAAAATGCCACGAGGAAAAAGAAGCAGATGCCGCCACTAAAGAGCGTCCAACTGGGAGTCCACACACGTTTCACGATGGGACAGATCCCTGTGAAATGAAAAAATAAAGCAGCGGAGAACAGAATCAGTCCGGCGACGAAGAATCGCCGGAGCGGTATGCGGGGTGCTGCAGCGCGGAACCACTGACCAGCCATGAGACCGAGCAGCATTGTGCCGAGTGTAGGAATGAAGCTCAGCGTAAGATAACCACCGTCATTAAAAAGGAAGGGCGACGTACGGGGAAATAAATTCAGGAACCACACGTCGAAGGCTTGGCCGAGGTTGCTGTTCTTGTTCCAGTGTGAAGCAAAGCCAGTGAAGTTATGGTGCCAGCCCACGGGAACGCCAACTGACGCGTAGTCGAAATTCGGACCAGGCGCAGGATAGAGAGCCCAGGCCAGCCAGTATCCGAAGAGGATGACGGCGAACGCGGTCCATTGCCATTTCGGGCGACAGAATGCCAGCAGGAAGGCGACGGTGTAGCCAAGCCCGATCTGCGTAAGCGTATCTTCAAAAGTGAAATAGGTTTGCGTGCTATGCGTGGAGCGGAGAAAGATTCCCAGTGCAATGAGCAGCAGGCTTCTCCATATCGTATGCAGGAGCAGATGGCCGAAGCTCTGCCCTTTGCGCATGCGGCTGTGAATGGAATAAGGAAGCGCCACACCCACAAGAAATGTGAATGACGGCTGGATCGTGTCATGCAGGCCGAGGCCGGCCCATTCTACGTGTGTCTGGTTGTATGCAAGCACTCGCCAAAACAGACTGCCAGGGTAGGAGTGGGCGATAGTGGCAAAGTTCAGGACCTCGCCCATCATGAGCAGCATGACCAGTCCACGATAGGCGTCGACAGCGACATTGCGCCTGGGCGCCTGCACTGCAACGGCCTCAACTGAAGCACTTGCGACTATCGGAGGATATTCTGCGCTGACTATAGATGACATGATCACCTCTCCATGGATGAATCAGCTGACTTCGCGATGGGATAGCAGGTCTTTCGATTTCTTACGAATGCTCTGGATTTCGGATGATAGTACATAACCCGTGCGCCTTCCGCAAGAGAATCATGAAATCCTGGAAGTAAGTCACGTGATGGGAGAGGATGTCTGCAATCCTGTGTTAGATCGGAATCTGTGGAGGACAAAGGAACTTGCAGGTGTGCGGTCTTCAGTTGACAGAGGAGAAGGCCTGCTTCTAAACCACCGGGTACTACGCGAAATCATACGCAATCATTCGTAACATAAGTTGTCGCGATCCAATGTAGAGGAAAATGCGATTCCGATCCACGACTGAAACAGAATTTCTCGCCGATTGACGGGTGAACACGGAACAACGCATAGACGAAACGTCTCTCATCTCGCTCTTTTCATACCCTCAGCAACAACCTCTTCAGCTTCAACGCCTTCTATATGAACAGCAAGATTGGACCTTACCATCCGCTCCACACGATATATTAAATATTCATGAGTGCCCGCTTACCAATAGAAGAAAGCACCTCCATAACCAGGAAAAATTTCCCCTCCTCTTCGGGACAGATGTTTCAGGACTATTTCGCCCGTGAGCGCGAAGACAGCTACAAAAAGCATGACCTCATCGATGCCCGGGCGCGAAGGCTGTTTGAGAATACGGCACTAGCCTGTTCCCTGGATGCCTATCCGTTTCAAGCTCCATTGAGCACCAAATCAGGGCCTGAAGTGGAGATGGATGGTCACAGGATGTTGATGCTGTCGTCCTACGATTACCTGGGACTCATCGGGGATCGCCGTGTCGATGAAGCGGCCATTGCGGCGGTACGGAAATACGGTACAGGAACAGGGGGCGTTCGCCTGTTGACGGGAACGCTGGATCTCCATCAGGAGATGGAACAAGCACTTGCTGAGTTCAAGGGGACAGATGCGGCGATCACCTTCACTTCAGGATACGCGGCCAATCTGGCGGTGATCAGCGCTCTATTGGGGCCTGCCGATCGCGTCATTGCCGATGCACTCTCACACAGAAGCTTGATGGACGCATGCCGCCTGGCCGGAGTTCAGGTCCAAAGATTCAATCACAACGATCCGGCCTCTCTCCGGTATCAGTTGGAAAACGGACCAGAGGCCAACCGCACACTCATCATTTCCGATGGGGTGTTTTCCATGGATGGTGATATCGCCTGCCTTCCAGAACTGATTGCGCTGAAGAAAGAGTTTGACTGCTTTCTGCTGATGGATGAGTCGCATGCGAGCGGTGTGCTGGGCCGGCATGGCCGGGGAACCGACGAACACTTCAACATTCCGACAGCGGAGATTGATATCTGGACCGGTTCGCTGGCCAAGGCAATCCCTTCGAATGGCGGATTTGTAGCCGTTTCGCAACGGCTGGCGATCTTCCTGCAACATGCTTCCGCTCCTTTTATTTTTTCGGGCGCGATGGCAGCCCCGGCGGCTGCGGCGGTTTTGGAAACACTGAAGATTCTGAAAGAGGAGCCCGAGCGAGTCGCCCGGTTGCAGGCAAATGCGACGTTTCTACGCGAGGGCTTGCAAAGCCTCGGATACGACATCGGGTTATCGCAAACGTCAGTGATTCCGGTGATGCTTCATGACGATGCGAAAACGGCATTTTTTGCCCGAAAGCTGCGCGATCACGGAGTCCTTGTCTCGCCGGTGCTCTTTCCAGCAGTCGCGCAGGGCGCAGCCCGATTGCGCCTGTGCACCACAGCGGCCCATACACAAGACCACCTCCAATTTGCTCTGGACGTTTTTGCGAAGATGCGGAACGACTAATCAATGCCCGTATTCGTCACCGGAGCCAGTGGATTTCTGGGTGGCCGGCTCACGGAAATGCTCGCGCTCGCAGGGGAGCAGGTAACGGTACTGGCCCGGCCTACCTCCGACCTGCGGCATCTTTCCGGGCTCGCAGGGGTTCGGGTGGTGCTTGGAGATCTCACAGAGAACGCCGCGGTCGCGGAAGCCGCGCGCGGAGCCACACACATCTTTCATTGTGCGGCAACTTCTACCGACTGGGCGCCCATGGAGGTGTTTCTCCAGAGCAATGTGACGGGGACAGAGACATTGTTGGCTGCGGCGCAGCAAGTTCCCTGCCTGGAGCGCTTCATTCATGTCAGCACGACCGATGTTTATGGATATCCAGCGATTCCCTGCCCCGAGACAGGAGCGCTCCTGGACGTGGGTTTGCCGTACAACCGGACAAAGATCCTGGCAGAACAGACGGTGTGGCAAAGCTCACGGAATAGACTGCCGGTAACGGTCGTTCGACCGGCAACGATCTACGGTCCGCGCGGGAAAGCGTTTGTCAAAGATATCGCAGACCTGTTGCGGGTTCGTCAGATGGTACATATCGGGGGTGGACAGGCGAGGGGTGGCTTTCTATATGTCGATAACGCTGTGGACGCGATGATCGCGGCAGCGCGTAGTCCGCAGACTGAGGGACAGGCTTACAACCTGACAGACGGTACAGGAGTGAACTGGAAAATGTATGTAGCAGCGCTGGCCGACGGGCTGGGTTGCAAGCCGCCGTGGATCAATCTTCCCTATCGTGCTGCGATGGCCATTGCAAGCGCAATGGAAGCTCCGTACCACTGCTTCAGGAAGCTCCCGGGGCGGCCGATGCTTACACGCCACGCAGTCTCTCTGCTGGGGCGGGATCAGGAGTTCCCCAGCGACAAGGCGCGCGTGGAATTCGGCTTTACTCCACGGGTGTCCTTCGAGGAAGGAATATCCAGGTCCCTGGCGTGGCTAAAGGGCTTGAACCCAGCTTAAGGAAAAACCTTGAAGGCGAGCGAGGCATTCAGGCCGCCGAAGGCGAACGAGTTCGAAAGGCAAGCCTCTACCTGCGTTAATCGCGCCTGATTGGGAATAACGTCAAGGTCACAGCAAGGATCGGCGGTGAGGTAGTTTGCAGTGGGTGGCAACGCCCCATGCTTGAGGCTAAGGGTGCTGACGACGGCCTCAAGAGCACTGCTGGCGCCCAGGGCATGACCGTGCATGGATTTCGTGGAGCTGATCGCAAGCTTGTCAGCATGCGGGCCGAAGACATTACGGATGGCAGCAGTTTCGATGCGGTCGTTGGCCTCCGTCGCTGTTCCGTGGGCGTTTATATAGCCAATCTGCTCAGGCGCCAACCCGGCGTCGCTAAGAGCGAGGCGCATGGCACGACTGGGTCCGGTGGCGACAGGCTGCGTGATGTGACTTGCATCCGCGGACATGCCGAAGCCGATAATCTCAGCAAGAGGATGCGCGCCGCGGGCAAGGGCGCTATCGAGGGGTTCAAGCACGAGCATGGCGGCGCCTTCGCCCAGAATCATGCCACTGCGCTCGGCGGAAAATGGGCGGCAGGTGTCTTTGCTGATCACTCGCATCGCCTCCCATGCCTTGAGACCGCCAATAAAAAAAGGAGCTTCGCTGCCTCCGGCAATCGCCAGCGGAGCGGCTCCGGAACGGACCATCCAGAAGGCCTGGCCAATCGCGTGGGCGGAAGAGGCGCAGGCGGTAGAAATGGTATAGGCAGGCCCTTCAATGCCGTACTGCATACAGATATGGCTCGCACCTGCGTTCCCCATACTGAGCGGAATGGTGAGAGGATGGACCCGGTTTTTATTGTTGTGAAAGAGTTCCCAATAGCCGCTGTCTTCGACCGCCCGCCCTCCAAGGCAGGATCCGGTAATGACTGCGGTAGTTTCGCGCAGGTTCGTCGTCCACTCTATGCCCGCTTCGGTAATGGCCTGGCGAACGGCGACGACCGCGAATTGCGCAAAGCGCTCCATGAAGCCTATATCTCTGGCCTCGAAGTGCTCTTCTGGCTTGTATTCCCGTATTTCCGCAGCGTTCTTGAAGCGGACCTGCGAGGTGTCGACGCTGGTGATCTCTCGAATGGCGGAAGTGCCTGAAAGCAAAGCCTGCCAGAAGCTGGCAGTGCTGTTGCCGAGGGCGCTCACCACGCCGGTTCCGGTAATGACGACGCGGCGCACGTTATTCAGTGGGCGAAGAATCTGTCTTCGCCTGGACCAGATGGGTGACACCTTCAATCATTTCGTGAATGTTCTGGACCTGCTTGGCTTCCTCGTCGTTGATCTCGATGTCGAACTCGCTTTCAAGGTCAAAAAGGATGTTCAAGCGATCCAGCGAATCGATCCCGAGGGATTCAAAGCTGCTGTCGGGATGCACATTCTCTATGGGCACACGTTTCGAGGTCGCAATAACCTTCAAAACTCTATCTTCGATGGTCAGGCCGGTCAATGTCAGGAATGGTCCTTGTACGCGATCAATACCGATCCACGTGGGTGCTTAGTCTCTCCAATTTTATCCTGATTTTCGCATCTGACTGAAATAAGACGATCCACTCCCCAAGAAATCTGACCTGCAGTCGCAAGATACAGTAAAGAGGCCGTCGGGTGTCACTCGGTAACTCTGTGTTCCAAGATGCTTCATTTAACGCCACAAATGAAAGTGACCCGCGGACGAGTACACTGTGGGCTATGACTGTTCCGGCACGAACATTAGGCGCCTTGAATCTGGAGATCCGTGAATCGCTGATTGCACGAGCGGTTCAGTTGCCTGTGCAGCAGTTCATTCACACACAGGGCGTTAGCAGCGCATTTCTTCTTGTTGCTTCGGTTGCAGCGCTCATCTGGGCAAATTCTCCGTGGAGTGCTTCCTACTATCACATCTGGCACATCAAGTTGACCTTGTCCGGATTGCAGCTTCCCATTCACGAGTGGATCAACGATGCCATGATGGCCCTGTTCTTTTTCCTGGTTGGCATGGAGATCAAACAGGAAATCGTCAACGGTGAGCTGTCCGACCTGCGGCGCGCCTCGCTGCCGATTTGTGGCGGGCTCGGCGGCATGGTCGTGCCCGCTTTGATCTTTAGCGCCATCAATCGCGGCAGACCGGGTGCCCACGGATGGGGAGTGCCCATGGCGACCGACATCGCCTTTTCATTGGGGGTACTCGCGCTGGTAAAGGGGATTCCGGCAGAATTAAAGGTCTTTTTGTTATCGCTGGCTATCGCGGATGACATCGGTGCCATTACCGTCATCGCTGTTTTCTACACGGAGACGCTGTATCTTAACTACCTCTTCATTGCAGCTCTACTCCTCGCCGTTATTCTGCTTTGTCGAAAGATCGGTTTTGGACGGCAAATTCTGTATGTCGCTCTCGGTTTCGGCTTCTGGCTGGCAATTTTGCGATCAGGCGTGCACGCCACAATTGCCGGGGTGATTCTTGGCTTCCTTGTGCCGGTCAAATCCCAGGTCTCACTTGACGACTTCGATGAACTCAGCCGGCAGACGATGGACGAGTTTCGCAAAGCCCGCGCCGCAGGCGACACATCTCTCGCAGCCCGGCAGCTGGGCGCAATGGAGTATCTGATTGCGAATACCGAATCTCCAGCCGATCGCGTCACACGAAAGCTTCACGATTGGATCGCCTATCTGATTCTGCCCCTCTTCGCTCTTTCGAATGCAGGCGTGACATTCTCGTCGAATATATGGCAATCCCTGATGCACAGCTCTGTTGCCTGGGGCGTGCTCCTGGGACTATTTGTCGGCAAGCCAATTGGCATCTTCGGAGTATGTTGGCTGGCAGTAAAGCTGAAAATCGCGCAGCTTCCAAAATCAGTGCGATGGAGCCACATTGGAAGCGTGAGCATGCTCGCTGGAATCGGCTTCACCGTATCGCTGTTTATTAGCGCGCTCGCCTTTGACGACGGCGCTCAACTGGATGCAGCGAAGACAGCGGTTCTGGTCGCATCGCTTCTGGCGGGCGTATCCGGATATATGCTGTTGAAACGTGTTGCCGGAATCTCAAAACAGGCATAAGCAATCTCTAGTGAGTTCGCAACATATTTCACGATTCCGCTGGACAATGGTACACTAAGGCTACCGCCTAAGTCATTGATAGTAAACATGGAGAGGTGGCAGAGCCCGGTTGAATGCACCTGACTCGAAATCAGGCATGGGGGTAACTCCATCGGGGGTTCGAATCCCTCCCTCTCCGC
Organism: Acidobacteriota bacterium; assembly: GCA_013285705.1. Lineage (GTDB taxonomy): Bacteria > Acidobacteriota > Terriglobia > Terriglobales > Acidobacteriaceae > Alloacidobacterium. Next base: position 42,215 of record JABDHA010000002.1, read on the forward strand.
CAGAATCTGGCTACCCTTTAAAGTGTTGATTCCATTACTTATTTCTGTCCTCATTTTGCCGTAGTACAGAGCAAACGGCTTTAGTACACTGAGCGGCATGGAAAACCCCAGTGTCTACAAGCGGTTCATAGAGCAAACGGTCAAACCGTCTAAGCGCCCGAAGCTGTTTTGGTACTGTCGCACTCCTGAGGGTTGGCGCTATCTCACCGATACCACTGAGAACCGTAAACACATCCAGGGCAGACATGTAATCCGGGAGAACATCTCCGTCGACGGTAAAAGCAAACGAATCTATACGCCTCTCAAAGAGAACGAGACGCCCCAGCAAGCGTTACAGAATGCGATGCTACGCGCCGTCAGCGCTGCTCGAAAGAGAGTACCCACAAAGACACATGACGGGCTTAAAAAGGCAATGAACGATTACATCGCAGACCGTGAAGCTCATGGCAAGTTAGAGGCAGCGGAACACGCGAGGCATACGCTACCGGAGTTTCGGTCTATCTGCCCTCAGGTGTCGACGGTCACCGGGGTGACTCGCCAACATCTCACCGCATTTTGTGCAGCGCTACGAAAGCGGGGGCAGAGTCCTCGAACCGTGAGCAACAAGTATGACCGCATTCGCTCATTCCTGAAGTTTGCCGGGAGCGATGTCCAGCTATCGAAAAGTGATCGCCCAAAGTTTGATAAGACGTTGCCGACAACGTACACGAAAGCGGAGACGGACGCGCTACTCGCACACGCTACCGATTACATGAAGGTCGTCATCTGCCTCGGATTGCAATTAGGTCTTCGGGATCAAGAGATGATGCACGCGGAATGGGACGATATCGACAGAGAGCACAGAACGTTTCGAGTCAAGAGTAAGCCTGTTTATGATTTCGGAGTAAAAGATGCAGAAGAAAGGGATATCCCGATACCGGCATCCCTGTTCACAATGCTCAATAAGTGGCGTGAGAGTCGCCCTGGCACATCGCTGATACTTGGAGTGGGTGAAGAGTTCCAGAACACGAACGGGCATCTCCTGAGGACGCTACAGCGTATGGCGAAGCGTTGCAATGTCGAGAACGCCACTCTGCACAAACTGCGCCGAACATATCTCACTCGCTTATTGCAGTCGGGAACAGACATCCGAACCGTTCAAGCGTTCGCCGGTCACGCTGACTTGGAATCAAGTATGCGTTATCTGAGACCGGCAGGAGCCAAAGAGATGCTGTCTCACGTCGACGCTATTGATTGGTAAAAAAAAGCTGCCCTCCAGTCCGAAGACCAGAGGGCGCAAGAGTTTTATCTTCTGTGACTCGGAGGAAGTCGACTGTTTTGATCTGCTTTAGCCTTTATCGCGTCCATGACAGAGCGCTGATGCGTTGCCTGTAGACCCTTAATTACCGCTGCCTTCGTCAACTCGGGGTTCGTCGAGTGGCGTGCGTCGATTGAGTAATTGTGTGTTGTTCCACCGAAACCCGATTTCGAGTTTGGAATGATCGTCCCTGCTTTTTTCGGGACGAATAATTCAGGCAATAATGTTGCGATATAACCGTGTCCGTTATATCTCTCACCGTTGCCGATGAGTTCAGGTCATCTCTTCACCCTGTTAGGGTGTCTTCCATTTCGCGAACACTGTTCGCTACGTGCCGAAGCACTGACCGTCACACGTTCCCTTTCGGGCTTCGCTCGGTATTGTCTCCATGTGGAGAGGTTCACCGAATTAGAAAGATTATCGAATAGCATTGCTGCTACAAGGGGCCATTGAATTAACCCTGTTCACCTACAATCGACATTTGATTTACGGGCGGTTCCCCTCCGTCCGCGAACCCTAAACCAGAAAACAATGCAGCGCCTGCGGCCTTACCTAGCAGCCCGCTTAGACCACCAGTAAGCTTGCCAATGTGCCGCGCACAGCACCGCCTATATCGGACATACTGAAGCCACCAAGGCCACCTTTACCGGAACCACCTAATCCGCTTAAACCGGGGATGCCACCGACAATCTTTACCGGCATCGGCTGCTTCCCAAGTCCGAACGCACCCAGTAACCCGCCCTCTGCCTTCTGTAAGCCTGCTTTCCCTATCGTTCGCAAACCATTAGCGGCAGCGTTCTTGATGTTCTTTCCAAACTGTCCGCGCTTGCTGTCGAGTAGAGCGTCGTTGAAGTCTTCAATGAATTTACCGAAGGTCTGCGTCAACACTTGAGGCATATTCACCGTAAGCATCTGTTGTAGCTGTGCGAGTGAAGTTGTCGAGCTAATGCTCTGGTTATCGCTCTGTACCTGCACCTGTCGGTTTGCCTGGACGGTAGCAATCTGCCTGCCCACGCGCTGCGATTCCGCAACATCTCCTACACCATCGGCAGCACGTTGCTGCTGCTGAAGGTCAGAGAGGGCTTGGGTATAAACTTTTGTATTCAAAGTGGCCAAAGAGATTGCGGCAGCATGGGCCGATACCGCCCCAGTAGAGAGCTGAAACGATATCGATTGCTCTGCTAGGCTGTCCGCACCGTGCCGTTGAATGTCTGCGAGGTCGTCCTGGTATTTAGTTAGTTCATCGGATAGCATGATTTCGCCGGATGCGGAACCATGTCCACCACCAACTAAGTAATTCCACGCTGCCACTGAATTGAGTGGAATGGACGGTCGGTCTAGCATGTTGCGTTGTTCTGTTTTGCGTCCACTAAAGGCGCGAGTTAAAAAACTCATCGTTTATGCGGTTCCTTTGTCTGGGTAGGCGAGTGCTCGCCATTGCTGCCATAGTTCGTTGGCCAATACTTCGTTGCCTTCGGCTTGCGCTTGTCGCTGCCTCTTGTAGAGGTCTTGCATTCGCTGTGTGCGGTCCTGATAGGCGATGACGTAAGCACGTCGTTCTTCTATCTCTGCCCTGAATGGTGCTTGCTCGGATTCGGTGAACCTGCTCATCATGTCGTCAAGGTCACGCTCACTCAGAGACATATCGAGACAGAACTGGATATCAGCCTGGAGTTGCTTGTCGACAACCGGTTGTAATTCTTTGGGCAGCGATTCAGGGGCCGAAGGACGCTTCTTCTCTTTCTTGTCGATTGCTGCAAGCGTCCGCTGAAGTAACGCCAAGTCGGCGCGTGTCGCTTCTGTTTTGGGATTCCGCATCTTGGCGGTAAGCGTGGCAGCGAGTTCGACATCTAACCGGTCAGCGGCAGTGAGCCACGGTCGCGTACTCGATATTTCTGCCCATGCAGTCTTCGCACCCTGGGGAAGTCTCACCGGTGGATCGCCAAGGGGATCGCTGGGCGCACTTTGTGCGGTCAACCGCTCCTTGTAGCGCTTCGGATTCTGTTTCAGCGTCCCTGAGAGGGACAATTCGTCTAAACTCTTGCGTTTTCGTCCCATAGGGTCTCCAAGTTAAAGTAAACAAAGGGTATTTCACCTTATGTTACGCGTCGTAACATATTGATACCCTATGTAGTTAGTCAACGTAACTCGTTGAAAAAACATCATTTATAAAGTTGCCAAGAAAGTTTGACTATGCCACGGTCGGCGCGGCTTGGGATTTCTGAAGATTAAAAGCACCCCTGGGGCGGGGTCTGCAATCGTTGCTCAAAGGCGAGATGTTACATGTTAGAAGTCACAGCAGACACAACGATAATCTCTCGAAAAACCGTTGTGTCCGCCAGATGAGACCGCTTGAGATCGGGTGACTTAAGTCCGACCTTGTGTCTCGCTTGCCTGAAGTCGTATGTGGAAAAGGAGAACTACCACGACACAACAGGCGACGATTGCAGGGGAAAGAACAGTACAAACCCTGGTCGTCCATTCCGGGAATCAGCCTTATCGCTGCCGGGAATCCTTTGTCAAAGTTTGAAACTTCAATGTGTAAGTGTGTCGTGCGATCTTACCGCGTGCACTTGCTTTAGATTTCTTGCCACGCGAGTACGGCATTGGTAGAACGGGGAAAATGAATCCTTTGTCTGTTAGCTCCTGGCGTGCTCGCTGAAGGAAATCAACATTGATTCCGGCATCGCGTGCGAGCTTCGTATTCGTCCAAGAGTGTGACAACATACCTTGCCGGGTATCGGGTGGCACTTTTGCGTTAACCTTGCGTATCACCTTGCGTTCAAGATGTTTTAGCAGTCTCGCTGCCTCAAGTGATAAAGGCTTCATCGGATGCCTGCCGCGATACTCATCGGATGGAAGTCACGTCCGCGTTTACGACGGACAGATAGCAATACCTGAGTGAACCTGAACAGGGAATCGTCAAGCGCTGTCATAAGCACTTGGCACATGTTGTTGGGAATCGTGCCGGGAACATACCCTGTAAGCAATTCCGGGTATTCGTCTTGTAGTTCCTCAATCAATATCGCTGCGATGGCTTGTGATCGCCATAGACGGTCGTAATGGTGCTCGGCTACTTCCTGTCCATTCCTTATGCGTTCGGTATCTGCCACGAAGGTATTAAGCACTTCTGTGTAACAGGCCGCGTTTTCGTCGAACTCCAGAGTTTTTACCCACTTCAGCACATCTAAGGCGAGCAGGCGTTGACTTTCAATTGTTCTCATGTGTCTGCTCCTCCACAGTGCAGTTGGTATTTATGCTTGTGCTGGCTTGTCGTATATAAATGCACGCATCGCTTGGCAACTTAGGCTGAACTCTTTGGCGAGTTCGGCAATCTGCCACTGTTCAGCTTCACTGAGCAGGTGCGCGTTCTCTCGGACGACCGCAAAGAATGTGGTCCAATTTGTGGTATCGGTGACGATGTCAATCAAAGTCTGTCGTAGTTCTTCGAGTTCGATGTCGTTTGTCATTATGTCTCCCTCACCTATATAGGAAAAAACGGGGGGTAAATGTCTCAAGAAGGTCAATCTTTTTTCAACTATTTTTTATCTGCCCTGTATCACCGCACAAAGTGCGTTCGATAGGGGTCGCGCCAAGGGGATCGGCCAAAGGGTCGGAGATTGTAGTCGCTGTGGTCGATGTGTACTTTTGACTGAGGATTCCCGGTTGGGTGTTTCCTCGCGCGCGGGTACGCGTAGATTACGTAATAGGACACTCGAAAACCTTACGGTTTTCTCGGTCTTTTAGTAATCGTACTTAGAGAACTAAAGAAATAAATATCTAGGCAGAAAACGTACTTAGAACACGTTTTAAGTTCAGCGTCTGAGGTAATCTCAGCCTTATTAGGGCCAAAAAAGCATCAACACCGTCCAAGTACGCAATCCCCGTTATCTCTAACGAAAATAAACCATCTATCTACCGCTTTTGTTAGTTACGGTAGATAAGGCTTCTTGGTGGTGTTGGCTTACGGTCCTGCATGGTTTGATGGGTTGTTAGTCCACCAGCGCGTTCTCAGGTTCCGTGCGCTGTAAATCCGGAACCTAACCATGTCAGCCGCTCAGTGCGTGTATCCCTTTTATCGCAGCCAATCTGCTGCCCTCATAATCACGTACGGATACAGGGACCTATGCCCTCTGAGGTACGGTTTTATTTTCGACGGTTTGCTCCGTCAAGGGCCGCTTGCCTCTCATCGACTAAACGACTCCACGGGGATACCTGGGTCTAAGATACGGTCGTGATCTGCAACAGTCCTGCATTCGTCCTCAATGACACGTCAGGGATCAACTTTCGATATGCACGCGGGACGATGATGCCGCCCGGCTTTGACTCCGGGACTTTTGGTGTGGTGAGAGAGTTCTAATATCTTCTCCCTCACCTATATAGGAAAAAACGGGGGGTAAATGTCTCAAGAAGGTCAATCTTTTTTCAACTATTTTGTAAACCCTCTGTAATCAACACGTGTGTCTACTGAGCGTCTTCGTCCTCCGGAGCCGTCTCGGGGACCGTAAGCGCATTTTGTGCACCTGTGGCCATCATCCTGGCACGTGTCCGTTCCCTGATCTTCAGTTGTGAGTTGTACTCAGCATCCCGTTCCGCCAGCCTTGCGTTCCTGTCCGCGTGATACTCCTCGCGTTCGGGTGCAACCTTTTTGCGTATCCGGTAAAAGATGTTTCGAACGGCTTGCTCTGACTTCCCCATTTCCCGGGCAATCTCCTTGTCGCTCAGGCCGTCCATTGTCAACTCGGCTGCCCAACGCTCGTGACCCTCAAGAGATTCCGGTATCAAATACTCACCGAAGGCGTACCCTTTGCCCACACCCATAATCATGTTGACGATTTCGGGATTGTCGCGAGTCTCAGAGTATTGGCCTTCATCATCGTCTATGTCGACATCGAACGATACGGGAACGTGTGTTGCTCTGTTCTTATTGCGGTCTCGACGAGCTTCATGAAGGCGGTTGGTGCAGATGGTGTTAACCAACATCTCGAACTCCGTGGAATCGCCCTCGAAGGTGGCCATACGTTCCCAGACTGCGATTAAAACTTCCTGTGTCCAGTCGCACGCATCCAGCATCTGGCCGTCTGCTCCGCGCCCCTGATCCATTTCCTTATCGAACGAATAGAGGCGTTGCTTGGCGCGGTCCTCAACAGCTTTGAGTAGCTTGCTTTCGCTCCCTGAGAGGAGCCATGTGTAAAAGCCATCGCTTATGCGTTGCGAGATGGACCGCTTCTTACTTTTGGGCCGTGGTGCGTCTACGATCACGTGATCGCTGCTCAGTCCCACATCCTCAGGTGTCAGCGTGCGAACCTCACCGTGGCCGCCTGCTACACGCTTGGCTTCGCTTCGTGCTACCCGCTTCGCTTCCTTCTCTTGCTCCTTTAGCCATTCGGCAGCTATGTCCTGCTCACGTTCTTGTTCCTCTAATTCCAACTGCTTCTCATCTTCCGGGTTGTCAAAATACATGTCATGGTCTCCTTTAAATTGAATTGCGCCCATTCAAGAGCTTGTGTTTGGTTCGGTTTCATACTGCGTGATCGTCAAGCGGGCAATAAAAAAGCCCACCTATAAGGTGAGCGCGTGTCGTCATGGATAGAGGCCATCCGTTCTCGGTATATCAGGCGCTCACGTTTTCATCGGTACATCCTTTTTGGGGGTCATCTGGTTTGGAGACCAGAGACACCTGTGACTACTATTCCTAGAATATCAAACGGGCAACCCGAAGTCAAGACTTATCCTCGGATGCACCATTTCTAGGGCACAAACCGAGTCATCGCCACGTTGCCCTGTAGCGCGTCCGTTTTCGCTTACTGTGGGATTGCCTGTCCGAGAGGCTACAAGTCGAACCTGGGCCGGTCAGCGCCTTACCGTGAGCGATGCCAATATCGGTATCTGACCATAGCTGGCCATTTTCCAAAATTAGGCTCTCAAGGGAACTTGGCTTTGGAATTATATACTCTCCTACTAATATATACGGAAATATCAGGGGTAAAACCTTCGAATAAATCAACTATTTTCACTTTTTTTCAACTATTTTCGAGGGGTCAAACCATTCAATGCGGAAAAGCTACCATTCAATGAAAAACTGTCCGAATGTGGACAAAATTGTGCAATATTACTCGTTGCAACAAATGCCCATAAAATGGTGCAATCGTGTATTTATTACACGTATTAGTCGTTGCAACAGTTAAGCATAGCTAACCCCAAACATGTAAACCCTCTGGAATCAGTGGGACTCCTAAGTTGCTTAGGTATACGATGGCAGGGCGATAATAGGGCGCGAAGGTGGGTTTCGTCGAGAGGTCTGACCAGTTGAGCGCACTTTGTGCGCGGCTCGGAGCGTTTCAATCTCCCTTAGAAATCCACACACCATCTTTCTCCAATGCGTCTTCTATATCGGGCCACTTAAGCCCGGAGAATTGTCTAAGCCTCTCAGAAAGGCCGACTAGGCTTACTTCCTCGTAAGAGCGCTCCCCAAAGGAGAGTTCTCCCAAGATTGCTACATAGCGAATGTTGACCTTTTCTGCGGTCGTAGCAGCCAGCTTGTAAATACGCATCTTTACCATGCCGTCATGCTATGCCGGTGCAGCGACATGCGACACCAGATAACACCCTGCGGCGTCTATTGGGCCAATCGATAGTAATGGGGCAGATGGGAGTCTTCTATTTGACTAAATGAGTGAGTACCACGCATTGAAGAGACTGTTGCCAATATTGTTCCGCAGCATCAAGGCAGCCTTCTCTGCTATTCCTCTGTCCGGCAAAGGTGTTGGAAATTCGTAGTTGTATGATTGCCCTCCGGACGTGCATCTGAATGCAAATGTATAGGTACCAGAATCCGCCCGGATTAGGGTGATGGGGAACACTTCCGTTATCGTTGCCAGTTCTGGCGCGACGCCTGTATTGCCCCTGTAAACATCACCTGGTGTAGGAGGATGCGCAGAAAAATCACTCAGTCTCATCGTTTTAAAATCCCTTCGTGAATAACTTAGCGCATTCTCACTGGCACCAACGAAAGTAGGTGTAAAGATGCGGAACACACAAACTAAAACGGCACCTGGAAACGTTCACCAGATGCCGTGATCTTGTCGGGGTCACCAAATTTCCGAGCGACCCCCGTAGGCGCTTGCCAGAGCGACATTGAATTGTGACGCGGGATCGGGGATCGTTACAGATAATCTTTCTGCCCAGAGTCTCTAAAAAAGACTTGACACAAAAAATAAATGTGACATATAATGCGCCGCTCATGTTATCGTGATTTCACATCCCAACTAGGGATCGAGGAAAACGAATAATGGAAACTACTATCGTGAAATGCTGCGAATGCGACGAAACCGGCACCAAAAACGATCTCACACCGTGCCACCAATGTGGCCGATACATGTGCATTCGGCACTGCTGCAAGTGCGATGTCACGATCTCTTCAGCCGAGGAGTGGAAAGAGTCTTTCGTCAACCCCGTACCCACAGACGCCACGTTTCCGATGGTGCTGTCTTTCGATGCCCTGGGTGAGTTGCTCGGTTGAATGGGCAGAGATAGGACATGTGTAGTACAGCGTAGTACAGTCACACTTTAGCAGAATAATTAAGCGTAACACCAATGGGAATCAACACTTTAAGGCATCTGATGGCGGAATCTATAGAGAATCCCTCCCTCTCCGCCAGTCCTGTATATTATATGATCTTCCACATAAAACGGACAGGCAAAAACGCGGGACTTACGGTTCGCTGAGCTTTCTGAAATCATCATGATCCGTATTCATAACCGACTACACATACATCACGAATCACCTACCTGACATCCTGAAATAATCGAGACAATCAGGCACTCCCGTTGTAAACTCCTGCCCAGCATCGAAATCCACCCAAAAAAGACCGGTGAAAATTTACCTAAAAGACTTTTTCCCTTTGAAGAAAGAACTGACTGCTTTATTGCTAGTTTTTACTACCCCCCTGCGCCTAAACAAATCAAAAGAATTTATGAAGTGTCGAGCTTGCCGCTCAGTACGCCACAAGAGTGAGATGTTTCACTCATCCTATGGTTGGTTTTGTAATCAAGAAGAACAGGAGGAACACTGGGAAAAATACCAGTATGGCCTTTGAGCTATACCAGAAGAACGATCCGATCAACGCCGAGCTACCAAAATACCCGGCCATACAGCTTATACAGGTTCTTTTTGCTAATAAGATAGCGTCGCCAATTTGATGGCGAAGAAGCGATGTGCCTCAAATGGTAAACGCGGCGGAGCGCTCCATGTATTCGCCGTGCGTCCTTCATTTCAAGACAAAGTTCCGCAACCCGGTGAAATCGTACCTCTTCTGAAAACCATTTTTCCCACTCGACCCGTGCCCGCTCCCCCATCTCTTTTGCGCGAGGCTTAAGCCGATCAAGCAGCGCGGGTATGCCCGCAACCTCTTTCTCCGGAACGAACACCGCAAATGATTCCCAGTCCACGCCTTCGTTCGGCACCCACTCGTCCGCAATGATGATGCAGGCTCTACCCGTCTTCATCGACTCATAGAGCCGGATGCTTCCAGGTCCCCGGCCGCGCGGACACAGGCTGAACAGAGCATCGCCGATCGAGTCTGCGTATCGTTTCCAGAAATATTCTTTCTCGTTGGCGGACCCATGATAGCGAATGTTGTAGCTCTCTTTTGAACTGTCGATCACATGGATGTCGGCCCGGTTATATCGGAACAATCCGTCGCGCACGGGGTGGGTATTTGCCGATCCCACAAACGCCGCCAGGTACTTTTCATCTCCAGTAACAGGACGATAGTTGACGAGGGGGTTTTCAGGCATCAGGTAAAAACCTGTCCGTGTATGTTCAGGCGAATAGTCTTTCTTGCGCAACGATGCATACAGTCCAGGCAACACTGGACGAATATAGTCGGCCGAATCAAACAAAAAGCTCTTCTCTGGATATTTGCGATAGAGCGGATAAGCGCGCACTCTTTCCGCAAAGTCGCCAGCTGTGCCCATGGCGACAAAGAGGATAATCTCCGCCTCGTCATGATTGTCCGTAAGCGAATGCTTCTGGAATCGATCTTTGGCCGCGCTGGCTCTCAGAGCGGCAACAGCAAAATGCTTGTTCTCGTCGTATTCGGGCAGATCATCATCGACCGATAGAAGAGAAATTCTCGCCATAAACCCAAAGTAGCATACGACGATTCCAGCAGGAGCGCATGCAAAACATCTCCATAACAACAATGAGGCCCGCACGAAGCGGGCCTCATTGTTCGCAAACAAGCTGCTTATACGCCGATCACGGCGCAAAGCTCCTTCACCGCATCCGCGCTCTTTTTAAGAGCGGCATCTTCTTCCGGGGTTAGTTTAATTTCGATGATTTGCTCAAGCCCGCGGGCACCCAGTTTACAGGGCACGCCGACATAGAGGCCGTTGATGCCATACTCCCCTTCAAGATACGCCGCGCATGGCAAAATCTTTTTCTTGTCCTTCAGAATCGCTTCCACCATCTCGACTGTCGCCGCAGAAGGCGCATAGTAGGCGCTGCCCGTCTTCAGATGCTTTACGATCTCGGCACCACCATCGCGGGTTCGCTGGACAAGCGCTTCAAGCTTCGTTTTCTCAATCAACTCCGTAATCGGAATACCAGCAACCGTCGAGTAGCGAGGCAGCGGAACCATCGTGTCACCGTGGCCGCCAAGCACAAACGCCGTTACGTTTTCGACCGATACCTTCAGCTCTTCCGCTATGAATGTGCGGAAACGCGCTGAATCCAGCACGCCGGCCATGCCGATCACGCGTTCGCGATTAAACTTCGCCTGCTTGAACGCTGCCTGCGCCATCGCGTCCAGTGGATTGGAAACAATAATCAGGATGGAATTTGGCGATACCGCCGTGACCTTGCTCACGACATCCGACATGATCTTGTAATTGGTCTGCAGAAGATCATCGCGGCTCATACCTGGCTTACGCGGAATCCCCGCGGTAATCACCACAATGTCGGAGTTGGCAGTGTCGGCATAGTCATTCGTGCCGATGATGTGACAGTCTCGCTTTTCAATAGGCATGGCCTCGAGAAGATCCAGTCCCTTGCCCTGCGGGATGCCTTCTACCACGTCGATCAGGACCACATCAGCCAATTCCTTGGACGCGATCCAGTGCGCAGCCGTAGCGCCTACGTTTCCCGCACCTACGATTGTTACCTTCTTACGCATACTTCTCCTTCATAAAACTTCAGATGTCATTCTGACGCCGAACGCAGTGAAGCGGAAGAATCTGCTTCACTGCGCTCCGGCATGAACTACATATTTTCGATCATCCGTGATGCGAACTCGCTGGTCTTTACCTTGGTTGCGCCCTGCATCTGGCGTTCAAAGTCATACGTCACATATTTCTGCTGAATCGTCTTCTCCATAGACGACTCAATCAGTTTCGCAGCTTCATGCCATCCAAGAAATTCAAACAGCATCACGCCAGAGAGCATCACCGAACCCGGATTGATCACGTCCTTATCCGCATACTTCGGAGCCGTCCCGTGCGTGGCCTCAAATACCGCGTAGCCGTCGCCAATGTTTGCGCCCGGAGCAATGCCGAGTCCACCCACTTGCGCTGCGCACGCGTCAGAGATGTAGTCGCCATTCAAATTGGGGCAAGCCAGCACGCTGTACTCATCTGGCCGGATAATCACCTGCTGAAAGATCGAATCGGCAATGCGGTCGTTGATCAGCACCTTCTTCTTCCACTGCCCGTTACCATGCGTTTTGCCAATCGAATCGAGCACGCCCTTCACTTCCGCATACAGTTCTTTACGGAAGTCATCGGATCCGAACTCAAGACCTGGCTCAATCAGCGCCGCATTTTCTTCGACTGTCAGCTTCGGATTCGCTTCCTGGTTGCCTAGAATCCAGCTCTCGCGCTCCGTTACAACCGCATCGCGGAACTCATCGACCGCAACCTCATAGCCCCATTCGCGGAACGCGCCTTCGGTGAATTTCTGAATATTGCCCTTGTGCACCAGCGTCACCGACTTGCGATTGTTCTCAACGGCATGCTTGATCGCATAGCGAACCAGTCGCTTGGTGCCGGTAATCGAGATCGGCTTGATGCCCACACCCGAGTCCTCGCGGACCTTCTTCTTGCCGCCCTTCAACATGTCGTTGTTCAGGAAGTCAATGAGCTTCTTAGCCTCGGCAGTTCCCTCTTTGAACTCAATGCCCGCATACACGTCTTCCGTATTCTCGCGAAAGATGACGACATCCAATTTTTCCGGATATTTCACCGGGCTGGGCACACCCTGGTAGTACTTCACCGGACGCACGCAGGAATAAAGATCCAGAATCTGCCGCAACGCCACGTTCAGCGAGCGAATGCCTCCCCCCACCGGCGTCGTCAACGGACCTTTGATCGACACGCGCAGATCGCGAGCCGCATTCACCGTCTCATCCGGCAGCCATGTCTTGAATTCGCGAAATGCCTTCTCGCCCGCGTACACCTCAAACCACTTTACCGAGCGCTTCCCGCCATAAGCCTTTTCTACCGCAGCATCAAAGACCCGCTGCGATGCGCGCCAGATGTCGCGCCCTGTGCCATCGCCCTCAATAAAAGGAACGATTGGGTGATCCGGGACCTGATACTTCCCGTCTGCGTACTGAATCGGCTCGCCATCCGTGGGCAGAGCCTTCCCGTTATACGTCGTCTGCATGTGTCTGGATATCTCCCAGCAAGATAAGAAATGAGGACTGCAAGTGTGATTCCCCTAGAGGCTACCATCCGGTTAAGACGGGTGGCAATTCGCCGTCCCGCTCAGTGCGCCACATGCCGAAGCATTGTCATTCCGACCAGAGGCACAATCCATAAAAAAATTTGCAATCCTCAGCAAACGCGCAGCGCGAAGTCGAAGGACCTGCAGTTTGCATCGGTCAGCACGAAAACAGGGTGCCCCATCCTTTCGCGCCGTTTGCGAAAGGATGGGAACCACAAAGCTCAATCAGCCCTCGTCATCCTGATGTTGAACGAGATGAGCGGAGAGATCTGTTTTTCTCGCCATCCTCCCTTGAATAGTGAAAAGCAGTACAATCATCGTGGAATCGATACCATGCGACTGCTCAAATCTCTGCCCGCCCTCGTAGCTTGCCTCTTGTTCTCATCCATCAGCTTTGCGCAGACGCCATCTGCGCCTATCCGTGTAGCGATCGTCGGTCTTGAACACGGCCATATCGGCGGATTCCTCCACGAATTCCCTCGTCAGCATGAAGTGGAACTCGTCGGCATCGTCGAAACCGACAAAGCACTGGCTGCCCGGTACCAGCAGCAATTTCATCTTGATCCGGGCCTCTTCTATTCCACACTCGATGAAGTCGTCGCTGCCCATCATCCACAGGCCCTGCTTGTATACACTTCCGTCGGCAGGCACCGCCAGGTCATCGAACAGGCGGCGCAGCACGGCATCAGCGTGATGGTGGAAAAACCACTCACGATCTCACTCGATGATGCTCTCGCGATTCGTCGCGCCGCGAACGTACACCATATTCAGGTGCTCGTAAATTACGAAACTACATGGTATGCCAGCAATCGCGCCGTCTATGACCTCATCAATGAAGGTAAGCTGGGGGATGTGCGCAGGGTCGTCGTGCATGACGGCCACGAGGGGCCTGCGGAAATTCACGTTCAGCCCGAATTTCTGAAGTGGCTCACCGACCCCGTACTGAATGGTGCCGGTGCCCTTTATGACTTCGGCTGCTACGGCGCTGACCTCATGACATGGTGGATGCACGGAAAAGCGCCCATCAGCGTCACCGCCATTGCCCAGACTGACAAGCCCGAAACCTACGCCCGCGTGGACGACGATGCAACTATCATCCTTCAGTATCCCGGCGCTCAGGCCGTGCTCATGCCTTCATGGGCCTGGACCTTCGCGCGTAAGGATTCTGAAATCTACGGAAGCAAGGGCTATGCCATCACTGAGAAACTGGACCGTCTGCGGGTCCGTTATGTTGGCGACAAAGAGGAAGCCGATATCGCGGCGCAGCCGCTCGCACCGCCGCAGGATAGCTCACTCCACTATCTCGCCGCCGTCCTCAATGGGACGCTCAAGCCCGAAGGCGATCTGACATCCCTCGACACCAACATGATCGTAATGCAGATTCTGGATGCGGCGCGCGAGTCGGTCCGCACCGGACGGACCGTAAAGCTCAAGCCGCTGCCGCCTGAGTAGGAAACAGGCAGAGGGAGACGTCATTCGGAGCGCAGCGAAGAATCCATGGGATGCTTCGCTGCCATAACCATGAGCAGCGTCTCCCGCAACCTCTAGACGATCTGCTGTACACGCTTCGCCGCAGCGTCGTACACGTTGCCGGCGGAGTCAATCACATCTTCTACAGCGCTTTTGCTCACTCTATAAGCTTTGCCTGCGTGGTCGCTGAGCGTGTCGGCTGTATCCTTCACGTAATCGGAAGCGTCTTCCAGCTTGCGGCGAACCTGGCGCCGTGTCTTTTCACCAGCTTGCGGTGCATATAGCAGCGCAACACCCGCTCCTGCCGCTACGCCGATCGCAAAAACTGCCCAATATTTCACTGCGTTCATATTTTTCTCCTTACAATGATGACGCTTACCCGCAATGAGATACCCGATCCGCGCAGGAGGTTGCTGCGTAGCCTGCAATCAAATCGCTGCGTCTATTAGATAGAATAAATAGATGAGGTTGTCTTTGCTCAGACCTCTGAGAGTACATCCGTAAGTAGACGCTGAATGACGAATTGTTTTTCCTTCTTTCCTGGACTGCAATCCTTGGATTGCACGCAAATCCACTACGCGCAGAAGCCGCCGATTTTTTCTTCCGCTGCAGCAATCAGCCTGTCATGTAGACCTGCTGGAGCGCCCCAATGAGCGACCAGAAAACAGCAGTCATCATCGGAGCTGGGCCGGCCGGGCTTACCGCCGCGCTTGAATTTCTTCGCCGTTCTGACATCCGTCCCATTGTGCTCGAAGCCAGCGATGAGATCGGCGGCATCTCGCGCACGATACGCTACAAGGGCAACCGCATGGATATCGGCGGCCATCGCTTCTTCTCGAAGTCTGACCGGGTCATGAATTGGTGGACAGAACTGATGCCCATCAGCGCAGAGGAAAACGGTAACGGCGACCATTCCATCCGCTACCAGAATAAAGAGCGCACCGTCTCAGCCACAGACGCAGCATCCCATCCCGATCTCGTCATGCTCGTGCGCCAGCGTAAGAGCCGCATCTATTTCCTGCGCAGCTTCTTCGATTATCCGCTCAGCCTCAGCGGAAAAACGCTGCACCAGCTCGGGGCTTGGCGCATGGTCAGGATCGGTGCCAGCTATCTCCGCGCCAGGCTCTTTCCGCGTAAGGAGGAGGTCACCCTCGAAGATTTCCTCATCAATCGTTTCGGAATTGAGTTGTATGAGACTTTCTTCAAGTCCTACACAGAAAAAGTCTGGGGGGTTTCCTGCGATAAGATCAGTGCGGCTTGGGGAGCGCAACGCATCAAGGGCCTGTCCCTGCGCACAGCCGTCGCGCATTTCCTGAAAAAAGCCTTCAGCCGCAAGAAGATGTCTGACATTTCACAAAAAGAAACAGAGACGTCCCTCATCGAGAAATTCCTCTACCCTAAATTTGGTCCAGGCCAGCTATGGGAGTACGTAGCTGAACTGGTTACAGAGAAGGGCGGCTGTGTCCAACTCGGCTGGCGCGTCAATAAGCTGCATGTCGAAAACGATCGCATTTCCATCGTCGAAGCCGTCAATGCATCCGGCGAAACGAGCCGCATTGAGGCAGACTACATCTTCTCCACCATGCCGGTGCGTGAGTTGATCAATAGCCTCGATGTACCCGTTCCTCCGGAAATCCGCGCCATCAGCGACGGCCTTGTTTATCGCGACTTCCTCACCGTCGGCCTGCTCGTCAACAAGCTGTCCGTGACTGAACCAGACGGTTCGCCCCTCAAAGACACCTGGATCTACATCCAGGAGCCTGATGTACAGGTAGGTCGCCTGCAGATCTTCAACAACTGGAGCCCCTATCTCGTTGCCGATCCGAGCAAAGTCTGGATCGGCCTCGAGTATTTCTGCTATGACACCGATGAACTGTGGCGCATGCCGGATGAGGAGATCAAGAAATTCGCCATCGCTGAAGTGGAAAAGATCGGCATCCTCAAATCGTCCGATGTCCTCGACGCCCACGTCGTCCGCGTACCCAAAACCTACCCGGCGTACTTTGGCACCTATGACCGTTTCGACGACATCATCCGCTACATGGATCGCTTCGAGAACCTCTTTCTCGTAGGCCGCAACGGCATGCACAAGTACAACAACCAGGACCACTCCATGCTCACTGCCATGACCGCAGTCGACAACATCATCGCCGGTAACATGGACAAGAGCTGTCTATGGGAAATCAACACCGAGCAGGAATACCACGAAGAAAAATAGGCCGGCATTTTGTTGAATTGCTGTGTCTTGCGGAATCACCTGTCATCCTGAGCAAAGCTAAGCCGGAGTCGAAGGACCTGCTTTTGCAGCGGGTGCCACGAAAAGGGGTGCCCCATCCTGACAAAGTCAGGGTGGGCAGGTACGACCCAATCACGTCGTGCAGCATACCCCGCCGCAGCGTATCCTGTACTGTGAACCTGCGTCGCACTCTTCCGACATTCTTCCTCGCATTGGTCACTCTCTGCGGAAACGCATTTGCCCAAAACTACTCAGCAGACAAGCCCCTCGGCGCATCCGCGCAATCCACCCCTGCCTATCTCAAAAACGCAGGCATCGACCAGAATCTGAACCATCCGCTTCCATTGACCGATCACTTTCGCGATGAGAACGGCAACGATGTAGCGTTAGGAAACTACTTCGGCCATCGCCCGGTTGTCATGGCGCTTGTCTATTTCAAATGCGGCATGCTCTGCCCGCAGGTCCTGCACGGCATGAGCTCGTCTCTCCAGCAAACCGAACTGCATCCAGGCCACGACTATGATGTGGTTGTCGCCAGCATTGATCCAGGTGACACGCCCGCCGACTCCGTTGAAGCCAAGCAACACTTCCTCATGATGCTAAGCGATGAATCCGCAGCAAACAGCGTTCACTTCCTCACCGGGCCGCAACAGTCCATCACGGATTTGGCCCAGGCCACCGGCTTTCACTACGTCCGCGTCCCCGGCCCCGATGGCAAAATGGACCAGTTCGCCCATTCCAGTGTCATCATGATCGCGACCCCGGATGGCCGTATGTCGAAATACCTCTCCGGCGTCGACTACCAGCCACGCGACGTCCGCCTAGCCCTGGTCGAAGCCAGCGACCACAAAATCGGCTCGTTCTCAGACCTTGTCTTGATCTACTGCTGCAATTACAGCCCTAGCCAGGGCCGTTACACCGTGGCCATAATGCGCGTCCTCGGACTCGCAGCGATGGGCTCGGTCCTCATGCTGATCATGGTCGTCTATTTGTTGGGAAAGAAACCGAAGACTGCGGTGTGAGGAATTTTTAGCTCAGGAATGTCATTCTGACCGTCGCGAAGAACCCATGCCATGCGGGTATTGTCGCTGCTCCGGACACCAATGTGGAATCTACCGTGCCGCCCGAATGGGCTTTCGCTGTCTGGGTTTGACTTCCTTCAATTCAGCCTGCGCCGTCACGCCCGACTGTTGATCCATCCAGTCGTCCAGCCGCGACTTCTTAAACCGCCAGCGGTTCCCCAGCTTGAACGCCGGAATAAAGCTCTCCGAAGCATACTTATAGAGCGTGTCCGGGCTGATTCCCAGGTAATCTGCCGCCTGCCGAATGTCCATCACTTCTCGAATCTCACTCCGCACCGCTGATGTCTTCATGGCAAAGTCCTCCGAAAGACCACATATGCGCGGGCGCAAAATCAATCACCCAGCCAAATGCTTATATCGCGTTTTCGGGTAGTAATTCAAGATATTTCCGCAAATCATTGGTTCGATTCGGGTTTCCTCGGCAAAATCTCGGGGTTTTCACTCGGAAAAGGCGCTTAGTAACGAACTAGGTTCTATTTTAGATTTGCCTCAAGCGATGCTTTTATTGATTGGAGTAAACAATTGAAGAGGCTAGACATAGTGCCTAGCCTCTTATCGTTGACCCGTTGGGTAAATTACAGCTTTGGCTTCAGACCATCCAGGATTTCAAGGAAATTGTCGTCCACGGTCCGGTTCTTCGAGATGGCTTCCGCAATCGGAATGTCTTGAATTTCCGTTCCCTTCAGAACCACCAGCCGTCCAAAATTGCCCTTGTGGACTAAGTCAATCGCCGCCAAACCGTACCGGGTCGCCAGCATGCGGTCATAGGCCGTCGGAGTACCGCCGCGCTGCGTATGCCCCAGGTTGACCGAGCGCGTCTCATAACCGGTCTTCGCCTCGATCTCTTCGGCCAGCGCCTGCCCGATACCGCTCAACCGTGCATGCCCAAATGAATCGACCTTCGCCCCGAGCGTAGCCTGCCCGCCGGTCGAAAGCTTCGCGCCTTCAGCCACCACGACAATGCCATACTTCTTGCCCTGGTCATGGTTGTATTTGAGCAGTGCGCAAACATGTTCGAGGTCGATCGGCTTCTCCGGAACCAGAACTACATGAGCGCCGCCCGCCACGCCTGCCGTCAGAGCAATCCAACCCGCATCGCGACCCATCACCTCGCAGACAATGACGCGGTTGTGCGCTTCCGCTGTCGTATGCAGACGGTCAACAGCTTCCGTCGCGATAGAAACAGCCGTATCAAAGCCAAAGCAGGCATCCGTGCCATACAGGTCGTTATCAATCGTCTTCGGCACGCCCACGCCCGGTACGCCAGCCTGAATCAGCGCATTGGTCACCGACTGCGTATCATCGCCGCCAATGGCGATCAGCGCGTCAATTTTGTTGGCCTTCAGCGTAGCCACGCACTTCTCAATGCCGCCTTCAATCTTGCGAACATTCGTGCGCGACGTGCGCAGAATCGTGCCGCCCTGGTCGAGAATGCCGTCGACGGACGCGAGCGTCAGCGGAATCGTATTGTTGTCCAGTACGCCGCGCCAGCCCTCAAGGAATCCAACAAATTCATCGCCGTAGTGAAAAATTCCCTTCTTCACAACTGCATGAATGACCGCATTCAGCCCGGGACAATCCCCGCCGCCAGTAAGCAAACCAACTCGCATGTTCCTCTTCTCCTCCAAAAAAAAAATGGGTCGGGATAGTTATGTGTTTTGCGAAGAATCGCGTAACTGTCTCAGCAAGATCATAGCTGGCCCAAGCGACGCGTTACAAATCGGAATGAGCATCAGGAAACTGCCTATCTGGGTGTCAGGAAGAAGGAGGAATGTTTTTGAGAAATCAAAAATATGCTAGACCATGTGAGATTTTATCGGCTTGCCAACTCCATCGAACCAATCAACAAGTAGTCGTGCCTTCGCATCGGAAGAAGCGGGTGCCCCACGCTCCTCCCGCAATCGACTACCACAGATTAACCCTTCGCAGTAGCCTCATCCACGTAGAACGCCGCAATCTCGTCAGCGTATTTTTGATTGATGATGCGGCGTTTCAACTTCAGGCTAGGCGTCAGCTCACCGTCGGCAAGCGACCACTCCTCCGGCACTACGCGGAAGCGCTTCATCGTCTCAAACTGCGCCAACCCTCCATTCACCTCGTCGACAATCGACTGATAACGGGCTACAACTTTCGCATCTGCCACCAGCTCACGCCGCGTCGGTGCACTGATTCCCTGCTGCTTCGCCCACTCTTCCAGGGCCACAAAGTTTGGAGAAATCAGCGCGCTCAAAAACTTGTGCTTGTCCCCGACCACTGCCGCCTGTCCGACAAACAAAAACGCTTTAAGCTTATTCTCAATCGGCTGCGGAGCTACCAGCTTTCCGCCTGAAGTCTTCAGCAGTTCCTTCTTCCGGTCTGTGATGTAGAGAAAGCCATCGTCATCGATACGCCCGATATCTCCCGTGCGAAACCAGTGCTCCGCGTCGAACGTCTCAGCCGTCTCGCCCGGTTTGTGCCAGTAGCCGGGAAAGACATTCGGCCCGCGCACCAACAGCTCGCCGTCTTCGGCAATGCGGCACTCAACGTTCGGCAGCGGCTTACCGACTGAACCAATGCGATACGCGGCCGTTGTGTTAATGGCCAGCACCGGAGATGTCTCCGTCAGCCCATAGCCTTCGAGGATGCGAATGCCCACCCCGGCAAACCAGCTCGCAGTATCCATGCCCAACGGAGCGCCGCCCGCGATGTAGTAACGCACGCGGCCGCCAAAGCCCTGCTGAATTTTGCTGAAGACCAGTTTGTTCGCCAGCTTCCAGCCCAGCCCTGTCGGCGCCTGTCCCTGCAGAATGTCTTCGCGATGCTTTTGTCCTGTCTTCACCGCCCATCCAAAGATGCGCTTCTTTGCACCGGATAAAGATGCCTGCCGCTCCGCCTCCTGCCGTACCTTTTCAAAGACACGCGGCACAGCCACCAGCACGGTCGGCCGAATTTCTTTAAGCGCAACCGGCAGCTTCTCAAAGCTGGGGCAATACGCCACGGTCGCTTGTTTCGTGTAGATCGCGTAGTCCAGGTGCCGTGCCGTAATGTGCGAGAGCGGTAAAAACGAGATACAAGCATCCTGCTGCGCGATATCAAACCCGGCCAGCGAGTAATTCACGTTGGAGGCAATGTTTCCATGCGTCAGCATCACACCTTTTGGCTCACCCGTTGTGCCCGACGTATAAATCAGCGTTGCCAGGTCATTAGGCGCAACATCGTACGCGGCGCGGTCAAACGCCGCATCGCGCTCTGTGCCGCGACTGTCCGCATCCTTCAACAGTGACGACAGCAGCACCGCATCCGCCACGCCTTCATCATCCATCAGAACAATTTTCTCGATCGCCGTCTGGCTTCGTACTGTGGCCACCTTGTCATATTGCTGTCGCGACGAAACCACGGCCACGCGTGCGCCGGAGTCGGCTAGCAGCACACCGATCTGCTCAGCCGTCAGCGTCGGGTAGATCGGCACATCTACCGCGCCAATTGCCAGCGCAGCAAAATCGGCCACGGCCCACTCCCAGCGATTCTCCCCCAGAATCGCAATGCGGTCGCCCTTCTGGATTCCCCATCGCCCCAGCGCTTCAGCAAACGTGCGCACGCGTTGATACATCTGCATGCCGGAAAATGCCTGCCACTTCCCTGCCGCATCCATATACAACACAGCGCGCGGCTGCGAACTTGTCGCTACCAGAAAGAAAATGTCATTGATCGTCTTGAGCTGAAGCATGCGGTGTGATTGGACTCCCTGGCCTTGATCAATCTATCCGAGCGGCAACCGATTGCCAAGCAGGGAGAAAACATTGCTTGCATTTCGCCAGTGCTTCCCGCACTCTGTTACACAACTTTCCTGTAGAGGGGCCCGATGAAACAGCTTCTAGCGACGACCAACGATACAACGCTTGCCATCTGCCGTCTGGTTCTGGGAATTGTATTTTTTATGCATGGCGCTCAATTAGCGCTGGGCTGGTTCGGCGGCTACGGTTTTGCGGCAACCATGCACTTCTTCACCGCGCAACTTGGTATTCCTGCCATCTTCGCAGCGCTTGCTATCCTCTCGCAGCTTCTCGGGGGCCTCGGTCTCATCGTCGGACTGCTGGGTCGCATCGCCGCCTTGGGCATTGCCATCACCATGCTCGTGGCCGTCCTCAAAATTCATCAGGCTTTTGGATTTTTCATGAACTGGTCTGGCACGCAGAAAGGTGAGGGTTACGAATACCATCTGCTCACCCTCGCGCTGTGCCTGCTCATTATGGTAAAAGGCTCCGGTGCTCTGTCGATCGACGGCGTCTTGAGCAAGACCTAACTTCTAAAATGGAATTATGGGCAGTGTGCAAGAGCTGTGAGCACGTCATCCATGCGTCTTTATAAGCATTTTCTGATCTCTGAGTTGCCAACGAAAAATCGACTTGATTTCTACAGCATTCAAGAAAATATCGCATAAAATCACCGTATGGCATCGTTGCTCACCCCACGGGAAACCGCACTGCGCCTCGGCATTTCCTACCCTACGGTCAAGCAGTGGCTCTATCAGGGCAAGCTCAAGGCGGTGAAAACCCCGGGTGGACATTACCGCATCCCTGAATCCGAATTAGACGGCCTGCTGCATAAGGCCAAGCAGCCGGAGACGCCCAAACGTCAAATGATGCGCACCTTGAGCGGACGCAATCAGCTGGTGGGACGCATCGTTGAAATCAAGATTGATGGCCTGCTCGCTCAGATCAAGCTCTCTATCGGCGGACAGATCATCAATTCCATCATCACCTCCGAAGCGGCTCGCGAGATGCAGCTTGAAGTCGGAGAAACGGTTGCCGCGCTGATCAAATCGACTGAGGTCATGGTGCTTCGTGTATAAGCTCTTCCTCTTGCTCTTATTCGCACCATTGGCTGCCGCGCAGACGTTACGTTTAGCTGCCGCAGCAGACCTGCAGCCGGTGATGCCGCCGATTCTGCAGGAATTCGAAGGAAAAACCAGCATTCACGTAGACGCCTCGTATCAATCCTCGGCGACGCTCACAACGCAAATTCAGAATGGCGCGCCATTCGATCTCTTCATGGCTGCAGATCTTTCCTTTCCGCAGCGGATCGTTGCCGCAGGACTGGCTGATTCGGATCAACCAGTCGCCTATGCACGCGGTACGCTCGTCTTGTGGACGCGCAATGACTCACCCTTTCGTCAGCTCTCGGTTGATACTCTGCGCGATCCAACGCTGAAGACCATTGCCATCGCCAATGCCGAACACGCGCCATATGGACGCGCGGCCGAAACCTCGCTCAAGAACCTTGGGCTCTACGATCAACTCAAACCAAAGTTTGTGACTGCAGAAAACATCGCGCAGACGGCTCAGTATGTCGACTCCGGCAACGCGCAGGTGGGGCTTATTTCCCTCACCTCCGCGCTTACTGAACGGCTGCACGCCAGCGGGCATTACATCGTCATGCCGCGCGATTTCTACCCGCCAATCCTTCAGGGCGCCGTCGTCTTGAAAAACTCCGCCAATAGAACGGCAGCACATCAGCTGCTCGATTTTCTGCTGTCGCCAGCCGTGCAGAAGGAACTCGCTGCGCGCGGCCTTGAGCCTCCGCACTGATGGATATCCAGGCACTCTGGCTTACGCTCAAACTCGCTACCGTCACTACCGTGCTTTTGTTGTGTTTTGCGATTCCTCTTTCTTTCTGGCTGGCATTTGGCAAAGCACGCTGGAAGATTGTGGTGGAAGCCTTGGCCACACTGCCTCTGCTTTTACCGCCCACAGTTCTCGGATTCTATTTGCTCGTCCTGCTCGGCCCGCGCACTGCCCCTGGCCGATTGTTGATCCATCTCATCGGCCATCCTGTCGCGTTCTCTTTCAGCGGCCTC
Organism: Acidobacteriota bacterium; assembly: GCA_013285705.1. GTDB lineage: Bacteria > Acidobacteriota > Terriglobia > Terriglobales > Acidobacteriaceae > Alloacidobacterium. The sequence goes on from JABDHA010000002.1 coordinate 65,861, forward strand.
GTCATCGGATCGATGATTTACAGCCTTCCGTTCGCTGTGCAACCAATCACCAGCGGCTTCTCCGCCATCGCTCCCGAAATCCTCGATGCAGCGCACCTGCTGGGCGCTAATCGTCTACGGGTGCTCATGGAAATCCTGCTCCCGCTTGCGCGCCGCGCCATCTTTACAGGAGCGATGCTCTGCTTTACGCATACCATCGGCGAATTCGGGGTGGTTCTCATGATCGGCGGTGACATTCCCGGAGCCACGCGGACGCTCTCGATTGCCATGTACGACCAGGTGCAGGACTTCCGCTATGCCCAGGCCAACCATACAGCGCTCCTCTTGCTGACGGTCTCGCTGGTAGCGCTCTTGTTTGTGTACGCCTGGGGAAGGCAGGTACGCCGTGCCTGATCATGCACTCCTTACAGCGAACATTGCTCATCGCGTTGGCGCATTGGATCTACATATCAGCTTCAGCCTGACGTCGCCCTGGACCGTGCTCTTTGGTCCTTCCGGCGCGGGCAAAAGCACCATCCTTCGCATTCTTGCGGGACTTACCCAGCCGCAAGCGGGCATCATCACTCTGCAGCATCGAACACTGTTGGACGTAGAAAAAGGAATATTGATTCCTGCAGGTCAGCGAAAAATTGGATTCGTTACGCAACAACCTGCGCTCTTCCCGCATATGACCGTGCGTCGCAACATCGCATTCGGGCTGCAATCTCTGACTAAAGAAAAACGCGATCAACGCATCACAGAGATGCTGCGCCTTTTCCGCATCGAAGACTTGGCTGAGCGCCTTCCCGGGCGATTGTCTGGTGGAGAATATCAGCGCGTCGCGCTCGCTCGGGCATTAGCTCCCGAACCCAGATTTCTTTTGCTGGACGAGCCGTTTTCCGGCCTCGATGCCGACATGAAGGAATCGATACTAAATGAACTGACGACCTGGCTGGCTGCGCGCAGTGTGCCAACTCTCTATGTTTCGCACGACCTTGCTGAGGCCTACCAGACGGGTGGCGACGCAATCGTCATCGAGCAAGGCCGCACAGAGACACAGGGTCCTGTAGATCAGGTACTCGCTCCGCGCCGGGAACGGCTTCTGCGGCAACTTGGCATTGTCAGCCGACCCACACAGGTTCCGGTTCCAGGCGAATCGCAAACCGCTCCAAAACCTTAGCAACAATCGCATCGCGCAGTGCAGTCATATCACTGGCCGACGCACCTCCGCGGTTGATAAGCGCCAATGTGTGCCGGCTGGAAATTCCGGCGCGTCCCAGTGCGTATCCTTTATGAAAGCCAGCCTGGTCCAGCAGCCATGCTGCGGGAATCTTCACCTGGCCATAGGCCGCTGGATAACTGGGTACGCTCATGCCGTCCATGCTCGCCGTGAGTCGTGCAAAATACTCAGCAGAAATGATCGGATTCTTGAAAAAGCTCCCTGCGCTGCGGCAATCTGGATCACCGGCCACAATCAACATTCCCTTTTGGTGACGAATTTCCCGCACGGCCGAGCTGACTTCCGACAGCGTAGGCTGGCGCGTCCAATTTTGGAAGTATCGCTTTAAATCTGCATAGGAAAGCGATGCATTTAAACTACTTCGTAGCCAGTAATCAACGCGAGTGACGATGTAACGGCCTCGCTCGGAGCTATTTAAAATACTGCGCCGATAGGCAAAGCCGCACTCCTTTGCATCCAGTTCAACGTATTCCATCGCCCGCAAATCAAGTGCTCGAACCAGGCGAATCGTCTCCGCCACCTCCTGCCCATATGCGCCTACGTTCTGAACAGGCGTGCCACCCACGGTCCCGGGGATGCCTGCAAGGCATTCGATCCCGGCACAGTTTTGCCCCACGGCAAGGGTCACAAAAGCATCCCAGTCTTCGCCCGCAGCCACCGAAAACATAGCCGATTCACTCGTTTTCTTTTGCTCAATGCCCTTCAGGGAAATTCGCAGCACAACGCCCGGAAAACCAGCATCGCTGACCAGCAGATTGCTTCCTCCGCCAAGAACGAATAGGGGTACGTTGCGTTTTTGGGCGAACCGGACAGCTTCCAGAACATCGTCTTCCGTGGATGCTTCCACAAACCAGCGCGCAGGACCGCCAATGCCAAAAGTTGTATAGGGAGCAAGAAGTACCTGTTCGAGAACCTGCATCAGCTTCAAGATATATCAAGGGGGCTGGCGGGAGGCTTCAGACCTTCGTACAATAGGAACAGCCGGGCTTTATCCAGGCTGGAGGAACAAAAGCGAATGTATCCAGAAATTATGGTTATTCCGATGCGTGAAGAGTTGGCTCGCGCAGGCATCAAGGAAGCGCGGACTGCGGAAGAAGTGGACGCCGCATTGGCAAAGCCTGGAACGACGATGGTGGTCGTCAATTCAATTTGCGGCTGTGCGGCCGGCAAAATGCGTCCCGGTGTACGCCTTGCATTGCAGAACGCCACTCTTCCCGATCAGTCGATCACCGTTTTCGCCGGCCAGGATCGCGAAGCAACCGAGCGCGCCCGTTCGTATTTTGAAGGCAATCCGCCGACCTCGCCCGCGATTGCTATCCTGCGCGACGGCAAGCTCGTGTACCTGATGCAGCGTTTCATCATCGAGAGCAACACGGCTCAGGCCATTGCCCAGGAACTTGCGCGTGCCTTCACTGAGCTCTGCGCGAAAGCTACAGCCTAAACAACATTGGCGAAATAAAGAAAGCCCCGGCTTGCGCCGGGCTTTTCTTTTTGTGGTATTTAGTTCCCAGCCGGCACTGAGAAGTCGAGACCAGATTCCTGGTTTGTCCGTACCGTGGCGGCCACGTCAATCGTATCCAACGGAATTTCCGGTCTGCGTCCGGAAGCTGCATCGTCAAGTACGTAGAGTGTTGTTTTTGTCACCGCGTAGTTGTGCACCTGCTGCGAATGTCCATCCTTGAAGACCAGCGTGATCGCAGCTTGAGGAAGCGGCTCAGGTACGCCTGGTGGTGGAGGAGGCACATCCTGCTGCGCCTGATACGTCATCCCCGGCGCCTGTTCACTGTCGTTGGGCGCTGTTTCAGGTCCAGAGTTTCCATTGTCCCCAGCCTGCGACGCTTGTGCAGACTGGTCACCCGCATAGTTATCTTGCGCATCGTAGCCGGACGGATAGTCCCAATATGAGTTCAACAGTCCAGGAACCAGATAGGTTGAATTTGCATAGTAATAAGGCCGGTAAGGCTGTCGATAGCCATGTGACGGATATGGATTTGAAGGGTGGTGATATCCGGCATATCCTGGCGGATTGCGCCAATTCCCATATGGCATACGATTTTGAGAACGGGCGGGCACGCTCCAGTTGTAGTGCGGCGGCCCATTGAAATTCCGTGGAGCAAGTGCAGGCCCAGACGAGAAATGAGCAGGCGAGCCAAAGCCTCCGCTCATCCGGGGAGCTGACGGCGCAAACGAATGTGGCGCGGAAAACCCACCCGCATGTCCTGCTGAACCCGCGCGTTGCGCTTCAGCAGAAGGAGCCATGACCAATCCGGCCAGCAAAGAACCAACCAGCAACCAGCGCATATTGGCCTCCTTTGTTCCTATTAGACGCTTTTGCACGCCCGTCTGTTCTAGAAAATTAGCGGCTTTGCCATGATCAACAAAGCGCTAGTCGATTTTTGTGGCCAGCTGAGCCGCTGCCCGCATTGCTTTCTCGGCCAGCGCTTGTTTTACATGCAAAAGCTCTTCCCATGGATCACGCTGCAGGCGTTTCTTCCAGTCATCGAAATTCGAGACGCTAAACTCTACCGGATTGCCTTTGCGCAGCTCCTCCCAACCCATTGGAACAGCCACACGCACGCCCTTCCTCGCGCGCGGTGAATAAGGCGCCACTGCCGTTGAGCCGCGATCATTGCGCAGATAATCGAGAAAGATGCGACCTTTGCGCGCCGATTTCGTCATCTTCGTTAAATAGCGATCCGGACGCGCTCCCGCAAGCGCTTTCACCACGTTGTGCGTGAACTCCTTCACGGCAGGCCACTCGTGTTTCGCCTGAATCGGCGCGACTACGTGAAGCCCTTTGCCGCCTGTCGACTTTACGAAAGATTGGAGTCCCAGCTCCTTCAATACATCGCGCACTTCAATCGCGCTCTCGACCAGAATCTTCCATTCAATCGCCGCATCAGGGTCAAGATCGAAAATGATTCTGTCCGGCGTCTCCAGTGCATCGTTTTTCGAGCCCCAGGGGTGAATTTCAAGCACGCCCATCTGCGCTAGACCGACCAGGCCTTCTTCACTTGAAACGGTGATGTACTCTTCCGATCCGTTGCCTCTTTTATCTGGCACGGTCACGCTGTCGATTCCCTTGGAGACACCCTGGCCAACGTGCTTCTGAAAAAAGCACGGCTTCCCGCTGCCTTCCGGGCAGCGAACAATACTCAGCGGCCTTTCGGCAATATGCGGCAATAGATGGTCGGCGACGGCGAGGTAGTACTCGGCCAGCTGCTGCTTGGTAAGATGACTTTCTTCGTCGAGAATTTTTTCGGGATGCGTCAGGCGCAGATCCTGTGTCACCGTTTTGGTTTCTGATTTCGCAGCAGTTGGCTTGTCTGCTTTGCTCTTATGGGTACGAGATGGCTTGGGCATGGCAATCGGCTCCTCGCGCCGCACATCCTTAGCGGCTTTGTCTTCGCGCAGACCTTGGAACGAAGCCTGTCTCACGCGGTGATCCTCGGTCCACGTGGCGAACTGGACCTCCGCCACCAGCTCGGGTTTCACCCAGATTGCATCCTTCCGCGCATCCGCTGTCAGTTCCTTAAAATCCGGCTTCGACTGTTTCAGCTCATCCAGACGTCTCCGCAGCATCCGTTGTGTTGCCTGCGTAAAGCCGGTTCCTGTACGCCCCGCATAGAGAAGACTTTTGCCGTCATAATAGCCGAGCAGCAGCGATCCGATGCCGGGACCAGCATTGGAAGGCGGCGTAAAGCCCCCGATCACCAATTCCTGCTGGTGGATACATTTCGCTTTCAACCAGCTCTTACCGCGCCCTGAAAGGTATTTCGATGCCGCCAGTTTAGAAACAATCCCTTCCGCTCCAAGCTTGCAAGCCTTTTGAAAGGTTTCTTCGCCGTGCCCGCGAATGTGTTCGCTATAACGGAGGATGCTGTCATCGCCCAGCTCACCAAGCAATCCTTCAAGGATCGTCTTACGCCGTTCGAGATCCATGCCTCGCAGGTTATGACCATCGAGATGCAGTAGGTCGAATGCGAAATAGGTAAGGTGCTCTTTCTTGCCATCCTGAAAAGCTGCCTGCAGATCAGCAAAGCTCGTCTTGCCTGACTTGTCCAACACGACAACTTCACCATCAATCAGCGCGCTCTTAATTGAAAATTGCTCCGCCGTATGCGCAATGTCCGGCATACGATGCGTCCAGTCAAGACCGCCGCGTGTATAGATCACGGCTTTACGCTTGCCCGATGCCTCTTCCGCAACGTGCAACTGGATGCGATAGCCATCCAGCTTCAGCTCATGCAGCCAGTCTTCACCCCCAGGCGGAGTCGTAACCTGCACGGCCAATACTGGCGGAACAAACGCCGGAATTGTCTCTTTTGGCGCTCCTGCTAACACGCTTGTGCGGTCGGGAGCCACGGCCGGCTTGTCAATTTCTTTTGCCCTGGTGAGTCGCGACCGGTTCTGCTTCTTCCCCGACTCTTTTGAGTTCCAGACGTGGTCTACCTGGGTACCGATAGCCTCCAGATCGCGGCCCGTCACCACACTATCCGGGGCACTCTCTGTAATGGGGGTGTCGTCCCCGCCGCGCTCGAATTCATCGTGCTCTTTAATCAGCAACCAGTTCGGCTTTGCTTCGCGAGCCGCGCGCCCACCCATGCGGACAAGCGTCCATTTCCCTTTCAACTTCTGGCCGTGCAGAGAGAACTTCAATCGCCCTGTGCGCAGCCCTTCATCAAAATCCTCATTTGGCTCCCATGTTCCCTGGTCCCACACCATTACAGTGCCACCGCCATATTGCCCTTTGGGAATGGTGCCTTCAAAACCGCCATATTCAATGGGATGGTCTTCTACCTGCACGGCCAACCGCTTATCGCCGGTAAAATAACTTGGTCCTTTCGCCACCGCCCAGCTCTTTAACACGCCACGCCAACCGAGCCGGAAATCATAGTGCAGCCGGGTCGCGGCATGTTTCTGGATGACAAACGGCAGCTCGCCTTCACCCCGCTCTTGCGCGCTGCCGCTAGGCTCAGCCGTCATGGCAAAATCGCGCATGGCCCGATAGCGGGCCAGCTGTTCATCGACCGCATCAGCCGCTGAAACGTGCGCTTTTCTTGGTCGTGGCATAATTCGCAGTCACCTCGCAAGATAGATTCCCAATTTTGCTTCCGGGCTGCCAGCTTGCCACAAGACGGCCTAACGTTGTCTACTCAATTCGCCGTCACTCTTGAGAAAATACCGATGCCTTATGTCCTTTCGCTTGACCAGGGAACCACTAGTTCGCGCGCGATTCTTTTTGGCCAGAGCGGCGAAATCGTTGCGCGTTCGCAGAAGGAATTTCAACAGATTTACCCGAATCCCGGATGGGTCGAGCATGACCCGTATGACATTCTTACGTCCCAACTGAGCTCTGCACTCGAGGCATTGACAAGATCTGGCATCCGTCCACGAGACATCGACGCGCTGGGTATCACCAACCAGCGTGAGACGGTCATCGTGTGGGATCGCGAGACCAACAAGCCTGTCTATAACGCCATTGTCTGGCAGGATCGCCGCACCGCAAGCACCTGCCAGCAACTCGTCAAAGATGGCGCAGAAGATATGGTGCGCAGTAAGACCGGCCTGCTCATCGATCCCTATTTTTCCGCCAGCAAAATCGCCTGGATTCTCGACAATATCTCCGGCACGCGCGAAAGGGCTGAAGCAGGTAAGCTCGCCTTCGGCACCGTGGATAGCTGGCTCATCTGGAACCTGACCAGCGGCAAAAAGCATGTCACGGACTACACCAACGCCTCGCGCACCATGCTCTTCAATATCGTCGAGGGCAAATGGGACGACGAGCTGCTGCGCCTCTTCAAAATCCCAGTGCAGATGATGCCCGAGGTCGTCTGGTCGAGTGGAGAGGTCGGCGAGGTTACCACCACCCTCGGACTTAGTCCGATCCGGATCGGAGGCATCGCAGGCGATCAGCAGGCCGCCCTTTTTGGGCAGTTATGTATCAATCCGGGTGATGCCAAAAACACCTACGGCACCGGATGCTTTCTACTGCAAAATATTGGCGAGACCTTCATCGAGTCGAAGCACCGCCTCATTACAACGTTGATCTGCAGCCTTAACCGGCGGCTTGAATACGCCTTTGAGGGGAGCATCTTCATCGGCGGTGCCGTGGTGCAGTGGCTGCGCGACAACTTAAAACTGATCCGCGCATCTTCTGACGTCGAGGCGCTCGCGCAGTCGGTCGAAGATTCCGCCGGGGTGGTCCTCGTCCCAGCCTTTGTTGGCCTGGGCGCGCCGCATTGGGACGCGCATGCCAGCGGGCTGCTGATCGGCCTGCGGCGCAGCACGCAGCCGGCCCACATTGCGCGCGCGGCACTGGAAAGCATCGCCTTTCAGATCGCAGATGTCATCGACGCCATGAACTCGGAGTCAGACAACAAATTCACCGAACTGCGAGTGGACGGGGGCGCCGCGGTAAACGACATGCTCATGCAGTTTCAGGCTGACCTTCTCGGAATCCCTGTCCTTCGCCCAGCCGTGACCGAAACAACCGCGCTTGGCGCAGCTTATCTCGCCGGCCTCGCAGTCGGCTTCTGGGAGAGCCCCAAGCACATCTGGTCGAACCGCAAAAATGACACCTGTTTTGCACCGAAGGTCGACCGCAACCAGGTCACAACGCTTCGCCAGCGCTGGCAAAATGCCGTAGAGCGCTCCAAACACTGGACACAGGATGAAATCATATGAATCGTGAGCAGATGATCGCGCAAATTGCGCAGCGCAAAACACCGTGGGACATGCTTGTGGTCGGCGGCGGCGCCACCGGCATGGGTGTGGCAGTCGACGCGGCCACACGCGGCTTTGATGTACTGCTGCTCGAGGCGAAAGACTTCGGCAAAGGCACATCCAGTCGCAGCACGAAGCTCGTGCACGGCGGCGTGCGTTATCTGGAGCAAGGTAACGTCTCGCTCGTCATGGAAGCACTCAAGGAGCGCGGCATTCTGCGTCAGAATGCGCCGCATCTCGTCCGTGACCTCGCCTTCATCGTGCCCAACTACTCCTGGTGGGAAGCCCCTTTCTACGGCATAGGCCTCAAGCTCTACGACATGCTCGCGGGTAAGTACGGCTTCGGCAAATCCCGTGTTCTCTCTTCTGAGGAAACGCTGGAGCGGATACCGACGCTCCAAACCGAAGGACTGCGCGGCGGCGTCATGTATTACGATGGCCAATTCGACGATTCGCGCCTGCTTATCCATCTTGCCGCAACGGCTGTCGATCACGGCGCGGCGCTCGTCAATTACATGCCGGTCATCACTCTCTTAAAAGATGAGGACGGCTACCTCAACGGCGTCGTCGCTCGCGACGAAGAGAGCGGCGTCGAGCATAAGATTCAGGCTCAGGTCGTCATCAACGCCACCGGCATGTTCACTGACAGCATCCGCAAGATGGCAGACCCAACAGTCACCGCCATGATTGAGCCAAGTCAAGGTATTCACCTGGTCTTTGAGCAATCGTTTTTAGAAGGCGACACAGCCATCATGGTCCCGCATACCAGCGACGGCCGCGTAATGTTTGCGATACCCTGGCATGGCAACACCCTCGTCGGCACAACGGACACGCCCATCGAGCAGCCATCCTATGAGCCGAAGCCGCTTGAGCAAGAGATTGAGTTCATTCTTGAGACGGCTTCTCTCTATCTCAGCCGTCCACCCAAACGAAGCGATGTACTCAGTGTCTACGTAGGCATTCGTCCCTTGGTCAAAGCCGGAGGGCCATCCTCAAAAACTTCCGCTCTCTCACGCGACCACACCATCCACGTCGATAACTCCGGCCTGCTAACGATTACCGGTGGCAAGTGGACCACCTATCGTCACATGGCTGAGGATTGCGTCGATCACGCGATCACGCTTGGCCGGTTACGCGAAGAATCCTGCGTCACGAAGACACTCAAGATCCACGGCTATCGAAAACATATTGAGGACCTCGGCAGCCTTTGGGTGTATGGCTCAGATGCCGATGCAATCCGTGACATTGCAGCGCGCGATACGAAGCTCAGTACGCCGCTGCATCCGTCGCTTCCCTACATCGGCGCAGAAGTTGTGTGGGCTGCGCGGCAGGAGATGGCTCGCACGATAGAAGATGTGCTGTCGCGCCGGACACGCGCACTGTTTCTCAATGCGCAAGCTGCCCATGAGATGGCATTGCCCGTCGCACGCATCATGGCGGAAGAACTGCATTACGGAGAAGACTGGATAAGCGGGCAGGTATCGGAATTTCAAACACTCGCCCGCCAATACAGCCTGCGATGACTATGACACGAAGCAACTCAACCTATAGCCTTTTCAAGGTGAACTAAAACGAATGCGGTCGCCTTTCTTTGGTGAATTCATGGGCACACTGGTGCTCATTCTGCTCGGTAACGGTGTAGTTGCCGGCGCGGTTTTGAAACGCTCGAAATCAGAGAACAGCGGATGGATGGTCATTGCAACCGGCTGGGGCTTCGCGGTGCTGTGCGGCATTTTTGTTGCGATTCTTTGCGGCAGCCCCGACGCGCACCTGAACCCCGCCATCACTCTTGCCGCTGCAGTGCAGACCGGGAATTTCGGCAAGATCTCGTCCTACATCCCTGCGCAGATGCTAGGCGCCTTCGTTGGGGCCGCGCTGGTCTGGCTTCACTATTTTCCGCATTGGGAGATCACGGAAGATCCGGCGGCGAAGCAAGCTGCTTTTTGCACAGCGCCTGCGATTCCAAATCCAATCGCAAACTTTTTTTCAGAAGTGGTGGGAACAGCAGTTCTCGTTTTGGTCGCTGGGGCATTGGGCTCGAAGCTTGTCTTTTCGTCGGGCGCTGCCGCGGGCTTCGCGCCCTATCTCGTAAGCTGTCTGGTCTGGTCTATCGGCTTGTCGCTTGGTGGAACTACGGGCTACGCGATTAATCCTGCGCGCGACTTCGGTCCACGCGTTGCACACGCTGTCCTGCCGATTGCCGGCAAAGGCACAAGCAATTGGGACTACGCGCTCATCCCAATTCTCGGGCCGTGCGCGGGAGCAATCCTTGCAGGCCTGCTGCTCCGCGCATTAGGAGCCTAGAAGTGATGCAGTTTTTCTTCCACCGGGACCTCCACCGGCCGGTTCGTCTCGCGCTCCAAAGACCTGCTCACCAAATCGCGAGAGCCAAGCCCGACCGCCAGCGCCAGCGCCAGAACAATTCCGCCGAAGAGAATGCCAAACGCCAGATCGACAATATCGCCACCAATCGCCAGGTGATCGAGGACCATGGCTGCAGTAAGCACAAATACCAGCCAGCGCACTCCAGTGGCCAGCAATCTGGCATAGTGCAGATTCAGGTTTACAGCGGTGATCAATACGCTACGCGAAAGAAAACGGCCAATGATGGTGCCAAAAAATAACAGGACCGCTGCCCCTATTACGCGCGGCACATACGCGAAAACATAGGCCGAGATGCCCGATTCCGCCGAAGCCGCTTCAAAGGCTGAAACGCCAACAAGAACGCCAATGATGACGAAGGACCAGAAGACAACTCGCGTGACGAGAATCGTCGGCGTCTGACGCGGAGCCCATTCACTCAGCGTGCTCGTTGAGCTGGTGCGCTCATCGAATTTGACAGCTCGCAACACACTCCTTACCAGCATCGCTATGAGCCATGCAATGATCAGGAAGATGAGCAATACGAGCACAAACGCAAGAATTCCAGGCAGGAGTGTTGCAATCTTCGTGAACACACGCCCCATGGAATCGCGCAATGATTCTTCAATTTGCTGCCACATTACTCTTCTCCTTCTTATCTCAAGGCTCTACGGATTGAAACGGTCTGGCCATCTCCACCGCGATACAAGATAGGGCTTGCCCTCCTCGTACGACCGCGCCAGTTGCTCAAAACGCTGCTCTGCCGCGAAAGGCGATAAACCAGCGACTTCCTGAGCGTAGGAAGCAACCCATCCCAGGTACAGAGGTGTAAGGGCGCCCATAAGATGACCGCGGTTCATCGTGCGCAGTCGATGCGCCAGGGCAAAATCGTAGACAATGCGGACCCATAGATCATCCGGCATGCGAAACGCTTCCGGCGAAGAGCGTGCGAGCTTCTTCAACTCCAGCAACGTCACCGGCGGCAGAACCAATCCCCACACTTCCTGCAGATTATGGGAGCCCAGCAGGAACGAATCAATCAGAGGCTTCGCATCCACCGGCTCTCCATCGTTGATCTGCTGCGCGGCATTGCCTGAGACGGCAGGGGGATGGGAGCCACGCACTCGCTGCCAGAAAGGCGCATATGTCTCCATCTCAATGTATGCCGATCCAACCAGGCTGCTGAGCACCGTACTCAAATCCAACCCCTCAGTTTGCGTCGCGTGCTGTACATCTACGTTGACCTGGCACACCTGAAAGCTATTGAGTGCAGCCTGCGTGGTTGGCCATAGCAGTGAACTTTCACTTCGTTCGCGCGTGTTGTCCGTTTCGCTCAACTTCCCGCACATGCGAGCAGAACAGCTCAAATCCTGCGCCAGTGGATAGCGCACGCGCTGACCATACAATGCACGGGCGATAGGAGCCAGAATGCTGTGGTTCAGCAAGCCCTCAAATTTTCGTGATGGATACACCGGCACAACAAGATCACATGCTTTTTCGAGAACCGGAGAAGTAAATAATCGCAGTTTCTCGGGCGTCAACATCGCCAGGTCGCTGTGGAGAAGAACACATACCTTTGCGTCCAGTTCCACAGCAAGAGAACAAATAGCTTTCTGCGCGGCTGAGGCAATCGTCCACGGCAAGACAGCAGGATCACCGGCTGGGAGCGAATACTGCAGAAAACGCGGCGCATTCACTCCAGCAGCGCCGGCGAACCTTTCCGCTTCCCCGCTCTCTAATTCACTGCTTCCCGGATAGGCAACAACAACATGGGATGATTGAGCGGTCGCAGACAAATCCGCATTCATGTTCTGCAAATATTGCTGCATTTCATCCTTATTCACAGCTCCGGCGATGCCGATTAACAGATCCACCGGACCTGCTTGCTCCACATCGTTTTTTGTTTCTTCCGCCAGGTCGCTCTTCGGCATCTGGTCTTCCTCTATTTCTTACGACAAAAGTGACAAAATTCCGGACAAGGGAATGCGAACCCAATCGGGCCGGTTATTCAGCTCATATCCAAGTTCATAGAGAGCCTTATCCAGTACATATACATCCAGAACCACTCGGAAATCATCCGCAGTTGCAGGAACAATCGGCGATTCTCCGGCAGTCTCGCGGTATGCCTGCAAAAATACGCCCGATACGGCAGTGACCCACAACTTTGCCCACGGTTCCATCTGCTGGTAATCTTCGGGACGGCGCGCCGTATGTTTGGCCAATCCGGAAAATGCGGCGTAGTGAAAGGATCGAAGCATCCCGGCAACGTCCTTAATCGGCAATTGCTTCTGGCGCCGCTCCGCTAAAGGCCTCGCCGGCTCACCTTCAAAGTCAAGGATCACAAAATCGGCTTTGGCCCTCAACACCTGTCCCAGATGATAGTCCCCATGAACTCGAGTTCGCACCAGCTTCGATTTCACGGTTGCAAGCTGCTTAAATCGCCCGATGATCTCCCGCCGCCGACTCATGACCAGGCTGCCCATTTCAACCGCGTCATCGGACAGACGCGAAAGATTCGTCTTCAACAATTCCATGCTGCGCGTGGCATGCTCGGCAAGATTTCGGCTCAACGCTTCTAAGTCCGCAGCGTATACGGCTTCCGGACGAAAATCTTCCACATCCTCGGAGGACGCAAGCGCCAGATGCATCTCGGCAGTTCTACGACCCAGCGTGCTTGCCGCTTCCAGATAGATGCCTGCATGCTCACGCACTGCCGCATATTCATCGTCTGCCAGCGCAGATCCGGATAAGCTACCCGTAGCCGAGCTTTCGAAGTAGCGTTCCAGGTCTTCCAGCGTCCATTCCCACCCGTCCCCCTCATTAGCAACCAGTCCTTGCAGCATCGCCAAAGTTGCAGCCGGTTCACCTTTGCGCGCGTATTCGATAGATCCACCAAATGGCGCGATCTGCCGGAATTGCGTTCGCTCGGTAAGGAATCGTCCGATTTCCGTATCAGGATTTGGACCAAACTCCTGCCTTCGAAAACACTTCATAATCAGCCGGTCCTCAAACAGGATCGACGTATTACTCTGTTCCGCAGAGCTGCGGCGTGCCGATAATTTCGTATCGTCGCCCATCAGCTGCGCAAACATGCTGCTCGGAATTCCTCGAATGACGCCCTGCTCGCTTTGCAGGGTACCTTGCTGTGAGATTAGCGATAGAAGCGCCTGGCATGTGCTTTCGCGAAGCAATGCGTCACACAGCACGCCGTCGCCGCCTGCGCTGCGAATCGGAACAATCACGGCATTCGCATTTGTTTCCCGCACGCTCTGCGCTGCGTCATCGGAAAGAATCGTCACTGGCAGGAAATAGGTATCAATTTCACCAGAACTATACTCGACCGCGACAAGAACCAGCGCGGACTGTCCTTCATCAAATGGACACCAATCTGTAACTGCGACGGAATGTATTTCCTTCGACTTGCCTCCAAACCAGCGCTGTCGCTGCAAAAATTCAGGCAAGACACTCGTCTGCAACCTCTCGCCATTCGTCCCGGAAAATAACGTCTCCCAATCATCACTGCGGCCGATTTCGATCGCGGCTGGTTCGCTCACAGTGGCAGTAGCGGGCTCATCCCATGTCACGGACGCGGCCTGTATCTCCAACCAGAGAAATCCATAGGGCCCGATGGTCAGTGAATACGGCTGTTTCGTGATGGTTGGAAACTCTACATACCCCAACATTTCGACCGGGGTCATTCCCTCGAATTCCGACAAATCCAATTGAACGGGTTGCGCAAATCGTGAGAGATTCGCGACGCACAGTACCTGTTCGTTTTCATATTGACGGACGTAGGCCAAAATTTTTCTATTCGCCGACGGCAAGAACTTCTGCGTTCCTCGCCCGAAGACGCGAAACAGCTTGCGCAGCGCGATCATGTTGCGCATCCAGTTCAAGAGCGAAGAAGCATCGCTCTGCTGCGCCTCTACGTTGAGCGCCTGATAGCCCCAGACCGGGTCCATGATCACCGGGCTAAAAAGCTGGGCTGGGTTCGCGCGAGAAAATCCGGCGTTGCGATCGGCTGTCCACTGCATCGGTGTGCGCACACCATTGCGATCGCCGAGGTAAATGTTGTCGCCCATTCCAATCTCATCGCCGTAATAAAGAATGGGCGTTCCTGGAAAGGAAAACAGGAGACTGTTCAGCAGTTCGATGCGTCGCCGGTTATTGTCGACAAGCGGCGCCAGCCTGCGCCGAATGCCGATGTTGATGCGCATGCGCGGATCGGCACTGTAGGCCAAATACATGTAGTCGCGCTCGTCATCGGTCACCATCTCAAGCGTCAACTCATCATGGTTGCGCAGGAACAATCCCCACTGGCAGTTCTCAGGGATTTCCGGAGTCTGCGCCATGATCTCCGTAATCGGCAGGCGATCTTCCTGCCGCAGGGCCATGTAAATACGCGGCATTAATGGGAAATGGAATGCCATGTGGCACTCATCGCCATCGCCGAAATAGGGACGCACATCCGTCGGCCATTGGTTCGCTTCCGCCAGAATCACCCTGTTCCGGTACCCTTCGTCCATTGCGGCGCGAATCTTCTTGATGACCGCATGCGTCTCCGGAAGGTTCTCGCAATTGGTGCCCTCCCGTTCCACGATGTAAGGAATGGCATCCAGGCGAAGCGCATCCACGCCCATATCCAGCCAGAAACGCAGGATTTTTATGACCTCCTCTATCACCTGCGGATTGTCATAGTTCAGATCCGGCTGATGAGAGAAGAAACGGTGCCAGAAGTACGCGTGTGCTACCGGGTCCCACGTCCAGTTAGATTTTTCCGTATCGGTAAAAATAATGCGAGCATCTTCGTACTTGTGATCTGTGTCACTCCATACATAAAAATCGCGCTCAGGAGACCCCGGCGGAGCGTGTCGCGCCCGCTGAAACCATGGGTGCTGATCGGACGAGTGATTGATAACCAGCTCGATCATCACCTGCAGCCCGCGCTCGTGCGCAGCACTTAAGAATGCCTTGAAGTCATCGAGCGTTCCATAGCTCGGATGGACGGTCATGTAGTCGGCGATGTCGTATCCATCATCCCGCAATGGCGAGGGGAAGAATGGCAGCACCCAAAGACAGGTAACGCCCAGATCCTGCAGATAATCGAGCTTCTGCATCAAGCCTGGAAAATCACCGATGCCGTCATTGTTGCTGTCCGCGAACGCGCGCACATGCAGCTCATAAATGATTGCGTCTTTGTACCAAAGAGGGTCGCTCGCACTGCCTGTGCGCTTCAATGTGCCCTGCGGAGTCATATGCGTGCTCACAAATCCCGCCCAATCTTATAAATAGTAATCAAAGTCTTTTTCAGATCTCACTCGCCGCAGCACACGAAATACATGGGCCGGGATCTTCAGCGGGGAAAGCTCTACATAGTTTTTAGATCCCTGCCATAGGTAACGCGTGTCTACCAGTTGATCGTGCAATTGATATGGCTCGCGAGGATTCAACCCGAGTTTGTCCAAATCTAAATCTACCCATCCTGACTGGACATGGTAGGGATCAAGATTGACGACGACAAGTATCGTGTTAGAGCCGTCCACACTCTTTTTGCTGTAGCAGATCAAGTAAGGATTGTCGGTCGCATGAAATACCAGCGCATGGTTCGCCTGCAGCGCGGCATTTTCGTGCCTTGCACGATTCACAATCCCGATGAATGGTGCGAGGCTATTTTTATCTTCAAGATCCCAATGCTTCAGTTCATACTTCTCTGAATTAAGATATTCTTCACCACCTGCTTTCGCAGGAGTGTGTTCCTGCAGCTCGAATGCGGGGCCGTAAATGCCGTAGCTTGTTGCCAGCGTTGCTGCCAATACCAGCCGTGACATAAATGCAGCCTTGCCGCCGATCTGGAGCGGCTCGGGCAAAATATCCGGGGTGTTCGGCCAGAAATTCGGACGAAAATATTCGCTGATCTCTGTTCCCGTTAACTGCTCCAGATAATCAGTTAAGTCCTGCTTCGTATTTCTCCAGGTGAAGTAGGTATACGATTGCGAGAATCCCAGCTTCGCCAGCCGTTCCATCACGCGTGGACGGGTAAAAGCTTCGGCGAGAAACAACACATCTCGGTGATCGCGCTTGATCTCACCAATGACCCACTCCCAGAACGGAAATGCCTTCGTATGCGGATTGTCCACACGAAAGATGCGGACGCCCTGCTCAATCCAGAATCCAAAAACGCCTTTCAGACCATCCCAGAGCCCTATCCAATCCTCGCTCTCGAAATCCAACGGATAAATATCCTGATATTTTTTCGGAGGGTTTTCTGCATACTGAATTGAGCCATCGGCGCGATGCCGGAACCACTTCGGATGCTCTTTCACCCATGGATGATCCGGCGAACATTGAAAGGCGATATCCATCGCGATTTCAAGGCCAAACTTCTTCGCAGCCGCCATCAGGTGAAGAAAATCATCCAGCGTTCCAAGCTCGGGATGAATGGCCGTGTGACCACCCAGCTCTGACCCAATCGCCCAGGGACTTCCTACATCGTCCGGCGCTGCAGTAACGCTATTGTTCTTGCCTTTCCGGAAACTTTCTCCGATCGGATGGATCGGCGGCAGATACAAAACATCGAACCCGAGCCGGGATACGTATTCCAGCCGGTCTTCTACATCTCGGAATGTGCCATGCTTACCCACAGTCGGCGAGCAGGAGCGTGGAAACAGCTCATACCAGCTGGAGAACCGCGCCTTTTCACGGTCGACGACAACCGCGAGCTCTCTTCCGTATTTCGTTTCGAGCCCGGTATCCGCATACTCTTCCATAACCTCGGCAAGTATCGGCTCAAGCGCCACAACTTTCGCATCTTCGGAGTCGCAATCCGTCCGCAAAATGTGTGCCCATTCATTCAACTGGATGGCATCTTTGCCTTCGGCATGGCGTGCGGCCTGTTCCACCAGCAGACCGCCTGTCTGCAATTCCAGGCAGACATCCTGCCCCGCCTCAAGGCGCTTCATCAGATCACCACGCCACGTACCAAAGTGATCGACTCTGCCTACAATGGTGTAAAAGTAACGTCCAGTCTTATTTACCGGAAACGAAGCGCGCCAGCGGTCATTCCCTAGAGGCTCCATTTTGACGCGTTGCTGATGGGATTCATCTTCGTGCCGAAACAGCAGGTGGCAAGTGACGCGATCATGACCATCGCCAAAGACATCCGCTTCCACCTGAACGATGTCTCCAACAATCCGTTTAATGGGAAAACGGCCTGCGTTGACCTCCGGATCAACGCCCTCGATTACCACTCTTTTTCTTCCGTCTGCTGGCTTTGTCATCAAGAAACCGGACTTGCTGAATTTGGCGCAGGCGCACCTGCACCCAGACAAGGGTAAACCCTCACCTTTAACAAGATGCCTGTTTCTGAAAATTCGTTACGTCGGCCTTAGAAATTGGGCCGGCTTGACCAAGCGGATGGAAAACGGCTGCCTCTGAAGAAGGCAGCCTGAACAAGTAAATTAGTTCTCGAGCAACAGGCTTGGCTCTTCGGGCGACCGCAACCGCACCAGGCGGTCAATGGTATACGGCGCGCGTTGCGTCGAAGTATGGTAATGCCGCACTTGTAGCTCACCGAGCAAGCCAATCGCCAGCATCTGGATACCAGCCAGAATCAGCACGCCCGCAATCACGAAGAGCGGTCCATGCTGGTCCATCACATGCTGATGGGTAAACAGCTTCAACAGCAGCAGGAAGAACGAAATCACGCCTCCGCCAAGCATGCTCAACGCGCCAAAGCTGCCGAAGAAGTGCAGCGGCCGGGTCATATATTTCAGCAGAAAGCGGATCGTCAAAAGGTCGAAGAATACGCGAAAGGTCCGTCCGATGCCGTAGTGCGACTTCCCTCTCTCTCGGTTCACATTCTTGATCGGAATCTCGCAGATGCTTGCGCCATACCATGACGCCAGAGCCGGAATAAAGCGATGCATCTCGCCGTACAGCGGGATATTGTGGATCACCTCGCGCCGGTACGCTTTATATGTCGTTCCGAAGTCGTGGATGTCCACTCCAGAGAGCTTCGCCATCAGCCAATTGGCACAACGGGACGGAATACGCCGCATGACAAAGTTGTCGATGCGCTCCTTACGCCAGCCGCTTACCACGTCATATCCCTCTTCCAGCTTCGCCAGGAAATTCGGGATTTCGTCGGGATCATGTTGCAAGTCGCCGTCCATGGCCAGGATAAATTCGCCCTGGGCATGATCGAATCCTGCCGCCAGCGCCGACGTCTGTCCGAAATTGCGGCGCAGCTTCACCACCAGCACGCGGCTGTCGACTGCGGCAATCTCTTCCAGCAGCTTGTAAGTGCGGTCATTGGACCCATCATCCACGAAGACCAGCTCAAAGCTGTCTCCCACTTGCTCCATGACACCCTTCAGGCGGTCATACAAGGCGGTTACATTGTCTTCTTCGTTGTGGAAAGGGACGACGATGGAATACTTCGGCATATCCTATTAATTATAGACTTTCCCCCTGAAAACGCCCCAAAAACATCTCCAGTTGGAACCTCCCTTGAAAACCATCCCTGAAAACGATCTCTGACACCATCACTACTGACACCATGCTGTCAGTAGGCCTCCCGTAGCCTGCTCTCGTAGGTCAATTCACCCTTTCAGAGGACTCTATGCCGACAGCACAGGAAACAGCGGTCTCCACCATAAGCTGGTTTGAGATTCCCGCCAACGATTTCCCCCGCGCCATTCAGTTTTACGAGACCATCCTGGATGCGCCCCTGATCCATCAGGCGGCATGGCCATCGCTGGCCATCTTTCCCTACGAGAAACCCGGCATCTCCGGCGCCATCGCGCACGGCGAAGGCTTCAAACCCACGGGTGACGGAGTCGTCATCTATCTCAACTGCGATGGCAAATTTGACGCCGTCCTCAACCGCGTGGAAGACGCCGGGGGAACCATTGTCGAACCCAAAAAACATCTTCCTACGGTAGGCTGGGTCGCCCAGATCCGCGATAGTGAAGGAAACCGCATCGGACTCCATGCAACGGCTTAACATAGAGCCGTATGCGTCGCGCCGACCGGCTCTTTCGAATCGTTCAACTGCTGCACTCCGGGCGGCTGCAGACCGCCCGGCATCTGGCCGAAAAGCTGCAGGTGTCGCACCGCACCATCTACCGCGATGTGCAGGACCTGCAGCTTTCCGGCGTACCCATCACAGGCGAGGCCGGCGTTGGCTACACGCTGCGCCGCGATTTCGATATTCCGCCGCTCATGTTTGACCGCGAGGAGATCACCGCTCTCGTCCTGGGAGCACGCATGGTGCAGGCCTGGGGCGGCATGCAACTCACCGAGGCTGCCAACCGCGCCCTGCGCAAGATCGAAGCCGTGCTGCCAACCGATCTGCGCGAACGGATCGACGAAGTCCTGCTCTATGCGCCTGGCTTTCGCGTCTCGCCAGAGCTTCGCTCCAAGCTCGACACACTTCCTGCCGCCGCCCAGCAGCGGCACGTCGTCCTCATCGCTTATTCCCGCGAAGACGCGCAACAGAGCGTGCGCCGCGTCCACCCTCTGGCTCTTTACTTCTGGGGAGGCACATGGACACTCGCCGCATGGTGCGAGCTAAGAAACGATTTCCGCAGCTTCCGCGTAGACCGCATGGAACATCTGGAAAACCTAACAGAGATATTCCAGCCAAAGCCAGGACAGCTACTGGCAGATTTTCTCAAGCGAGTACGCACCGAACGTAAAGAACTACCTACTTAAAGATCAACCTCAGGCTAGATCATTTTATTTGGTGCAGAGCTATCACTTTAGAGAGAACGTCATTCTGATCCTGAGGTACGAAGGAGCAGAATGACATCTCCTCTTTTGCTCTACATCTAAGGAAAAATCTAAGGAAATTCATCCTAGAACAATACTCGCCCTCCCACCTGGATGATGCGGTTGCTGCCTCCACTGCCGGTAACTTCGCCGAAGGTTGAGCTGTTCATCGAGGCCGACGGCGTACCAAGGTTCGTCAGGTTAAAGACGTTGGTGAACTCGCCGCGAACCTGGAACTTAAGGTTTTCAAGCACACCAAACGTACGGAAAAGAGAGGCATCCACATCCCGATAACCAGGGTCATCGAGCTGTGCGGGACGCGTATTGCCAAGAAGATTCAAAGGACCGACACCCGGGCAACCGGCTGTACCCGGTACGCAGTAAGCCGTCGTATCGAACCACTGTGCTTCTCCTGCAATACGTGAGCGTTTGCCGCCGAGAATGTGCGGTATCTTTCCCGGTGCAATGCTCGGACGATCGTTTGTCTGCCCATCCCCGTTGACATCGGTTCCGGTTGTGACGGTGAATGGCTGACCGCTGTTCATCGTAGTGATGCTGCTGATCGTCCAGCCGTCCAATGCGGTTCGAACAATCCGGTTGTAACTGCTGAAGTAGTCAGGAGTCCACACGAAGTTAATGGTCACCATGTTGCGCCGGTCCTGGTCCGAGCGCTGATGGGCTTCCAGTTGAGGGTAATTCGGATCGACAAAGGTCGCGGCCAGGTTGGTTCCGTCCAGAGCGTTGCTGGCCAGCGTCTTGCTGAAGACGTAGAAGGCGCGTGCACTGAAGTTGTGCGAGAGCCGTTTTTCGAGGACCACCTGCATTCCGTTGTAGTTGGAGTTCTGGCTCGATTGAAGGTTATAGACGTTCGAATAGGTAGGCTTTGCCGCTGAAAGCCCAAACTGCGAGTTCAGCGGACGGCGATTGTTGACCGTGCTGCTTGTGTTTGCGTAGCCACACGCCTGGGTCAGGTCTGTGCAGCTTGCACCGGAGGTACCGGCAGCGGTGATGTTGAACTGCGGAGGATTGAGGTCATGGTAAATCGGCATTTTGCGGTTGAGCGATCCGACATAATTCACAGTCAACGCGAAACCACTGCCGAACTCCTGCTGGAAGCCGCCATTGATCTGATACGTAACCGGCCATTCGAAGTGAGAATCGAAAGACGAGACCTGGTTCAGCGCAAGGAAGCTTGCGTTTCCGCTGCCGCCTACGAATGTCAGGGTTGGAAATGGATTGGTGCCGCCGGGAAATTCCGTCGGATCGCCCGAGTAAGGATGAGCCATCGAAGTGACCTTGCTGAACGTAGGACGGACCGCGTAAGGAGCGAAGTTCGAGGGCAGCTCCCACAGGTTGCCGGAGATTCCGCCATAGAAAAGACCGGCGGCGGCATGGAAGACCGTCTTGCCATTGCCCAATGGATCAAACGAAAGACCGACGCGGGGAGAGATGTGGCTGCTGGGCGTATATGCCCCGGTTGAAGGCACTCCAGGATCGCCGGGGAAGAGCATGCCGATCGGCGCCAGTTGGTTCCCGGGTTTGCCGGAGACGCTTACGTTTTGAAATGCATGAGACTGGACACCGGGAACAAAGTTGGTCTGCCGGTTCTGCGTGTCGGTAGGGGCCTGCTGCCAGTCATAGCGCAGACCCAGATTGAAGGTCAGATTCGAACGTATGCGCCAGTCATCCTGTGCGAAGAGCGCGTAATTCCAATAGTTGGCTTCCGCGTATTCGCCGGTGTCCTGCTCAAAAGTATTCGGGCGCCCGAGCATATAGTCGGACAGAGCATTCGAGGTGCGTGTGCCTTTCGTCGTGGCGAAGGAAAATACCCCGTAGTTGTCGAGCGATGTGAGCTGGAAGTCCTTTTCGAGGCCAGCCTCAGCACCAAGAGAGAGCGTATGCTCGCCGCGCGTCGTGCTGAGCACATCGCGGAAGCCATATTGGTTGGCACCAGCCTTAGGACCGGTGATGGCCTGGGCAAGCGTGAACCAGTTGGGTATGCCAACCTGCCCGCGTGAAGGCGATCCTGAAATCCCGAAGTCCGATCCGAAATCCGCAAATGTGCTGTTGCCCGGAACAGGGATACGGCCACCCGCCTGTCGCGTATAGCTCACCCACACCTGGTTAATGGAGCGCGAACTGATCGTCCAGGTATCGCCCACGTTTGCGTTCTGCTGCTTGGTCGCGTAGTTCGAGTAACTCCAGTTATTTGGTGTCAAACTACCGGTATTCGATCCAGTGGTAGTCGACTGACCAGGATTCGACCGGATGCTGTAGTCATACAGGAAGTAGCTCAGCGTGAGGCGGTGAGACGATGTCAACTGGTGGTCTGTCTTGATCAGATATTGGTTGTACTGTTCCGGCGTAGGATCGTATTCCCGATAGGTGTAACGGTTGTCGCCAAATGCTGTTGCGCCAACGCCCGGTTTGACACCCTTGGAGTAAAGATAGTTCGTGATGGCGACTGCCGTTGGGTCGAGCGGGTCCGTAATCACGTTGTTCGGATAGGGCTTATTGGTCGCCGGGTTGCAGACGAGGAACTTGAAGCTCGCATTATCGGCTGCCGTCGGGCTCTGCGAACAGGAAGTAATGTCTGTTGGCAGGTTCTCAGAGAAATTGCCTGCAATCTGAGCGGCGCTGGGGACATTGCCGCTGAATGCCAGAGATGTCGTGTCGCGCAGACCGCCGTAACTGCCGAAGAAGAAATCTTTGTCGTGCCGAATCGGGCCACCCAGAGTTGCGCCAAACTCATTGCGGGCATAAGGCTGCTTGATCTGCTGATTGTGCGGTACGGCGGTGAAGTTTTTCGTCCGATAGAACTCGAAGGCCGATCCATGGAACTGGTTCGTCCCCGACTTCGTCACAACGCTGACAACGGCGGCTGCATAGCGTCCGAGCGTCGCATTGAAGTTGTTCGTCTGCACGTCAAACTGGCCAACGGCATCCGGGTTAGGGATAGCGTTGCCGCTGTTGCGCAGACCGGTCATATTCAGGCCACCGTCGAGATAGAACGAAACCTGACCAGTAAAATCGTCCGTCGAGCCGTTGATGTAAACGTGCTGTTCCGGGAAGCCGAGGCTGTTTGTGTTGGTGTTTTGCTGAACACCCGGCGTCAAGCTGAGCAACTGATAGACGTTGCGGCCGACAAGAGGAAGATTGTCGATCTCAACATTGTCGACCGTTCGCCCCACTGTGGCGCTGCCCAGGTTAATCAAAGGGATGCCCGCAGTCACATCGACCGTCTCAGCCGTCGAGCCGATCTCGAGCACCAGCGATAACTCTGCGTTCTGCATCACCGCGAGCACGATTCCGGTACGGTCCAATGTCTTGAAGCCCGGCGCCGTGACTGTAATCTTGTAAGGGCCTACAGGAAGAAATTCCTGTCGATAGGAACCATCCCCCTTCGTCGTAGTGACGCGTGTAAAGTTGGTATCGGTCTGGACCATGGTGACAGTCGCATTCGGAATGGCTGCTCCCGAAGCATCCGTGACATTGCCAAACATCGTAGCGGTACTGAGCTGCGCCCAGGCAGAAAAGCAACTGAAATTGGCCAGTCCTGCGAAGATCGCAATAGCCAGGATAATTTCCATGTTGCGATAGACCCGTTCCGAAAATGCATTGCGTATTTTTCTTATTGTGAGTTGCATTTGCTTCATGACCTCCCATTTAGACAAACGCTTGCGTTCGCGCTCTTTAGAGCACGCCGCATGTGCTTTCTAAACTGTCTAACTGTAAGTACAGGTCTGAAAAAATAACTGTCAATGAATGTGCTGCATCCTCATCCCGCTAGGTGGTACGGCATTACATTTTCGGGAATACTAGTTCGCTGGGCGGTACGCGGCTGCAATGATGACAGTTTCAGGCATCCGCATTTGTAATTGTTTTGAGAGCAATTGCCAGCTCACGAACCCCGCGCCGGATTTCGCGCGTATCGACAGCGGCAAAGCCAAGTTGCAGGCCTTCCCTTCCCATCTTGCCGCGGTTGTACCAGCTCAAAGGGATAGTATCCACATGACGCTGCGCCGCGGCCCGTGCGGCAGATCTGCTGTCGATGCCACGGCACAGCAGTCCCGCGGTTTGCAATCCAGCCTCCACGCCTGCAATCTCCAGCAGTCCCGCAAGATGTTCACGCGCGCCCTCCAGCAAAACCGACAAACGCTCTGCATAGATTTCTCTCATGCGGCGGAGATGCCGTCCGAAATGCCCTTCCGTAATGAAATCGCATAGCACGGCCTGCTCTAACAGAGGCGCGTGCCTCGTCGTTACGGAAAGAGTTGCCGCAAAATAATCCACCAGATCCTCCGGAATCACCAGGTATCCCAACCGGAGCGATGGAAATAAAACTTTGCTGAAACTCCCGGCAAATAATACGAGACCATTCCGATCCAGCCCCTGCATCGCCGGCACCGGACGTCCCGTATACCGATACTCACTGTCGTAATCGTCTTCAAAGATCAGGGCGCCCGACTTACGCGCCCACTCGAGCAGCGCCAGACGACGCGGCAGGCTCATCGTGATTCCCATTGGAAACTGATGCCCTGGCGTAATGTAGATCAGTCGCGCCCCACGCAGACTCTTCTCTCGCAATGCCATTCCCTCTTCGTCGAGACCAACGGCAGAAATCTTCGCCCCAACCGCCTCAAACGCCATCGCCGCGCCGGGATAGCCCGGATTCTCCATGCATACTTTGTCGCCGGGATTGAGAAAGAGCCGCGACGCCAGATCAAGCGCCTCCTGCGCTCCGGCAACAATCGCCACCTGCTGGGGAACACACTTCACGCCGCGCGAGACATTAAGATAATTCGCGACTGCCTCTCGCAGCGGCCCATACCCCAGCGGATCGCAGGTCAGCAGCAGGTTCGTCGAAGCACGGCGCAGCCGCCGCGCCGTTGTCTGCGCCCACAATGTCGCCGGGAATAGATCCAGCGCCGGAAGATTCGGACGAAAGGCTCGGGTCGGACGCACCTGAAGATTCGAGAACAAGCGAACTCTGCGTCCATAGTCCGAAACTCTGCGGCGCACCTTTGGCCGCGACGCTTTGTTTGAACCACCTTCGCGGGTAACCTGCAGTAATTCTTCTGGCAGAACCTTGCTTACATACGTCCCTGACCCAATGCTGCCCTCCACATAACCCTCAGACTTGAGTTCATCGAAAGCACTGACGATCGTCCCTCGCGACAATCCATATTGATCTGCAAGGTCTCGGGTGGCCGGAAGTTGAGCCCCCGGACGAAGGTTTCCATTTAAAATCTCGGCCCGCACAGCGGAATAAAGCCACCGGTAGGCGGGCACCCCGATTTCACGCGGCGGAAGCATCAGCCCGAAAGTAGTCGATTGTTTTGCCATAAAGTGGTACAGCAAAAATATCGTAAATGGACCTTTTTGATAGGTCCATTTAAGGTTACCTTTTGGTAGTACGAAGGAGCAAGTCAATGATGAAACATAAAACGTGGGCCGCTTTTGGGTTAGCAATTGCCTTTAGCGCAACCATAAGCGCTCTTGTGGCCCAGGCATCAAACAACGGCGCAGGCGCAAAGGTCAGTACAGTGTTTTCTCGCGATCTTCCTAAACTCGATGGCGGCCATTTAGCTGCGAAGATCGTCGAAGTCACTTACGGACCTGGTGGCGCATCCTCGCCTCACAGCCATCCCTGTCCTGTCATTGGCTATGTGCTGGAAGGAGCCGTCCGCATACAGGTAAAAGGCGAGCCCGAAGCAATCTATAAGGCGGGAGAAAGTTTTTACGAGCCGCCCAATGGCATTCATCAGGTCTCAGCCAATGCCAGCGATCACGAGCCTGCAAAGCTCCTTGCTTATTTCATCTGTGACCATGACACCCCGCTCACCGTGCCGATAGCAGGAGGCAAGTAGCGATGACTACGTCCACGATCCAAAGCAACCGCACAATACGTTTAGAGCGATTGGCTATTCTGTATGCTCGCATCGCGGTCGGCACTGCCTTTCTTTCCGCCGTTGCCGACCGCTTTGGACTTTGGGGCAGCCATGGCGGCTGGGGGAACTTCGCTAACTTCACGCGCTACACAGCCCAGGTCAATTCGTTCATGCCTGCATCGACCATTCCATATCTCGCCTGGATTGCCACCATCGCCGAAACACTGCTCGGCATTGCACTGCTCATCGGTATCTGGCCTCGATATGTGGCGCTTGCCTCTGCTTTGCTCTTGGCCGGCTTCGGAACTGCCATGGCGATCTCCTTCGGCATCAAGTCGCCCCTAGACTATTCCGTCTTCTCTGCATCCGCCGCAGCATTGCTGCTCGCCTTGCACCAGCCGCACAAATTAGATTCCGCCTCCTGAGCTTCACCACAATTGGAGAAAAGATATGCGCCGTTTACCTTGGATCACCGCAGCCCTCATCGCCGTTTTGCTAACACTTAACGGATCGGCCCTGGCGTCAAGCACGAAAGAACAGGCAGATCTTCTTACCGTTCGCGAAGCTGTCTGGCGCGACTGGTTTGCTGGAGATACGAAATCTCTGGCGAAGCTGGTGCCATCCAATGCGATCGCCATCAGCACGGGCGAAGAGCATTGGCAGAACCATGCAGACATATTTCGGGAAGCCGTTAAATTCCACGCATCCGGCGGAAAGCTCGTCCGTCTCGAATTTCCCCGCACGGAAGTACAACGATTCGGCAATGTCGCGGTTCTCTACAGCAAGTACCTCTACGAAACCGAGACCAACGGAAAACGATCACTGAGTTCTGGACGAGCCACTGAAGTCTTCGTCCTCAACAACGGACAATGGACCAATCCCGGCTGGCATACTGATTCAGAAAAATAAAGGTTGTTATACCGAATCGCGTCATGCCAGTCGCAAGCACTTGTGCTATAGCTTCGTAATCTCCTCGATAGCGGTACGCGCAGCCTGTTCGCACGCGGCCCGGTCTACGTCATGGTGCGTGACAAAGCGGACGGAGTTCCGGCCAATCATTCCGCACAGTATGCCCAGCCGTTTAAGGCGCACAACCAACTCTTCCGCTTTTCCTTCTTCTTTCAGCGTAAAAATCACAATATTCGTTTGCACCGTCGCCAGATCAAGTTCGATCTGCGGCAGACCAGCCAACTGCTCAGCCATGTGCCGCGCATTCGCATGGTCCTCGGCGAGGCGTTTCGGCATCTCTTCCAGAGCAATCAGGCCCGCAGCAGCCAGTACACCAGCCTGCCGCATGCCTCCACCCAATGCTTTGCGCACCATTCGGGCACGCTCGATCGGTTTGCGATTGCCGACGAGCATGGATCCAACCGGCGCGCACAGCCCCTTCGACAAGCAGAACATCACCGTATTGAATCCACTGGTAAGCACAGCCACCGGAACCTTCAGCGCAATCGACGCATTGAAGATGCGCGCCCCATCCAGATGCAGCGGGATACCAAGCTCGCGCGCCCCATTCCATATCTCCCCAAAGACCGGGAGCGGTGTGACCGTTCCCCCCGCCATATTGTGCGAGTTCTCGAGTGAAATAAGTCCCGTAGGCGCATTGTTGCTTGTGGGGCGCTTCAAAACAGGCTCAATGTGCTTCCACGTTACGATGCCCCGCTCAGCCGCCACTGGACGCAGTTGGCATCCGGAAAATGCCGCCGCCATCGCCATCTCCCAGTCCACGATATGCGCGCGCGATTCGCAGATGACCTCCTGCCCAGGTTGCGTGTGCAGGCGAATCGCAATCTGGTTCCCCATCGTGCCGGTTGGGACGAAAAGAGCAGCCTCGCGACCGAAAATCGTCGCGGCGCTGGTTTCGAGCAGATTCACCGTCGGGTCTTCCCCGTAGACATCATCGCCCACTTCAGCCGCCGCCATGGCGGAGCGCATGGCTTTCGTTGGCCGGGTCACGGTGTCACTGCGCAGGTCGATAACGCTTACTGGATTTTGCGAAAAGACTTCTTCACGAGGCTCGGTTTCGGTCGACATATTTCCTTTTTACACCGTGACAGGATCAGCGATTTCCATCACATCCAAAAATTGCGCAAAGACCTCATTCGAGAGCAGCCTTCCACGCGTCGTGAGCGCGATAGAGTCGCCTTTCCTCTCCAAAAGACCGTGAGAGCAAAGTCCCTGAAGAATGGGCTGGAACTGCACCAGAGATTCTCTGCCAAATTCGGCTTCCAGCCGAGACAGGCTCACCCCAGCGTTCAGGCGCAAGCCAAGGAACCACGCTTCTTCCATCTCTTCCTGCCGCGTAAGCGTATGG
>JABDHA010000002.1:94155-94844 GCA_013285705.1 Acidobacteriota bacterium
CGCTCGTATTCCGCAGCATGGAATGCGCGTCCACACCAAGCCCTAAATAGGGCCGCCGCATCCAATATCTTTTGTTGTGCACGGACTCGGCACCATCGCGAGCAAAGTTAGAAATTTCATATTGCACCAGCCCCTGCTTCGATAACACATCGACTACGCCCGCATACATATCGGCAATCGCATCGTCTGAAGGAATCGCCGGAGCAAAGTAACGCGCGCCTCCATTCAATACCTCGCGGCCCAGGCGCGAATCGTCATCCACTTCAAGAATGTAGATACTGGCATGATCGACGCCCGTATCCGCTAATACCGCAAGCGATTCATCCCATGAATGTGCCGTCTGGTGGGGCAATCCCGCAATGAGATCGGCATTCACTCGCCTGATTCCCGCCTGCTGCACGCGGCGAATATCTTCGAGCGCAATGGCCCGTGTATGCAGCCGTCCCGTGGCTTTTGCTTCCTGGTCGATAAAGGATTGCACTCCAAAGCTGATGCGGTTAACGCCGCACTCCAGCATGGCGTCAAGCGCATCGTCGGCCAATTGGCCCGGAGCGCACTCGACTGTAATTTCGGCATCGCCCATAACTTGAAAGTGCTCACGGATCGCCTGAAAAAGCGTCTTCAACAGCTCAGCCGGCAGCAGGCTCGGCGTCCCTCCGCCCAGATAAATCGTGTCCGCCACGTGCGGC
>JABDHA010000003.1 GCA_013285705.1 Acidobacteriota bacterium
ATGAGAGCCACGATCAGGAAACACACGATGAAGGGCGACTGAAACCATAGGTCGCGCTCTCCTCTGCTGAGCGCAATTTGCATGGACCCCAGCGCTGCGATTAGGAGTCCCGCACCCCAGATATCGACATAGGCCTTGTCGCTGCGCAGATAGAGAAATCCTCGAGGCAAATATTTCCAAATTAGAAATGTTCCGATGGCGAGAAAGGGGAAATCCAACAGGAAGGCATAGTTCCAGCGGAACGTATCGGAGATCCATCCCATGGTCGCGGGATAGACAACTGCGAAAACGTAAAGTTCGCCGTAAAGCCAGGATATGGCGAGGATGCGGGCCTTGCCGGGGAACATCATGCGGACAAGGATAACGGTGCGAACCAGAAATGCTCCGCCGCCGAAGCCCATGACCACTCGCGAGACGAGCAAAGACTTGAGGCTGTGCGCGCTCGAAAAGCAGCCAATTACTCCGGTGGCGTATAGCGCAATACTGAGGAGTAGGTGTCGGCGTGCACCAAGAACGCGCGTCATCCAATAGCTGATCGCGAGGGAACATAGGAAACCAAGATTGTATAGAATGATCACCCAGCTGACCTCGTCCGAACTGCCCGCGACGTTGCCTTGCAAGTCTGGCAGCAGGACGTTGATTGAGAGCCGGTTCGAAACTTCGATTGCGGTGACCAAGCCAATGCTGAATAGAATGATCAGCCTATGCTTCTGTGACAACTTGGCGAGCATTGGGCTTAGGCGTTGAGCGTATTCCTCTTCCCACGGTTCGCGACCGCGGGGAATGCCGCTTGCAAAATAGCTCATGACCCTCCCAACACTTCAGCGAGTGTAAATAGTGGCTTCCACGTTCATTCCCGGGCGCAGGACAAAACGCAAGTCACTACTCTGCCTGACCAGGATTTTTACCGGAATACGCTGCACAACTTTGATGAAGTTGCCGGTCGCATTCTGCGGAGGCAGAAGCGCCTGCCGGGAGCCAGCCGCTCCGGCGATGGAATCCACGACGCCATCGAAATCGCGGCCGTAGGTATCCACATGAACCTTCGCGCGCTGACCAGGGCGCACGTGGTCCATTTGAGTTTCCTTGAAGTTCGCGGTGATATACACACGGTCGAGCGGCACCAGCGTGAACAGCAAGTTTCCGGGCAGAACGTATTGTCCCAAATGCACAGTTAACTGGGTCACCTGGCCGGAGATGGGCGCTTTGATCGTGGTGTATCCGAGATTCAGCTGGGCTTGCTCCCAGGCGGCTTTGGCGCGTTCGACACCCGCCTGTGCTGATTTGTATGTCGCTTCCGTGATCGGAACTTGTTGCTCGTGGGCCTTCGTTTCCAGAAGGAGAGATTGTGAGCGTGTTGCTCTAGCCTTTGACGAGTTCAGAGTGGCTCGAGCGATCGCCACATCCTGTTGCGCGGCGGCGAGTTGCTGTTCAGCGGCGACAAGATCACTTTGTGCAACGCGTGCGGTGGCGTCGACAGCGTCAAATTGAAACTTCGAGACGTCGCCAGTTTGGACGAGCGGCTTGTAGCGCTCAAGGTCTGCTTGGGCGCGCTCGTTGGTAGCGCGCTTAGACGCCACTTCCGCTTTCGCTTGAAGCACGTTTGCGGTGGCGGTGCGTTCCAGTTGGGCTTCAGACATGGAGTAGTCGGCTGTATCTGATTCAAGCTGTGCAGCGGCACTGCCAGTGCTGTGCGTTGTGGTGGCGCGAGTCAGCCCGATTTGCAGCTCGGCCGACTTGGCTTCGGCTTCGGCAAGATCGAGAGAGGCTTGCGCCTGATCGACTTCCGCTTTGTATTCACGTGGATCAATCTGCACCAGGACATCGTCTTCCTTAACGTTCACGTTATCGTCGATCGAAAGCGCGACGACGTAACCAGAGACCTGTGATGCGACGGCTGTTATGTGAGCGTCCACTTGTGCATCGTCCGTCGAGACGCGCCCAATCCAGATGTACCAGCCTGCAAGCACGACAAGTAGGAGAACGATCAGGGCGAACTTGGCCAGGCGAGAGAGTTCGCGAATCGCTTTACCGGCTGTGGCTAGAAAGGATGGCGTCGTGTCCGTTGTCAGAGTCGCCGGCGATGGATTGGGGGGCTCGGCTAGCGAGCCGCTCCCCGGTGCGGTTTTTTCCTCGTTGGCTCCATTATTTGTCATATGTGTTCTGCACGTCGCCCATAGCCTGGGCCAGATTGACTCGGGACTGGTTGAAACGGTAGAGAGCGTCGATCTGGTTGGAGCTGGCACGCGCTAGTGCGTCCTGAGCGGTGACGACTTCGACGTTCGTCGTGACTCCGGCTGCGAAGCGACGTTCGGCCTGCGCGACCTCGTCGTTCGCGAGTTGAAGTCCCAGGTTGGCGACGCCGACGTTTTTGCGTGCTGCATCCAATTCGTCAATCGCCGACTTCACTTCGCGAACAATGCGAGCCTCCAGGAGCTGGCGATTCTGCTCGATACGCTCTTGCTCCAGGTCTGCTCGCGCAATCTCGGCGTGAATCCGCCCACCGGTGAAGAGCGGAACGTTGAAGCCGATCTGATACCTGTACGCGGGAATGCCATTATTAAAACGCGAGCCCTGGTAAAGCCATATCCCAGAGAAATCGATCTGCGGCACGCGTTCTTCAGACGCAGATTTCTGTTCGAGATGCGTGATGCGCTCTTGTGACGCCAGCGCCTGCATCTCGGGACGACTCATCAGCGCGGTGCTGATGGCTGCTGTTTCTTCAAACTCGGGCAAATAAACGAACTGCAGTTTGTCGGTGACCGCCGGTTCCTGGTCGCGCGGGAGATCGAGCAGTTCGGCCAGAATGTAGTTCGTGGTGTGCGTGGAAGTTTCCGCGTCGATCAGATTCTGCCGTTCGTTCTGCAATTCGACCTGCGCGCGAGTAGTATCGATGTTCAGGCCGATTCCCGTCTTCTGTAAATTCGACGCTTGTTCGTAAAGGCGCTCGGCGAGATCGACACGGACCTTCGCGGCGTCGTAAATAGCAAACGCACGGAGTACCAGGATGTATTGGGTTACGACCGATGCGGTGACATCTTCGCGCGTTACGTTCTCTTGCGCGCGCGCTTCGCGAACGCCTTCACGGGATATCTGATAGTTGCGAAACAGGGGAAGATCGAGAAGCGACTGCGAATAGGCGGGGCCAGCCTGAATAAATTGATAGGGGCCGCCCGTTGTGCGCGTGCTTGTGCGCTCGACCGAGGCCCTGTTGTACTGCCTGACCACTCCGATGCTTGTGAGGCTTGCTTGCGGCAGTAAAGCGGAGCGAGAGATCTGGCTTTCGCGGCCGCTTTCCAGAGAGAGCAACCGCGAGGCCACAACCTCCGGGTTCTGCTTCAATGCCAATTGCACAGCTTCCTTCAGCGTGAGAGGAATAGTTTGAGGGGACGGACCAGGAGCAGATTGGGCGAGTCCGTCTTCACAAAAAACAGCAACGAACAACAGAGGGCAAAGGATGGCAGCCACAATGCGCGACGAAATAGATGCGTTTGCCTTAGTGCCCATGACTCCTCTCCGGCGAGCACGTCTCTCTGCGCTCCCTTTTCGAAGGAATCCGTCAATGGTGAGTTCATCAAATCGGATCGCAACGCGGTGTGCCGAACTGTGATCGGGAATGAGAGCGGATTCCGTATGGTTAATGTTCACAAGTTTGCCGTCAATTCTACTGTTCAAAGTTGCGCCAGATTCGTCTCTCGTATCGCCCGCGCCCTTATATCTCGCCCTCGGATATTGAAGCTGTTCCTTACACGTCCTTCGATGGTTCAAGAGCATGCGAATCGCCGTTAGATTAGCGACGGTATTTGTCTGGATATCGGAATCTAAAGGGATCTCGAAAAGGAGCCCTGCGGATTGTGAGTACAATTTCGCAGGGCCCGGGAAGCGAGCGCCACTCAGAGCCTGTCGACGTCAACTACGGCTTGAGCAAACGCTTGCGGGGCTTCCTGCGGCAGATTGTGCCCCACGCCTCCGCTGATGAGGCGGTATGCATATTTGCCAGAGAATTTTTTTCGATACGCCGAGTCAGGCGGATGGGGCGCACCGTTGGCATCACCTTCAAGGGTGATCGTGGGCACAGTGATGACCGGAGCTTCGGCGAGCCGCTTTTCGAGGTCGTCGTACTTCTTCTCCCCTTCGGCCAGGCCAATGCGCCAGCGGTAGTTATGGATCACGATGGCTACGTGATCTGGATTATCAAAGGACGCGGCGCTGCGATCGAATGTAGCAGTGTCGAAGTCCCACTTCGGCGAAGCGAGTTGCCAAATGAGTTTGTTAAAGTCGTTGGTGTTCTTGCTGTAGCCTAGCTTCCCGCGCTTGGTGGCGAAATAAAACTGGTACCACCATTCGAACTCGGCCGCCGGGGGTAATGGCGCCTCGTTCGCGGCGGGGCTACCAATCAGATAACCACTTACGGACACAATCCCTTTGCAGCGTTCAGGCCAGATCGCTGCCATGATGTCGGCTGTCCGCGCTCCCCAATCAAAACCAGCGACGACTGCCTTCTGGATCTTGAGAGCATCCATCAGGTTGATGATGTCGAGAGCAACCACAGATTGCTGACCGTTCCGGAACGTTTCACCAGAAAGAAAGCGTGTTGTACCGTAGCCGCGCAGATAGGGGACGATCACCCTGTAACCTGCCGAAGCCAGCAATGGAGCAACGTCGACAAAGCTATAAATGTCGTAGGGCCAGCCGTGGAGGAGAATGATCGGTGGACCGGTCGCGGGGCCATCTTCGGCGTATCCGACATTGAGGAGGCCGGCGTCGATCTGTTTGATCGAGGCGAATGAGGTGTGTGTTCCAGGCTTGATCGCTGGAACATCTGTTGACGCGGGGTTTCGTTGCTGTGCACTCGCTGAGCCGAGAAAACCGAGTTGAGTCGCGGCAACGGCAAGAGCCGCATTACCGATGAACCGCCGGCGTTGATGATTGATTTCTTCGAGCATCGTATTTTTCCTCCAATTGGGTGAATGTGATCTTGGTTGCCATCTTTGTCAGCCATTTCCTGAACCGGCTTTGGTGTCAATTCAGGTGGCACTCCTGACGTCAGCGAACCCTCGGTTGAAATCACTTGCATGATGGTTGGTGACCATTAGTTGGAACTCGCTGCAGGACAATGATCGTCTCATCGTCCGCCGCTTCTGCCCCTTCACGGAACCTGCGCAACGCGGACGGGAGCTGAACACCGAGTGATTCGGCAGAGCTGCAATCAAGTTGTCTCACCAGGTTCATAAGTCCCTCTGGACCGAGTTCGTCGCCGGCTGGATTCGTCGCCTCCGTGACGCCGTCCGAATAAAGGAGCACGAGATCGCCGACTTGCAGCTTCACTGCAGTCCTGTCATAGTCGGCGCAAGCGAAAAGTCCAAATGGAACGCCCACAGGCCACTTCCGACGAGGTTCCGGATTGATCTCAAGCCAGGTCCATTCCTTGCGTTCGGCTTCGAACACACAGGGTATGGGATGACCTGCATTGGCCAGTAAGAGCGACTCTCGCTCGTTATGCCATCCGACGGCTACCATCGTGGCGTAATGCACTCCGTCAAGGCCCTGTTGAACGGCCCGATTGAGATCGCGCATGAGCCCGTCATGTTCCAACTCCGGGAGATATCTCTGCATCAACCGTCGAAGCTCGCCGGACAATGTTGACACCGCCTTCCCATGTCCGCTAACGTCCGCCAATGCGACGCGAGAGACCACGCAGCCAGGGCAGACCGAAACGTAGTGGACATCGCCTCCCACCCTGCTTGAGCCTGCAGGCGTCGAATGCACCCAAGCCAACATTCCTGGTAGCTCGAGTAGACTCGCCGCTCTCTCACTTCCGGCCCAGGTTCCAGCGCACGCGATCTGCGTCCGAATACAGGGAGCCGTAGAGAGATTGCGATCAGGGTGTGTTCTCGATCCAACAGTCATGCGATACCTCCAGCGAAACGCGTCCGGGTTGAGAACTCTGTTGTTGGAATAGGCTGCAGAACATGGAAAGGCTCATCTGTTGCCCTACACGCTCTGACCATCATTTCTTCCCGGAATTGGCATTGTTTCTTCCCCGAACAGCATTCTGAGGCGTTGATTCTCGATAAGTAACTCGCAAATCCACTGCTCGAGCACCCGCAACCGGTCGTGCCACCCTTCTGATCCTTGGTCTGGTTGTTCATGCTTCAGTCCCGGCACATGCGCACTTGCCAAGCGCCGCACTTCTGAAGTGCAGTCTTCCGACTCGTCGGCTAGCGGTTCGGATGTGCCGGGTGCAGCCATTTCAGACTCGATCCTGAATCAGATTGATCACGACGTCGATGTTGCCGCGTGTCGCCTTGGAATAGGGGCATGTCTGATGTGCTGCATCCACTAAGGCTTGGGCGATGTCACGATCGAGCCCCGGCAGGCTTACGTTGAGGCGAGCTTGAAGGAGGAAAGCGCCGCCAGAAGTTCCAAGGTCCACTTCGGCGTTGACCGCCCTGTCTGCCGGAAGAGCGACCTTCATTTTGTTAGCCGCAATCCCCATTGCGCCGAGGAAACATGCCGACCAACCTGCAGCGAATAGCTGCTCGGGGTTGGTGCCGGTGCCGGCGTGGCCGGGAGGTGACAGCGTGATATCCAAACGACTGTCGTCACTTCGGGCCGCGCCGTCGCGGCCTCCAGTAGTGCGAACCTTTGCAGTGTAAAGAACCTTTTCGAGCTTCGTCATCGGGAACGCCCCCTTTTCAAAAAGATGAATTTACGTTCACTGTCGCAACTCTTCCATCAAGAGCAGTATTGCGACGCTTCATGAGCACTGATCTTTATTAGTTCTTCTCGCCTGGAGGGAAGTGTTCGAACAGCTTATCCACAGCCGTGTCGAGATGTTTTATGTTCTTGTCGGATTTATCGGAGAGAGTGTCGCTCGCTGATCCGCGCCAGATGAGAGTCTTCGTCTTCGAGTCGAACAAATCCACGACCAGAGTTCCGACTCTATAAGTGGACGTTGTTGTCGTGGCATCTCCGAAGCCTCCCCCTCCCCATCCTCTCCAGCCCCAACCACCGCCGAAACCGTCGTAATAAGTATTGAGAGTCTGGTGAGTCTGGTTCATTTCCAGGGCCATGATGGACACGCTTCCGTCTGAACCAACCAGCGTCCAACCCTTCGCTGCCAGCGCCGAATTGACGGCCGACTTGATCCGATCAACCCATAACGGGTTTTCGGTGTGGACATTCTCCCAGGAGAACGTCTTGTACTGATTGAAGTCCGCATTTCGATCGTAGTCAGTCTTCACCTGCTGTGCGAAAGATACTGCCGTGAAGAAAGACGCGATTGCGAGGAGGACGGAAAATCTGCGCCGTAAGCTCATAGAGGCTCCTTGTGCGGTGTGAATGTTGGTAATGGCAACCTTTGTCAACGTCACTGGACTCAGGGTGGTCATTGGAGAATCGTCGATCTCACATTCAACAGCTGCAAACGTTATGCCAATCAGCCATGGGACGGCGATACGAGCAGAGGGCCATTGAATTGAAATAGTTAGCTATCACTCTGGAGTCAGAGCACTAACTGCGTGGCCTCCGAAAGTGTTGTTGAGCCGTCTCGATGTCGGTGCAGCGACACGCGCTCCTCGGCCTCCATGGGTTGTTGGAAGCGACAGGGAGACGATTCGAGAAGCCCCAACAACATGAGTGCAGTACCCTGACGGAGCCGCCAACCAACTCCGCATCCATGTAGAACAGGGAAGAGTTCAGCGCTAGCTGCCAGATGCCGCTGTTGTATCAGCTATCTGAATGAGTCGGTCTCAATGTACGCCGTCTTTGACGGGACCTTAGCAGTTTCACTTGCGATGTTGCTCCTCTTCGGCAAAGGGGAGCCCTGGGTCCTGTCCGCGACTAGAAGGGGCTGTGAATTGCATACATGGGGTCATCATGAGCGTCTCGCTCGGGAAGCTAACAGATTCATGCGTACAGTCGATATGGCAACCCGAGCGTCAGTCCATGGACTCACCGTTCTGCCGTCATTGCGCAGATCGTGAAAGGAAAAAGGGCTGAGTAAGTTCCGCGCGATTATCAGGTCGTCGATTTCTCATTACCAACAAACCCCTACCTTCGTGCACGGACTGCACTCAGGGATCTTGCCGGGAAACTGAAATGAGAGCGTTTGGCAAATGCCACTGGCGGACGACTCCGCAGTGGTAAGCGTAATTCATCATTGAGAGGATTCGATCGAGTTTCGAGAGGATCCTCGCACATCAATAACACCAATTGCGCACTCGGCTAGGTTGCAACCTGAGAGTCCGGCTGTTCGAGATAGCTGTAGCGGCCTTACGCAATTTCGAGCGAGGTTGCAGCTGAATAAGGTATTGGTCTGTCCGAATGTTGTTCGTTCTGTTCTAACGCTTCGCGGGATAGTCCATGCCGTTGCATCATTCCAATCAGGGTCGTTCTAGGCACTCCGAGCTGCGCGGCCGCTCCGCGCCGCCCTCCAACAACCCAGTTTGTTTCGCGGAGAGTCGCTAAGATGTGTGCGCACTGAGCATCACCGAGTGTTCGGGCAGAAGCTGACTCCGTGTTGTGTCGTCGAAGGTCTGACGAATGTAGCTTCAGGGTGTGGTCCGCGCTCAAAATCACTGCGCATTCCATGACGTTCTGTAACTCCCGGATATTGCCGGGCCAGTCATGGCTCATCAACTCCTCAATCACGTTGTCCGGAATGCAGTCGATCATCTTGCCTTGTTGTTTGGCGAACTTTCGAACGAAGTGCTCAGCAAGCCGAGGAATGTCGTCCATCCGGTCTCGTAACGGGGGAAGTGTAATTAGGAATACATTCAGCCGGTAGAAAAGATCGGCGCGGAATTTCCGCTCTTGTACCATCTTCCAGAGGTCCTGGTTGGTAGCCGCAATAATACGCACGTCCACTCGCATAGCTCGGCCGTTACCTAAGCGTTCCACCTGTCTCTCTTGGAGAACGCGGAGAAGCTTTGGCTGCAATTCAAGGGGAAGATCTCCGACCTCGTCCAGAAAAAGAGTTCCGCTATCTGCGGTCTGGAATCGTCCTATTGTCTGGGTCACTGCTCCGGTGAATGCCCCTCGTTCGTGTCCGAAAAGTTCACTCTCCAGCAGAGTGGCGGGGATCGCTGCGCAGTTCACGGCCACGAATCGTTTCTGACGGCGAGGGCCGGCGTCATGTATCGCTTGAGCGATCACCTCTTTGCCCGTACCTGTTTCGCCTTGAATCAGGACAGCCGAGTCTACCGGCGCAACCATGTCTATCTGGTCAAGCACAGTCCGGAATCTTGCACTGGATCCGATAAGTTCGAGAGTAGACATCGTTGAACTCCTTTAGGAATCGCGTTGCGAAATGACGCTGATTCCTCATGCTCGTTGATGGCGGCAGCCTGGATCACACCGAACTGGCCGGCGGTGCTGATCTATGGAAAACGTGACCGGTGTTCCGATCGACTGTCCCCAATGATGAACGGACTTCATTTCGAGGACATCCCTAAATGGGGGGGCTGTGGCCATCTCAAACGATGGCAGTTGAAGACAACCCTTTTAGGGGGGAATAGAACTACTCTAGTGTTCTCGAATATCAATTCGCTTTCGTCCGAAGAGGCGCGCATCGATCGACCGGACTCCAGGGCCAAGCACCGCTAGGGCGGCACCGAAAGTGGCAAGCACGATGCAATTACGGAGGTCACCCGTTCTCGACAACATAGACCATAATTCGACGACTATGACCAACACTCCAGCCATGGGTGTCCATAAACCGACGAGAAGGAGTATCCCGGTGGCGATCTCCAGGAATAGCCGTATGATTCCTGGCCACGAAGGTCCTTCGAGCAGTCCAGAGACTCCATCGTTGATCAAGAGAATGCCCGAAACGAGCCGCAGGAGTAAAAGACCCCTCCCCGGCCACCCGTTCGGGAACATCGAGAAAAGTCGTTGCACGGAAACCTCAACGACAAGCTTAGGTGTTCCTCAACTCCGGTCGAATCTCCAAATAATGGCGCCGTCATACCCCTCTTTCGAGGGGATCACAGTTCGATGATTCCGCGTTTCAGTGCAATCGTTACTGCGTGCGTTCGATCGTTAGCGCCTAATTTAGAAAGAATGCTTTTGACATGGCCTTTGACAGTCTCTTCCGTGATCGAGAGTTTGTCCGCAACGATTTTGTTTGCATTTCCCCCAGCAATCAGTTTGAGTACGTCGATTTCACGGGAAGTCAAAGAGTCGTCCGCAAGGTGGTTAGCGACTTGCGCGGCGACTTCGGCTGGAATTCTCTTTTGGCCTGCATGGACTGCACGAATTGTATCCAAGAGTTCTCTGCGCAGGAGGCTTTTTAGGAGATATGCGCGAGCCCCAACCTTGAGCGCTCGTGAAATCTGGACATCGCCCGCATAGGTTGTAAGGATAATGAAGCGCGCATCGGGGAACTCATTGCGGATCGCGATCATGGCGTCGATGCCGTTCATATCAGGCATTTGCAAGTCCATGAGCACAACGTCCGGCCGGTGTTTTCGAAACTCCTCGATCGCTTCCTGCCCGCTGGACGCCTCCGCTACAAATTCCATATCGCGTTCATCTGCCGCCAGCGCTCGTACGCCTTGGCGAAGCACATGGTGATCATCGGCTAACAATATGCGTATGGGTCTGGATGGTTTGTCCGTCATGGATTTCTTTTCCGTCTCCAAAATTGCCAGGAATAATCCTGCGGAAGAACCGTTTCGTACGCAATCGAAGCCGGAACTCTCAACTCAATCTCGGTGCCCGCTCCCGGTTCACTCCACGCTTCCAATTCTCCACCAAGGCGCTCAGCGCGCTCGTGCATGCCTTTCAGACCCCAGTGCCCCGATCGTTCAGCGCGGACCCGCGCATCGGGATCGATGCCCTTCCCATCATCCCGGATTCGCAATCGAAACATGCTCTCGGTGTATGCCATTTCTGTCTCGATCAGGTGTCCCTGAGAATGGCTGAATGCATTTCGCAGGGCCTCGCGCGCAATGCGGAAAACTTCGATGTGCAGATTTGGGCGCATCGGACACGTCGAACCTTCAACTACGATTCGGAATTCCACTGGCTCTTTCGTATTGGCGCTCTTCGCAACCAATTCTTCACCAAGCGCTTTGATCTCTTCTGCCAGAGCTTTGGCGGCAGTTGTGGAGGAGCGTAAATCGTAAATCGCATCTCGTCCCTCTACAATTGCTTCGTCCGCTCCATCCAACGCCTGATCCAATGTGTGAATCGCCTCGGCGGCGCGATCTGGCAGAAGGTTGCGTGCTCTTTGAAACTGGAGCGTCAATCCCTGAAAGCTTTGCAGCAGCGTATCGTGCAGGTCGCGTGCGATACGTTCCCGCTCCTCCATCCGCATACCAAGGCGCTCTTGGATATGTGCGCTGACCTGCCTCAGCCGGAGCGTGTAAGCTGTCCAAACGAGTGTGAGAGCAGCCACTGCGACTAGGAATTCGAACCAGATTGTCTGGAACCATGCGGGAGCAATGGCAAAGCTAAGGTTCGCACCAACCTTGTTCCAAATGCCATCGTTATTGCACGCGATGACGTGAAACTGATAACGGCCCGGAGGCAGTCGACTGTACAAAGCCTCTCTCTTTGTGCCGGGGTTCTGCCAATCTTTGTCGATGCCATCCAGCTTGTATCGAAATTGAACTTTCTCTGGAACCGACAGACTCAGTGCGCTGTAGTTGATTTGAACGTTCGCCGTACGCGCGGGGAGCCGCAGATCGGCCAGTTGCAAGTGGGGCGAGCCATCCGCCGATACTGATGTAATGGAAACTGGCGGCGGAATTGTGTTTCTCAAAATCTTTCGGGGATCGATCCACGCGACACCTTTTGTTGCAATGAACCAAATCCGTCCGTCCGTTCCCTGGATGACATGCGGATATGGTTCCGAACGCTTGCCTTTTCCCGGAAGGCCATCTGTTGAATCAAATTGCTCCCACTGAAATCGATAGGAGGGATTCTTTAGAGATTTCTCTATCTCGTGACGGGGAATGTGAACCACACCATCTACAGTGATGAACCAAACTCCTTCGTTCCCCGCATCAATAATTCCTGGAATGTGGCCAAAGTGATCCAAACCTGCTGGTTTTATCAGGGTAAAACGGCCATTGTCGAACAAAAGCAGTCCATCCCCGCTGGTAATCCAAACTCCTGAGCCACGTCGGGCAAACGCACTTACATATTTAAGGAGGCCATTCGTTTGGGGGGAATAGGTCACGATGTTTCCTTTGTCCATGATGACGATGTCACCCGAGTAGGTTGACACCCAGATGCGGCCCGTATTATCGCAAAATGCGACGGCAGGCCATAGCTTGGCCACTTCCGGTGGAGTCGACAAAGCTTTCCATCGATGTCGATCAAGAGAGAGGAAGCCAAGGCCTTTAACAAATGCCCACAGGGTTCCTGAGTTGTCGCTCACGATCTGCATATCGCCCCCGATTCCACTCAGTCCATTCGGAGCACCTGCGACCCTCTGAAATCTGCCTCTTTCCCATCGCTGAAGACCGGAGCCGCCCAATAACCAAGTGACGCCGGCGGGGTCGCGATAGGCTGAATAAACCTCGGCGTCTATTAGCGGCAGCTTCATCGAGTAGCCATCAATTCGTGCGACACTCCCAAAGTTAGCGCTAGCCCAAACGTCTCCTCCGTCAGCCGGAGCTAACCCGATTTCCATTGTCGAGGTCGGAAATATGACCGGAACGAGCCTGGTATCACGGAACTGATCCAATCCATCGCGCGTCGCGACCCAGATACTTCCTTCCCGGTCTTCCAGAATGGACGTGCAGTTATCTGCGCTCAAGCCGTCCTTTGAAGTGAAGCTCTGGACCTCGTCCTCAGCCTCCTTAAGCGGTTCATTTTCGAGCCGCTGAGGATCGGGCAAGCGAAGCAGCCCGTGTGTCATCGCCGTAACCCAAAGGCTGCCATTGCGGTCGAAGAGCACTTCCATCGCATCAGTCCGGATTTCAAATTGATTATCGCTCGGGCATTTATCAGTAAATCGAAGGGCATTCACCTCGCATCGGGCCCTTGCAGTCGACATCGCGCTAACAGGCATGCTGATCACGCGGGTCGCCGAGCTATCGTCAGCCATCCATATCTTTCCGTCGGGCGCTTCTGCCATCGATATCGCTTGACCGGCATATGCGCCCGTCGGTTCAAATCGCTTTGATCCCTGTTTGAGATACATGACGGTATTGCCGACACCAGCCCAGAGAGTCCCGTGACTATCCACAAACAACGCGGTGGAGCGAGTGTGTTGCATCTCCCGCGGAACATTCCATTGGCTGTCCACCCGCTCCCATTTCGTACCATTGAGACGAATCAAACCTGTCCCGGTGTTTGCCCACATCGTGCCTTCATGATCCTCGGCAATGGAAAGGATAGTAGTGTCCACTGGCAGACCGGCAGCCCTGGCGTAGTTCGTGACCTTGCCGTTCCGAAGGACACTTATCCGGCCTTCGCGGGCAAACCCGATCCACAAACCGCCATCGGGGGCAGCCAGAAGGCTTAACACAGCGCCTCCTTGAAGCTTGTCACCCGATCTTGAG
This sequence comes from Acidobacteriota bacterium, assembly GCA_013285705.1. Lineage (GTDB taxonomy): Bacteria > Acidobacteriota > Terriglobia > Terriglobales > Acidobacteriaceae > Alloacidobacterium. Next base: position 13,521 of record JABDHA010000003.1, read on the forward strand.
AGATATCGTTCAAACCGAACTCCGTCGAAGCGGTAGAGACCATCATTGGTACCTATCCACAGAAATCCATCTGTGGTTTGTGCCAGTGCCCGCGGCTGACCAGGATACCCGTCCTTCTCGAGCCAGGAGCGGTGGGCAAACTGGTGTATATCGCGCTGCGGATCAAGCGCGAAAAGCGAAACACTACATAGGCCCATCACCGCCCAAAGGCAGGCGCTGCGCAAGAGGAGCGCCCTCAGGCGGAGAATCCGAGTTCTGTCTCCCGTTGGCAATACCGTTCTTACCTCCAACTCGCGACTCGCTCGAACTACTTCCATCCGAGCCGCTTTACTCAACCTCCGGCGAGGGAAAGTCACTACGGCCATCTTTTAGTGGCCCTGCTCCATCTTGGTGCGACAACTGTTTCGTAGGTAATAGAGGCAGGAACCTTCCACTCGATCCCAGTCCCCGCTCCAGATTCACTCCACACTTCCAATTCTCCACCAACGCGTTCTGCGCGCTCTCGCATACCATTCTGTCCCCAATGCCCCGTCCGTTCGGCGCGGATCCGCTCATGGGGATCGATGCCTTTCCCATCATCGCGGACTCGCAGCCGAAACTGAGTTTCTGTGTATGCCATTTCTGCTTCGATCAGGTGATATCAGTAAGGACAACACGAGTGTTGGCCTGATGTGTGTAGACTGATTTGTCGGGCGGCGTCTGCGCGTCGGACTGCACCTGTGACGCGCTGCGGGACGAGCGCTGTTGTCCATATACAGAATGCCAGAACCAACGTCGACCTTCGCGAAATCATGGGCCCACTTGGCATGCACCTGCTGCACGACACTATGGACGAATGGATGAGCTGGTAAGTTGCCGTATAGCCGGCTAAACGGAAAGCTGACTCCGAACCTCCCAACAATTCCCTGTTTGCAGTGACTAGGTGAAGCGTTGTGGGCCCGCCCTTCACCACAGAAGCCTATCGCACTACTCTTGACGTTGGTGTGCTGACCCCGACACGTCGGATAGACAACGTCGCGGCTGCCATGCGAGGCGCAGCCGCGACATTGTGCGCGGAGACTATCTGCGGAAGCTGCCGTAGCCAAGCTGGAAGGGATTTCCGCTCAGGCCGGCGATAACATACCATCCGGTTGCGCCGATATGCAGGTTGGGGAAGTAGGAGAACCCGAAGCCGGTGTCCATAAGGCTCGATGCTGCCTGCAAACCTTCTCCGCCTGGAATTACCACCCCATTCACCTTCTGTCCCGTACCGAGTTTCTTCTGCCCACTCTGCAGCTGATTCAGGAAACCGACCGCGGTGCTAAGGTCCTCGAAGAGCTTGGGCAGGCTGTCGCCACCCACCTGGACGCGCGCCACCAACGCAGCAATGGTGTGCGCCGTGCCTTCCAGCCACACCGCATTGGGGTCGTCGCCGGAAGAAGGCGGAGTCGAGAGGCTGGCCGTGTCGAAGACCATGCCGCTAATCTTCTGGCTTCCAGTCAGGTTGCTGTTGCGTGCCGCCGGGGTGTCAGTGGACTGCAGGTTGGCCAGGGCCCAGTCGATCGAAGCCTTGAACTGATTATCCAGCAGCGCCAGGTACGACCAGGTCTGGCAATCCTCGGGTACCGGACTGGGATTGATCGTGATCTGGTCTGCATTGGTGCCGGTAAAGAAGAATCCATCAGTGGAGTTGTACATGGCCTTCACAAAGGACAGTGCGTGGTCCGCAAGACTCTTCCAGCTTGTCCCGTTCGTCGCCGTTCCATGATTTGTCAGTTCATCGAGCATGGTGAAGAAGGCAAAGGTGTCGATGTTATGCTCGGTCGACTTGCCATTTCCTGACGGTACCGACTGGTTGAACTGGTTGATATTCGTGCCGAACGAGTAGCCTCCCGGCCCGAGCGTGTTAAATGTGTTGTTGACGATCCAATTGGCTATGCTGAGCGCCGCCGTGAGGTATTTGGCCTTACCCGTACGCAGGTAAAGCTGCGAAAGCGCCATGCCCGCCCATGCCTGGTCTCCCACTGCGCTGGTGTAGAAGAAGAACGGAAAGGCAGCCGGCATAATGAATGCGCCGCTGGCGTCGGGCACGTTCACGTAGTAGGCCTGCGCAAAACGTCCGTCTGCAATGGGAAAGTTCGTCGTCTGGGCATGGATGAGGCCGTTGCCCAGCACCTCCGCGCGATTCATACTGTCCTCGTCGCCGCGGACCAGGTAGGCGTGGATGGTGACCGCATTGTCGTAGGTGAAGGCCACCGGCGAAAAAGGTGCGAACTCCTGGTCCGAGTAGCTTTGCGCGAGCCGGATCGTGTTGCCGGTCGCATAAGCGTCCATTATGGTGTTCAGAAACAGAACCGCATTATCGATGGACCCGGCATGGTCGCCGGCACTATCAAGTGGTGAAGCTGTGGTTGATGCGTGCGCTGGCGTAACAAAAGTTAGTGGAGCAACCGTTGCTGCCGCGGCAGCGCCAATGCCCATTCCAAAGAGATCTCTACGTGAAATACCCCTCATTATTTGTCTCCATGTACTTTGATCGGAACAAGTACGGCGGGGATTTTACGCGCTGCTCGGCAGGGCCGCCAAGGTAGAAACGTAACTGTTATCGATCGGATTTTGATCACGTCGATTTACAAGATGTTCATGAAGGGTTGTGGACAAAAATGCGCCCTCCGGTCAGATAGGAGGCGGCATCGGATCACTTTACCTTCATTGGCCAGCATGGAAGGGTGCGGGCGTCCTGATTCGCCCAAATCAATCAATGGCCAATCTTGCCGGCCGGATTAGTATCGGGAAACACCGTTCAGTTGAACGATTGAGTTGCTCTTTCTATGAGGCACGCGGACGCGAGGACTGTGCAATCACCTGACTGCCGGATTTTTGTACATTCGGACGGTCATCGTCAGCGAAGCAAGCCGAGGTTGGACAATCGATTGCTCATGGCCGCAGTACTTACATGAAACCGTTTGGCCAAAAAGGTGATCGCCTCCTCGTCATCCAGATCGAGATCGTTCTTCTTAAGCTCCTGCTGCACTAAGCTCCGAGGCATCAAGAGTGCAGCCCCGAACTGGTTGGCCTCGACCTCTTCATGGTCCACTCCTCCGGAGGAGTATCCGTCCCGCCGAAAGGTCATGTGACGATCAATAAAGAGCTGGGACTTTTGGTTCTTTTTTACGTGCAATAGATAGTGACTGATTTCGTGGGCGATCGTGAATCGCTGCCGGACAAGAGCGTGGGTTGAGTTATATCCTATTGCTCCCCGATCCCCTTCGATCACGAGCATGCCCGCTACATTGTCCCCGAGAGCTTCGGATTGAATCGCGAGGTTAAGGCGGTGCGCAAGCACTTCGATCGCGATCGGAATGCGATAGGTGTCTGTTTCACGAAGAGTTTTTTCAGCTTTTTCTTCGAGTTTTTCTCTGATCATGGGCTTTCCTGTCTGGGGAATCGATTTCGATCGTCGCTTTGAGCTTGCTGGCAAACCTGGTCAGAACCTTGATAGCGTCTGAATCATTATTCGCCGCCTCTCTAATCTGCTTAACCATCGCCGGGTCCAATGTGGCTTCCTTCGCTGCAGGCGAAAGTTCCTCTCGCCGAGGGATCAACAGGCTTAAGTCGGTTGCGAGAGCCTCGGAAAACTGCCACAGCAGGTGCAGTGGAGCTCTCTGCCGGCCTGCTTCGATATTCACGACAGAGGCACGGCTGATTCCGAGTTGCTGCGCAAGTCGCTCCTGGCTAAGTCCTTGCGTTACTCTCGCTTGACGCAGCTTTCGTCCCACTTCTCCATACAGGTCATCGAAATCTGCCATTGAGAGGAAGCTAATCCGGAATTTCAATGCGGTCAACAGAAAGAACCTCGTGATTATCTGGCAAAAACACATTGATTCGATTGCGCCTCATATGGCGGCGATCTCGAGATGTCAACCAACAAATTTTCTTTCAATCACCTGTCCGTTCTACCCAGATTCGGCACGCTTATAGATAGAAGGTTGATATCGAAATGATTCACGTGCCAAGAATAGCGGACAGCAGAACCCCAACTGATTCTGAATTGCTGCGCAAGTCCCATTTGGCTAAGTCCTTGCGCGACTCTCACCTGACGCAGTTTTCGTCCCACTTCTCCGCACAAGTTATCGAAATCTGCCACGGAAAGGAATCTAAAGTGGAATTCCGGTGGATTAACCGGCATCGCCTGATTATATGGCAAACATGTTTGTGTTACTTACGGTTTGACAAATGCAGCAATCGCGCTCAGCATAATGAACGAGCCACGGTCAAGACGACCGACCATTGGCTGGGCCAGATCAGCCCTCTTGTTGAAGGTGGCCAGCTACTATGAGCGTCTCTCGATCTATCCTTTTAGCTGTTGTTTTATCAACCTCCCAGTTGTCGCCTGTCCCGGCAACAAGCCACCTTCCCTCGGGATCAAAGACGACGCTTCCCCGCGCGACCTGCTCTGATCCAGGAGAGTCGTCCTCAGTCAAAATGAAAAGGTGATCGTCTTTCACTCTGTAGGATGTGGGACTATCCATATGGAGATCGACAAAACCATCGTTCTTGCTGACTACTTTTGCCTGCACAATGTGCGGGCTTGCATAATCTATCGAAAAATTACGCAGAGTTACCCGGTCCGAATGCGAAATAACAATAGGAAGCATGGAATCATGAAAGACAAATTCCGATCCGTTGCCATCAAGTTCGAGGCCGCTAACGTGTTCGATTGATATGGCAACCGCGCGCTCGGCTACTCCATCATGGTTTGAGATAAAAAGGTGGCGTATAACCGCGCCCTGAGGCCAAAAGTCATACCTTCCTCGTTTGAACAATATCTTGGAACGATGGTGGCGTAATGCAAAATCGATCGCTCTCGCAACGCTTGGACTGCTGTTCTGAGCGGAGTTAGGTGTCGCTCCATAGAGCGATACGTCAACAGCCTGGCCAATCGCCTCCCCGCGCATGAGTATGGCCGACGAGGCGATGATTGCTGTATAAAGCCAGTGCATTTGGGCGTCCTTTATCTTAGAAAGTAAATTTGCGACTCATTCATATCACCCGATGATTTCGGTCACGATGCTCATGAACAAGAATGTCAAAGGCGTAATAGACGATATTGGATTGTGCGGAACGAAACTTTTGTAGGAGATAGAAATCTGCATGGCCATCGGGCCCCAGCCCCACCACCTCGCCATCGATCACGGTTCCTGAACGCAGATATTCCAACGCAGTGGCGATGTATCCGAATCGATCATTCAGAACATTCTGACGGCGGGAATAGAGCGTGACTTCTTTTGTGTTTCTCACTACTTCAAGACGGTATCCATCGAGTTTAATTTCGTAGGTCCATTCCGCTCCCTCCGGAAGCTTCGAGACCGGCAAGCAATCCATGGTCTCGACGAAGCCTATCTTTCGTGAAACCGCTGACACCTTCTTCGGCATAGCGTTTTTGTACCGACTAAAAGAACGAAGCGCAAGGTGGCTGACGCAACTTCCGGCCACTTCGCCGATCCCCGTCGTTCCCTCCGCTTAGCCGTCCCTTCGGGTGAGCGCCGACTACGCGCCAAAGTCCAAGAACAACTTTGTCACTGGCCGCGCCTGCCACTCGGGACTACGCCGGGTCCCGGTCGTCGTTCTGTCCTGTTTGCTCGTTCCGTCGTTTTTGTCTCACTGCGCTGGTGAGAAACAAAAACGTCCGACCGGGCAGACGAGGAGCAAAAAAATGGAAGGAAGAGAGCAAAAGCAACAGCAACGGCAGACGGCGAAAGAAGTAATCGCCGCCAACGTGCAACACCTTATCCACCAACTTGAACAGGGACATAGCGAAACGCTCACAGCTTACCTCACCGCCATGAGCCACTTTCACAACTACTCTTTCGGCAACATCCTCGAAATTGCACGCCAGAAGCCGGACGCAACCCACGTTGCCGGACTCTACACATGGAACCAGCTTGGCCGCAGAGTGAAGAAGGGCGAGAAAGGCATCCGTATTCTAGCTCCCATCATTGGGACAAAACGCAAGGAGCAGGAAGAAGCCGAGAAAGACTTGACGCGACAGCATGTCCCCGTTCTGGTTGGTTTTCGTGCAGCCTATGTCTTCGATGTTTCGCAGACTGAAGGCAAGGAGCTTCCTGAACATGCACGAGTCAGCGGCGATGCTGGCGCAAACCGCGACCGCTTGATTGAGTTCATCAATACTCAGGGAATTGAGCTCGAGTTCAACGAGCGCATTGCACCAGCAATGGGCATGAGCTACGGCGGAAAGATCGTTCTGCTTCCTGGACAGTCGAAGGCCGAGGAGTTTTCTTGTTTAGTCCATGAGCTGAGCCACGAGATGATTCACAAATCCGAGCGTCGCACCGCAACGACAAAAACCGTTCGCGAGACGGAGGCCGAAGCCATTGCGTTTGTGGTGAGTAAAGCAGTAGGTTTGGAGACGGGAACGGCATCAGCTGATTATGTTGTCTTCGAGGTTATGTGACGTTCATCCTCTGCCTCCCTATGAACACTGGAGATTTTCGTTTTGAACGTCACATAAGCTGGGTTAGAGTTGGGCGAGGAAGGTGAGCAGGTCGGGATTGTCCCGCCAGCGTTTCCTTCCGGATGGACGCTTCTGTTCGCACATGCCGAGCGCTTTCGCTTTCATGTCGAGGTCCGTCTCGGCATAGATATTGGTTGTGTCGAGCGAGACGTGCCCCAGCCATGCACGGATGGTGTTGATATCCACTCCGGCTCGGAGCAGGTGCGTTGCCGTTGTGTGACGGATGGTGTGCGGGCCGATCTTCTTCTTGTGCATTTCGGGCACGGAGGTCGCTGCAGTTCGTGCATGGCGAGTGACGATGTCATGGATGCCGAAGCGCGTCAGCGGTTGTCCCTTGCGGTTGAGGAACACAGGATCTTTGTCTTCACGTCCACGCGTCATCTCACGCAGTGCGTGTGCGGTCGCCGCCCACAGCGGGCAGAGGCGGACCTTATTTCCTTTGCCCTTCAGACGCACCGAAGATAGAGTGCTCGTTCCATCGCTGCGCAGAGTTAGATCGCCTATCTCCAGTTGCGCCGCTTCATCCGCACGCGCGCCGGAGTTGTAGAGGAACAACAGCAAGACATGGTCTCTGTACCCGATCCGTGTTGATTGGTCGGGAACAGCCAGCAACACATCGATCTCATGTTTGTCCAGATAGCCGACGGGGACACGGGTCGATCGCTTGAACTCCACCGAACGAAGCTGCGCCGACCAGCCGAGATTGTCCGGGCTGCGTTGGCCGATGAACCCAGCCAGCGCATGGATGGCCGCCAAGCGTTGATTGCGCGTGGAGATCGTGCAGTCACGCTCCTCTTCAAGATGCCGCAGGAAGGCCCGAACCGTGTCAGCATCGAGGTCGACCACAAGAAGCTTGTCAGCCTTCTTGTGCAACAGATTGGCTGCGAACACGATCATCAGACGCAACGCATCCCGGTAGCTCTGCTGCGTATTGCGCGAGAGGTTGCGGTCGTCGGGCAGATGCTCCATCAGGAAGCGCCTAACCCAAGAACCGAGAGTATGTTTATCGCTCATCGCCACCTCCACATACATAGCGCTCGAAGCGGCGATTGGCCTCTCCCAGAAGCTCCGGCGTCATCGCCAGATAACGCTGCGTCGAGTGCAACTCGACATGCCCGAGATAGGTCGAGAGAGCAGGCAGCAGGGCTTGCACATCGGCGCCGCTGCGATACCACTCCGTGAGTCGATGCACCGCGAAGGTATGTCGCAGATCGTGGATGCGTGGTTGGTATGGACTGGCCTTTTCCCGGCGCACGCCCGCAAGGTTGCATAGCCGGCGGAAGCTGGCCTCAACCACCTGCCGTGGAACTGCCTTATGCAACCGGGATTGGAAGAGTGGCTGGTCGTTGCGGTCAAGCCTCCCCGGCATGGCAAGATAGACTTGTAACTGCGCCTGAACATCCGGTCCAAGCGGTACTAGACGCGATTTGTAGAACTTCGTTCCTCGGACCGTGATGACGCCAGCACCAAGATCCACATCGCCACGAAGTAACCGCAACGTCTCGCCGATGCGCATCCCCGTGCCATAGAGCAGAAGCAGCAGCGTGCGGAACATGGATGCCGACATCAGACACGCATCTCTCTGCTGACTGTACAGAAGGGCAGAGAGCAACAGCCGCAACTCAGAGACAGTGTAGATATAGGGAACGAAGCTGGTTGTGTATTTCGGGGCTGGTGGCGGTAGAGGAACCGTGTGCAACTCCTCTCGCAACCGCCAGTGCTCGAAAAAGACCCGCAACGTGCCATACTTGTTCCGCCATGTTGCAGGGCCAGTGCGTGCCCCTGCCAGGAAGTGCGACATCTGATCAGGCGTAAGTGAGGCGAGTTCGAGTTCACCATAACTACGGGACAAGGCGCGAAGCACTCTGGCCGGACTGTAGTACTTCTCGCCTGTAGCCTGACGCTTTGCGATGTAGAGGGTGATTGATTCGGCTAGCTTCATAGCAGCCCTCCGAGGTCGAAGTCCGCTACGCGACGCAACATCGAGATATCGACCTTTGCATAGATACCCGTAGACATCGCGCTTCGATGTCCAAGGAGATCGCCGATTTCTTTCAACGACACGCCCTCCTGCAACAGGTGCGTCGCGCAAGCATGTCGCAGGCAGTGCGGCCCGCTTCGCCGGCAGCTTATACCCACCGCTTTGAGCTGTCGGTTAGTCATCGCCCACAAGCTCGTAGCAGCGACACTTCGGTAAGGGATATGCAGCGTCACGAACAGATGACGGCATTCGGTGCGCGGACGTGCCTTGGTGATGTATTGCAGGATCGCTTCGCCCACCTCGTGCTGTAGCGGGTACGGCTGCCTTCCGCCGCGCTTGGAGTGCGTGACCAGGAACGTCTCGGCTGACCAGTCGAAGTCGCTCAGCAGTAAACGCGACACCTCGCCGCTACGCAGCCCATAGATCGCGAACAAGAGCAGAACCGCCCTGGCACGGAGCGCTGATGGACTGTCCCCTCCGATGCCGTGCAGCAACCGCTGTACCTCTTCCCACGTTGGCCCATCTGGCAGTCCTTCGTGAACATACCTCCGAGGCCCTTGGATCGCTCCCGCTATACCTGCCTTGCACCACCCACGCCGCTCGGCATGACGGAAGAAGGCGCGCAGTGCCTGTGCAGCCACTGATACGGATGTCCGGTTCCAACTGTCCGTCCCTTTCAGCGTCAGGAACTCATCTACATCCTGAAGCCGCACACGCGACAGGCAAGTATGCCGCGCGGTGAACCACGTCAGGAACGTCGAGGCCTTCCAGCAGTGCGACCGCACCGACAGCGGCGATAGTCCCTGCTCTTCCATCATCCGTCGCGCGAAGTCATCCAGATGATCCGTGAACCATGCGCGTGGTTTGGACCGGGTCTCAAGCCTGCCTGCGAAGCGTAACCACTTCTTTGCCACGTATTCGAAGTAGCTCTCCGTCCGAACATAGGTGCGAGCCCGCGCGTTCGTTCGCTGCCGTTCGCCCCAACGCCGCGAAGCCTGCTTGATCTCATCGACCGTGACATCGCGCAGTGCCTCCAACTTCAGCAAATCGATGACGTGCAACAGCTGCCCAGACACATTCCGTAGCGCTGCGCGGCTTGTTCCTCGCTCCTGCAAATAGTTCAGGAAAGCCAACCGCTCTTCCAGCAACGGGGCGTCACGGTGACGGTTGAGTGCAAATGGAAGTTCCAAAAGCGTATCCAGCATGATCGGGTCTCCTTGATCCCGGCTCATGCTAGCCCCTCAATTTATGTTGTCTCCAGATTGGCCATCCCCAGCATTCATGGGCATGATTCGCGACAACGTCACATAACCGAGAAGACAACATAATCGGCTTTATGTTGAGCCCAACATAACGCCGACTACATCCAGCTTTATCACGGCAACGCGTCGCTATTGGCTGAAAGTCTTGAAGTCATCCAGAAAGCATCCACCGTCATTCTTGCAGCACTGGAGCCAAAGCCGGAATTCGAGAATCAGGTGCCGCAAGATGATATGGTAGCCGCCAGTTAATTCGCACCACCCCTACGGCGGACGGCTAGCAGCGGGTGGCGAGAAGAACTTGGAGTGCCTTAGCTCTCTTTGCCAGTATCGTTCTTACCAGTGAAATGAGCGTTTGGATGTGACGTCGCAAAAAGAAAAATGGTTGTCGGGACAGTGGCAGGCCATGCAAGTGACGAGACTAAATATGAGATGAAGTCGAGGATGGTCCGGCTTCAGCTTTCATCTATCGATACCCTGGCGAAGGGACTGAGCTAGGCGGATTATTCCTCTCCTGAAGAGACAGCGAGATCTAAATGCCAGCAACCAGCTAAAGAACGTAGACACGCAGCATCAACCAGACAAGAAATAGCGCCACTATAGCGAGCACAACATGGGCGATCCAATCGCCTGCTGTCCTTGGCTTCCCGAAGTTGAACATCCGGCACAATAGTAGCATTCATATATTCCTGAAAGAAATCATGGTTGTCATAGATGTTCTGTGTCATCGACAATGCGGTGTGGTGCGCTTTTACGGCAGATTCGGCCACTGCTTGCAATGGAAATTACTTCATCGACGTTTCTGAGGACTCACCCTTCGACTCAAAATTAAAAAGATACCGGGTTTCTTCACCCTTGGTGACAGCCATCGGTTTAGTATCCTGTGTAGTGAATCGGCACACTGCCCTAGCCCAGAAGCCCATCGCGGGAGCATTTGTGGTCATGACCCGAACCTCCCATGCTCCGGGAAATCTCCTCCAGATTTGCTCCGCGATCAAATACCCTACACCGCGGCACCGGACACCACGCACAACAAAGAAGTCGGCCATATCCCAGACCTCGGTGTTTCCGGAAAAGTCAGAACCCTTCTTCACCAGAGCAAAGCCTGCCAACTTGCGCTCCACTCTGACGAGAAATGGAAAGCGATTTGATTCCGTCCAATAGAGAGGAAGGGGATCATAGCTGAACCTGCCGTCATCACCAAGCTCCCTCTCTACGAAGTCAGTGAAATCGTGGATGTAAAGCTGATACAGGTTTGAGAGGGCGGTCCGATCTTCTATCGTCGCGGGCAATAACTCTATCGATTGCGGTGCGTGCGTTTGCTGAGTCATCTCAGAAGGATGATTTCACATTGCAGAACAAGCGGAGGCACGAAACGAGGGGTTGCACGCACGTTCGGTTGGAAGTGCTCGATTGGGGCGGTTCTGGCAGGCCGATCATTCTACTGGCCGGGGCGGCAATGCGGCTCACGTTTTCGACGACTTCGCGCCGAAGTTCACGGCTCACTACCATGTCTACGGTATTATCCGGCGTGGGTTCGGTGCCTCCGGTTATTCTGCAACGGATCGCCCGGCAGATCGCCTTGGCGATGACGTAGTGGCGGTCGTTAACGCGCTCAATCTGAAGAGGCCTATCCTCGTGGGACATTAATATTCCACCCTGAATAAGCTGCGTGGACAGCGACGGCTCGTCCGCTGCCACTGAGGAATCCTTTCCCTGATTTTTTTCAGGTCTGAACCTGTAGAAACAGATAGGGCTGCAGTGGGTGATCATATGCGAAGCTTCCAAAAGCGACATCAGTTGCTCATGCTGGTCGGCTGACCAACGCGACTCTGCTGACTGAGATATACGGCACCTCCGTAGGCCAACGTGCCGAAGGGGATCAGGCGAGAACCGCATAAGGAGACGCTGTCGGTGGAGGTCGCGAAAAACAGAAAAACGATACAGGCCTTCGCTGAACTCCTCGCCATTCTCTTCATGGGTGCGGTCGCTTTGGCTGCTCAGTCTAGTGGGTTCATGCTCTTGCTCTTTCCCGAACTCGCGGCTCTTTCCCATGACATCATGACCCGTCCGCACGGCAAATGGGGCAGTCAACCTTTGCGTCTTATCCTGACGCCTACTCTTACTGCGATTGTCGGTATTTTCTTCACACGTCGCTTGGGCTTCGGCGCATTCGGCATAGCACTCATTGTTGCGTTTAGCCTCGTCATCATCAAACTCATGAAGTCCACAATCGTGGCGGCCATCTCCGCTGGCGTCCTTCCCATGGCATTAAGCGAACGAAGTTGGCGATATCCTCTCGCAATCTTTGCAGACTGCACCGTATTAGTCCTGCTATTTGTCTTGTGGAAACGTTACGCTGCATCGACAGACGTGTCCTACCAAAGCGAAACTAAGAATTCCAAGATCATTGACTCCCTTGAAGATATCTCTCACGATCGTTTCTGGGGATTCGGGCTTATGTTCTTTGTCGTCGCGCTGGGAACAGCTGCCCAAGCCACAGATCTTCGCTTCCTCATCTTCCCGCCGCTCATCGTAATGGCATACGAACTATTCGGGCATCCTGAAGTTCCAGAATGGATGAGACGACCTGCTCTTTTCCCTTTGGTCTGCCTGCTCACAGCTTCCGTCGGATTTCTCGCTCACCATCTAATTCGCGTCAACTTTGTAGCGGTCATGCTCACATTTTTATGTTCTGTTGGCATCCTGCGCTTCTTCAATCTGCACATGCCTCCGGCCCTCGCAGTCGGGCTACTCCCGTTTGTAATAAGAGCGCCGGACTATAGATTTCCTCTTTCAGTCTTGCTCGGTACCATTGCTCTGGGTCTGTATTTTATTGGATACAAGCGTTTGCGGAAGCAAGGGCAAAAAGAAATGGCTGTCCCGGAAAATACTTGAGAGAATCGCCTTCGATTACGTTAGCCACCATGAGCGCTCCTCATGCTTCAAATGGTCTGCCTTCACCTAAAAGTGAAGGAAACGCCTGCCTCCTCCCGATCCCGTAAACTCGATCACGAAGGTGTGGTCGGTAACTCGCGCAATCCAGAACAGGTCGCACTCGCCTATACAGTCGATAGCCGCTGGCGAAATAAAGCTGAGTTCGTGAACGGGAGAGAAGCGATCGTCGCTTTTCTCAAGAGGAAATGGAGCCGCGAGCTCGACAATCGTCTGATCAAGGAGTTGTGGGCCTTAGACGGAAATCGAATCAGCGTACGTTTCGCTCACGAGTGGCATGACGACGCCGGCCAATGGTATCGCTCTTATGGAAATGAGAACTGGGAGTACAACGAGCAAGGCATCATGCTTCACCGCCACGCTTCCATCAACGATTTACCGATCAAGGAAGAGGAGCGACCTTATCATTGGCCTCTTGGTCGATGCCCTGACGACTATCCGGGACTCTCGAAGCTCGGCCTCCAGCGACCAGGCTATTTCTTTTGATCTCGTCGCCACGCCGCGGGTGTGGTCCCGCGTGCTCTTCGGAATGTTTTGGTCAGATGGCTCTGATCGGCAAACCCGACCTGAACCGCGATCTCCGAGACTGGAATGTCTGTGGACGCTAACAAATGTTCGGCAGCTTCAACGCGGCGCCGCAAAGCCCATGAGTATGGCGGTACACCCGTGGAAATCCGGAATGCGCGCGCGAAACGCGATTGTGAGAGATGCGTAAGGTTCGCTAATTCTGCAAGGCTGATGTCCTGTCGGAAGTATTCCTCAATGTAGGACTTTGCAAGCCTCAGTTGCCACGGCACGAGACCGCTTTCGTTCGAAGCCGCCTCCCGACTCAGTTCCTTGTGAGTCGCTGCAAGAAAGGCAGCTACAAGGCTGTTCCCGTAGAGTTTGTCCTCCGCACCTGCCAGGCATGCGTTTGCAAGCAAGCTGGCACAGGTCGCGATTCGGCTGTCGTGACGCGGGTCGCTCGGGCGGTTGATCCGCCCGAAATCGAGATCGTTGCCGAGAATCCGCTCCAGCTGCTCAACATCAAACTGAACTTCGAGATACCTTAGGGCTCGCACCTTCTCAACCCAGCTAAAGTAGGTGACGTTGGGCGGAATCCAGAAAAAGAATCCCGGTCGCTGACTAGCCATAGGAAGGGGTTTTTGGGGATCGCGCCTTGGGCTCAGTTTGCCTCCGACGTGTCCCAGTACTGCAACCACTTTGAAGGAATTGCACGAGAGATCCAGGGCGGAGATCTCTGCCGTCGGAAGACAGTGGTTGTAGCGAATGCTGGCTCCGTTCCACTTACGATTGAGCATGTAATACTCCCGATCGCCAATCCACTCATGGCTGGTATCGATGTTTTTCGGAATTCGTGAGATCAAGCTCATATCGCCTCCTTATCCCATCTGCCCTAACTCTGCTCTCGAAGCTGCCGAACGGCAGGTCGCGATTCTCGATCGGATCCGGAGAAACGGCCACGTGCTAGCCAACGAACTTGCGATCGAATTCGAGACCTCGGAGGACACGATTCGACGTGCGCTTCGCGAACTGGCCGAACGAGGGCTCTGCAAACGTGTCTATGGTGGTGCTTTAGCGAAGTGCCAGCCTCTGAAGCAATCGTGGTGCGAAATGCAGAGAATATAGATCGGAAAGCCGCATTAGGTGGCGCACTGGCTGAATTAGTGACAAAACGGCAATTTGTGTTCATCGATGGCGGCACTAAGAATCTGGCTGCCGCCCGCATGATCCCTAAAAACTTTGACCTGACCGTGACAACACAAGACCCTGCCATGGCAACATCCGACCGTTTGGCAATTTGCTTATGGTTGGGCATGAAAAGTCTCTGAAATCAACTCAGAACTTGTAGATCACATCCATGCCGAAGAAAAACTGATTCCTGGATCTACCGCCGTTGTATCCCCGTTGGTCCCAGGAGTGGTCGAAGCGGAGTTCCGGGCGAAACATGACCGTGTTGCCGATGTATTTAGTTGCGTAGAGAGTATTTTCCGTATACTTCCCCGCAATGCCGGTACGCTGCCCCTTCTTGTCGTTGAGAAAGTCTGACCGGAAGCCAAACATCAGCTTCGAATTGATGTCCCGGTTGATGTAATTCACGACCGCATATTCGGGCGCTGTGCAGCGGAGCTCGCCGGGCGCGCAGAAGGCGCCATTCGCACCGGTCTCCGGCATGATCGGGTTCGTTACATTTCCAGCAACGTTGGGCACGTCGCGCTCATACATGTACCAGGTTTCCGTCGCCGTGTGCCATTTGCTGCTGAACTTGTGATACCAGGTGAAGTCGTAGTCCTGCAGATTGTTGTACGCGTACTTGCCGTCATTAATGCCGTTGGCGCAGCCGTAGAAGTTGTCGTTATTACTTTTCGTCGAATAGTTTAAGCAGGCGATGGCCGAAGGCTTAGCGTCCGGCGTCCATAGGGCCACATCATGTCCACCTGACATGCCTAGCTGAACCGTCCACTGTTTGTTCAATTTCAGAGTGCCGTAGATTCCTGTATCGGTGAACGGATCGATCGTATAGAGCAGAGAGTGCGTCATGTTGTAGTTGTTCGGCGCAAGCTGTGCTTCGATGCCGGGGACGGAGAGGAAGCGGCCGATGCGAATATCGAGGCCTTCTTTTACTGGGAAATAAAGATCCAGGTATTCGAGAACCGGATCGAAGCCATACTGACGGTTAAACAGCAGCAGTTGCTGGCTGAAGTAACCTTTCGCCGTCGTGAAGCGGTAGTCGATTCCATAGAACCCGGTGAGATGAAATCCCCAGTCGAAGTGAGAGTTTTGCACCGTGTTGGGCAGGCGTTCGACATAGACGACGGCCTGGTTGAGTTCTACCTTGTTCGGGAAAATATCGTAAGAGACCGGAAAGTTGTTGTGGCCCGACGTACTGAAATTAATGCTCGGAGCGATCCAACCATAGATCTTGGTTCGGCTGCTCTCAAATTTGAGTGCCGACAGCAGGGGGTAAGTATTGCCGTCTGGTGCCCCGATGTCTGGTGATCCTCCATAACCCCAGTCGGAGAATGGAAACGGAGGCGAGTTTATCGGAGCCGGAAGGCCGCGCTTCGGAGGCAGAGCTGTTGTAACGCTTGTCCCATTCCAGTCTTGCAGATAAAACTGGCCGAGCCTTTGGAAGAAATTTCCGCTTAAGGGGATACCGGCTGAGTCGTTCTGACCGTTCGCTGACTTTTGGGGATCCTCTGCGGAGCCTGCACTGGGATCGTCCGGAAGTCCATTGTCCGAGAGGTCGGCAGTTCCCGAGGCAGTTGGCAATGCTGACGAAGAATTGGGCTCGTGATCAGCTGTGGTTGTGTTTACCTGTCCAAAACAGTGCGAGAGAAATCCGAAAACGGTAAGCAATGTGATCGCAGACCAATGGGCCCTCCGTTTGTATTTCATGAAGCGTGAACTGGGTTGATACATAAGGCGTCGTCTCCTGAAGTTGCCGAACTCGCGTGATTCATTGAGCACCGTGCCACGCCCGGGCATGCTTCGGAAAATGCCCGTTTTTGCCCTATGTGTCCTTTCTAGCCCGCATAACATGCATGTGAGAGACCAGACCGAGATCAATCCTGCCTCGTCGCAATGGCCTTTGAGTTCAAGAACCTCAGGACCACCAGCCGACGCGATTGGAATCGCCTTCATGGGGCAATTTCCTCTTTGCCCGTGACAATCATCACGAAATACCCTACTTGGCTTAGTTGAGAAGGTGCTCGTGCACCTTTTCGGATAGCTTGTGATCTCGCCATAATCTACTCAAAATCCCAATCAGAACGGGGGCACAATCTCAAATGCTTTTTGAGTACAGTTGCGGATGCGTAAGATTCATCACTCTCAGGTATGGCCGATGTTTTCGAAAGACCGGAACATTCCTCTTACAGAGGGATAGCACAGAGAAATTATCGAATCCACACCATGCAGGTGTGATCCGAAAATATGCAGGGTTGTACCTGTTATTTTCTCTAGGTAATTGTTGCGATCTTCTGGAACACTCACGACAAGGCACGCTACCGAACAGCTGATTGAATGCTGATCGTCTCGGGCGACTGGACCAGTGCGACCTTTTCGCTCTTGCCGCCCGCACGAACGGCAGGCAGTAGACGGGCCGCAGCTGAAGCGATGACACGTCGTTTGGCTCTCAACAAGCGGGTCTTGGTGGCAGGCAAGGAGAGGTGTAAACGAGCCGCAACTTCGTTCAAGGACAAGTCGTCATTAAGTCGTATCTGTAGACCCTCCTTGAGCGAACACGGCAAGGAATCAATCGCGTGTCGAAGCACTTCGTATTCTTGTTTGACCCGTAACATATTCAAGGGATCGGGACGTGGGTCGGGCACACTCATAAGCAACAAGTCATTCTTCTCAGGCTCGCCTGTCACCTCATACCCGTTCTTGTGCTTTCGTCGAATCATAAGCGCGGAGTTGATCGCGATGCGAGTGAACCATGTCGAAAATTTTGCTCTGCCGTCGAATGTAGACAGCTTGAAATAAGAGCGGATGAGCGCCTCCTGCAGGGCGTCTTCTGCATCAGCCTCTGCACGAAGGATTCTGTGTATAGCACGAATTGCTATGGGTGAGGCATTTTTGACGAGTTCAGCGTAAGCGTCGTCGTTGCCTGCCTTCGCAAGGGCTACAAGCTTTGCGTCCCCCGGCCCGAGGGAGACGTCATCCGTCTGATTGCCGCACTGTAATGTCATGTCGCTTTTATCCTGCTCGACAATGTGGCGTTTCACAATCTCGGAACTGAGGGTCCATGTCCTGTAATTTCTACAGGTCAACCTCGTAGCCTACAAACTCCATTACTCAAGTATCCGCCAAAGAACTCGCCTCGAAGAAGATTCGAAGAAATGCCGTCAACCTTGGCGCTGTTCACACGGAAGGTTTCGAGTCGGCTGGCTTCAAAGACAGTCCATTCGAGGCGCATATTGTCCAGAACACACCGTTGGGTCGTCTTGGCACGCCCAAGGACATCGCTGACCTGGTTACGTACCTCGCATCGGAGAACTCCGGCTGGATTACCGGCTCATTGATCGATGCAGCCGGCGGCTGGAGATAGTTTGGCCCGGCGCTCGCGAGGAAGAGTCGGACTCTGGCGATATGCCCGGTTTATTTGGCACAGAGCAATTCATTTTTCGTAACGATTGCCATAGGCGTGACATATTGAGACGGCACGATCGTTCCAAAACAGTGGATTCGACAAGACCACCTCTCCCTCTGGAGCGTAGCCTCTTTAGCTATAAGCCTTCTGCCGCGTCTCGCGTTATCGACCTATATTCTGGCGGCTTGCGAATTACGTCCAGGACATCAAGGGCTTGACGCTCCATTGTGGACGGAGAGATGTATGGGACGGCGAGCAGTGGTTAGGTGCGCATCTCCTCATCCGTTCACCGGGCGAAACATACAAGGATTTAAGCCAGACATGACAACCGCTAATTCAATGACAGGATTTCGTGTCGAAAGTAATCCACCTGAAGTCGATCTCGTTGGTGTAAGCAATCTCCTTGAGATTGTGGGTATGAGAGCGCGATCGATCGACGCGATGGCGCAAGCTATCAAAGCTTCTACCGAGGTGGTCGTTGTGCATGACGATAGAAAGATGCTCGTAGGATTCGGTCGCCTTGTTAGCGACGGGATGTATTACGGTACGTTGTGGGATATCGCAGTCCATCCAAACGTTCAGAAGCGCGGAGTCGGCAAAGCGATTGTCAGTCGATTGCTGGCCAAGTGCAGGAGCCTTGAGTTAACGATGGTGGGACTTTTCACAGCGTTACACAATCGGCAGTTTTACGAGAGTTCGGGTTTCGCGATGCTTGATTATATTCATGCTATGACACTCGATTTAAAGCAATCTGAACATTGAGAGAGGAAAAAGATATGGATCGAGATTTGCTCGGCATAGTAGTCACGGAGTTTAATTCGGATATAAGCGAGGCAATGTTAACAGCAGCTCTGAATGAGGCGACGAGTTTAGGTGCCGAAATAGTGTCAGTTTCTCATGTACCCGGCGCGTATGAGATTCCTTTAATAACTGAAGAACTATTAAAAAACGAAGATATTACTTCTGTCGTAGCTCTTGGGTTTATTGAAAAGGGAGAAACGCAGCACGGTGAAGTGATGGCTCATACGGTTAGTACTTCGATATTAAACTCCTCTGTGAAACACGGAAAGGCCATTGGTTATGGACTCATTGGACCAGGTGCTTCATTGGAACAGGCCAATCACCGTAAGGAGCCTTACGCTAGGGCAGCCGTTCGGGCTGCAGTTGCATCTACCAGCGTGCTTCGGGATATTCGAAAAAGATGAAAGACGGAGGATAGCTGGGTTTCCTCTTAGTGCTTTGTGAATAAACAATGGTTACAAGCGGAAGAAGTTATTGGGCACAGGCAACGAGACGGTTTGCTCTTCGCGGATTCTACCTGAGCGAGATGGTTAACGATCGTCCAAACGTTTGTGCTCAGGGATTAGAATGGCGGCCGAGATGACCGCGACCGACTGTGTGGAAAGATGAAACAAACTCAACTACTGTGACATATATTTGTAAATCTCCCCTGAGTTCCACTCATACTACTCCGCGAAGCTTCCACGTTGAGACAACCCGTCGACCCCATTCCATCCGTCGATCTCTTACGAGGGTTTGCCATGATCTGCGTATTTGAGCCCCGCGCGCAATCCACTGGACGGCTAGGACTGAAGCGGGCTACTTTCATTGCTAAAATGAAAAAGCTCGGAATCTCACGCCAGTGCACAAACACGATTTAAGCCGGCTCAACGAGAACCAGTAGAGCGAGCAGTATTAAGCTAGAGGAGGGCTGTACCATTGGCCTCTTGGTCGAAGTCCTGACGACCATCCGGGACTTTTCGAATTCGGCCTCTAGCGATCAGCCTATCTCTTCTGATCTCGTCGCCACGCCGCGGGTGTCGTCCCCAATGCTCTTCGGAATGCCTTAGTCAGATGGCTCTGATCGGCAAACCCGACTTGGACCGCGATCTCCGAGAGTGCGATGTTTGTGGACGCTAACAGATCTTCGGCGGCTTCAACTCGACGTCGCAGAGCCCATGAGTACGGCGGTATACCGGTGGAAATCCGGAATCCACGCGCGAAACGCGATTGTGAAAGATGCGTGAGGTTTGCCAGTTCTGCAAGGCTGATGTCCCGTCGGAAGTATTCCTCAATGTAGGACTTTGCAAGCCTCAGTTGCCACGGCACGAGACCGCTTTCGTTCGAAGCCGCCTCCCGACTCAGCTCCTTGTGCGTCGCTGCAAGAAAGGCAACTACAAGGCTGTCCCCGTAGAGTTTGTCCTCCGCACCTGCCAGGCATGCGTTTGCAAGCAAGCTGGCACAGGTCGTGATTCGGTTGTCGTGACGTGGGTCGCTCGGGCGGTTGATCCGCCCGAAATCGAGATCGTCGCCGAGAATCCGCTCCAATTGCTCAAGATCAAATTGCACCTCGAGATACCTTAGGGCTCGAACCTTCTCAGCCCAGCTCCAATAGGTCACGTTGGGCGGAATCCAGAAAAAGAATCCCGGTCGCTGAGTCGCCATAGGAAGGGGTGTTTTAGGATCGAGCCTTGGGCTAAGTTTGCCTCCGACGCGTCCTAGTAATGTAACCACTTTGAAGGAATTGCAGGAGAGATCCAGGCAGGAGAGCTCTGACGTTGGAATACAGTGGTTGTAGCGGATGCTGACTCCGTTCCACGTACGATTGAGCATGTAATACTCCCGATCTCCGATCAGCTCATGGCTGGTATCGATGTTCTTCGGAATTCGTGAGATCAAGCTCATATCGCCTACTTATCCCATCCGCCCTAACTCTGCCCCCAAAGATCAGTTTCCCAACCGCGTGTGGTGTCGCTGTACAGATAAACCTTCGACGATTCTTATCATCCATTATTGCACGTTTATGCCTGTTGATGCATGATTATGTCTGGAGTAAAGTTCAAATATGGCTCAAATGGATCTCATGGCTGCCGAACGGCAGGTCGCCATACTCGATCGTGTCCGCAGAAACGGCCGCGTCTTAGCCAGCGAACTGGCGATCGAATTCGAGACTTCGGAGGACACGATTCGGCGCGCTCTTCGCGAACTCGCCGATCAAGGGCTATGCAAACGTGTCTATGGTGGTGCTTTAGCGATATCGCCAGCTTCTGAAGCAATCGCTGTGCGAAATGCAGAACATATGGATCGGAAAGCCGCATTAGGTGCCGCACTGGCCGACTTAGTGACAAAAGGGCAATTTGTATTCATTGATGGCGGCACTACGAATCTGGCTGCCGCCCGCATGATCCCTAGAAATTTTGCACTGACCGTGGCGACACAAGACCCTGCCATCGCCGCAGTTCTTGCTACGCGAGAAGACGTCACCCTGATCTTGATAGGCGGACAGGTAAAGCCCCATCTCGGTTCTGCCGTAGGAGTTGAGGCGACACGACAAATGATGGATCTTCGACCTGACCTGCTACTTTTGGGTCTTTGCGCCTTTGACCCGCAGTCTGGAGTGTGGGCCTTCGATGCCGAGGACGCTGCGTTTAAGCGGTCTTTAGTAAAGAACTCCCGGAAGACGGTCACGGCCGCCCTAAATGAAAAGCTGGATGCATCGGGGCCGTTCCGCGTCTGCCCGGTCGAATCGATTCAGACGTTGATCGTCGAGTCGAACGCACCGCGTCGCGCTACCAAACCATTCGTTGCCCGAGGGGTTCAGGTAAGAACGGCCAAGCCATAGGCTCAGCGGCAACTCTGGTCACAAGGTACGTTGTCTATGGGCGGATCATCTTTGGTCAGCCTCATAGACCTCAATGTGCGCATCAGGCGTGCCTTCGGAATGATCCTCGCATCCTTGCTGCACGTCTCAGTTTCCATCCTGACTTAACCCTTTCGATCATTGAATTCAAGAGCAAGAACCGGAGTGTGACGTTATGAAAACGCCGCTAGAGTTGGTTATGTAAGCAGAAAGGAACATCCGATGAGCAAGGCGGGAACAAACCTTGAACTCGCAAACAGTATCCAGCAGGATCCACGGTGGCAATCTGTGATCGATCGTGACTCCAAGGCCGACGGTAAGTTCTTCTACTCGGTCAGAACAACTCGAGTGTACTGTCGCCCTTCATGCGGAGCTCGCCTTGCTCGTCCCGAAAACGTGCAGTATCACCTGACGTGCGAAGACGCTGAAAAAGCCGGATTTCGAGCATGCAAACGCTGCAAGCCAGATCAAATGAGTTTGGCTGCAGAAAACTCAGTCAAGATCGCGAGGGCATGTCGGTTGATCGAGCGGTCCGAACAGGTGCTGACTCTAAAGCAACTGGCGAAACAAGCCGAGATGAGCCCGTTTCATTTCCACAGAACCTTTAAGTCAATAACCGGACTCACACCCGCCGCCTATGCGAAGGCGCATCGCAATCAACGGGTACGAGCCTCATTAGAAAGGAGCAACTCCGTGACTGACGCGATCTATGATGCCGGCTTCAATTCGAGCGGGCGTTTTTACGAAAATACAAACCAAGTTCTCGGTATGACGCCGACTAAATTTCGTGAAGGCGGAGGCGACACGGACATCTTTTTTGCGATCGGCAAAGTCTCGCTGGGCTCGATTCTGGTCGCCCAAAGTAACAAAGGCGTTTGCTCGATCTTGATTGGCGAGGACCCTGAGGTCCTGATACGCGATCTTCAGGACCGGTTCCCCAAAGCGAATCTGATCGGAGACGAAGCTGGATACCAGGAGCTGGTCGCAAAGGTGGTTGGACTGATCGAGCAACCTGGAATCAGCCTCGATCTTCCGTTGGACATTCGTGGCACCGCCTTTCAGCAGCGGGTCTGGAAAGCACTACAACAGATTCCCCCGGGCACGACTGCGACCTATACCGAAATTGCGAAGAAAATCGGTATGCCCAAGGCCGTCAGGGCAGTTGCACAAGCTTGTGGAGCAAATGCGCTTGCAGTGGCAATCCCATGTCACCGAGTGATTAAGAACGATGGTTCTCTCTCCGGCTACCGCTGGGGAGTCGATCGTAAGCGTGCGCTTCTTGAAAGAGAGGCGCGCGCATGAACACCCTATTTGCTGAGAGAGCAGACTCTGTGCGGGAGACAGTCGGTCAATCATCTGAAGCATCGAGAGCTGTGGCTCGGATCGAATCGTTGAACTGGCCGCAGATCACGAATGAGTTAAATGATCAGGGGAGTTCCTTGTTGAAAAATGTGCTCACAGCTGAGGAGTGCGTCAGTCTGTCGCACCTATATCCAAATGAAGACGGATTCCGTAGCCGCGTCGTGATGGGACGGCATGGATTTGGTCGCGGAGAATATAAATACTTCAGCTATCCACTGCCCGGAATTATTCAGGGGATGCGGACGGCGCTATATCATGAACTCACCCCGATTGCGAATCATTGGAACAAGAGCATGGGGATTGAAGTTCAGTATCCGAAGGAACACGCCGAATTCATTCAACGCTGTCACGACGCCGGTCAATCAAGGCCTACTCCACTCCTGTTGCAATACGGAACTGGAGACTACAACTGCCTGCATCAGGATCTCTATGGTGAGCACGTATTCCCGATACAAGTCGCGTTCCTGCTCTCCGAGCCGGGGCAAGATTTTGACGGTGGAGAGTTCGTATTGACGGAGCAGAGACCGAGAATGCAGTCGCGGCCCGAAATCGTTCCTTTACGCCAAGGCGACGCAGTCGCATTCGCGGTTCATCATCGTCCGGTTCAGGGCACTCGAGGTACCTATCGCGTCAATCTCCGCCACGGAGTAAGCAGGCTGCGATCAGGACATAGATACACGGTAGGCGTGATTTTTCACGACGCGAGCTAGGAGGATGCGCGATGTCGACACTCTTTGATTCAATTCCCGGGCGGGGACTGCCTCACGATCTCCTCGGCCCGGGCACCGCCATCTTGAACGGCTTTGCACTTGGGCGCGAGACTGAATTGGCATTTATGATCCAAGCCATTAGTAAACTTGCGCCTTTTCGGCACATGATCACACCCGGTGGCTTTCGTATGTCTGTGGCGCTGACAAACTGCGGAAGATACGGTTGGGTCACCGATCGGACGGGATATCGTTACGACAGCATCGATCCCGAAACAGAACAGCATTGGCCGGGAATGCCTGATAACTTTCTCGAATTGGCCAGAGCTGCTGCATCGACGGCTGGCTTCCCGTCATTCATTCCTGATGCCTGTCTCATTAATCGTTACGAGCCTGGGTCGCGGCTCACGCTTCATCAGGACAAGAACGAACGAGATTTCACACAGCCCATCGTTTCGGTCTCTCTCGGGTTGCCGGCAACTTTCCTCTTCGGAGGTATGGAACGCTCCGATAAGACCGTCCGAGTCCCACTACATCACGGCGACGTCCTCGTCTGGGGAGGTCCGGCTCGGTTACGCTACCACGGGATCAACCCTCTGAAAGAGGGAGTGCATCCGACGTTTGGAGGCTACCGCTACAACCTAACTTTCAGGGCTGCGGGATAGGTAGATCTCGAGGACTAATCAGCTAACAGGAGTCGACAGACACCCAGGAGAAAAAGATTATGCGTTCTAAACGCGATGGAGACACCGTTGCTAGTTTGGGATCAGACGAATACATCGTAGAACCCCTCTGTTTCGATACGGACGCGCTCGAGACCTATAAGGAGTTCGTTCTACGGTCTATCACTGAATTTGCGGAATCTGACCTTGGCCTCCTTC
Organism: Acidobacteriota bacterium; assembly: GCA_013285705.1. Taxonomy (GTDB): domain Bacteria; phylum Acidobacteriota; class Terriglobia; order Terriglobales; family Acidobacteriaceae; genus Alloacidobacterium. The sequence continues at coordinate 37,915 of JABDHA010000003.1, forward strand.
ATCAACCACAAGACGACGTTCAACGTCTTTATCTCATCACGGGTGGAGTCTTCCGTTTGGGGGATTCGGGCGTCACCCGGCTGAGCTAATCGAGAGTGTGAAGGATAAGTGCACTTCTAACGCGATTGCTTCGATACAGGGCTGCCAGCGTCATTGGCGGCCCTCCTTCTGTCACTTTCACTGTAGCCGACACCGTCTCAGTAAGACCCCTTGTCCCTGGATCGTCGGAGCAGTCTCCTACCGAAGTCTTTAGAGGACTTCAACTGTACTGACTGGCAGTGAAATAAAGTAGACGACGATCGATATGGATTCGACCAAGTCATTGCTTCTTCTGCCTGAACATCCAGCTCTCGAGCCCGTCGAACGTTGAACAAGTCTCAGAATTTGGCCCGTCCCGATTTTGTAGTATGTCATGGATTGTGCCACTTCTTCGAGTGACAGCGTAGTTGCATGGCGTTCGAACCATGCGAGGATTTGCTGCTCATCGAGAGTGCCCTCCGCTAAGAGATAGTCGGCGAGGTGATCAATTGCGGCTTCGTCTGCTCTGATCAATCGAGACGCGAGCTTGTAGCCGACATGAGCAAATGTGTTCGTGTCTTTTTAAGACTGCGAACAAGTCCCCTTTGCACAGCGGCTTCACGCGCCTCCTGCGCGCTCGTCATGTCAGAGTTCAGTTGCTTTGAAATCGACTCCGACAGCGGTTCCGTCGGTGTCTGGTCAACGATCGTGCCGACATAGACGAAAGCAAACCCCCGTCTTATTAACTTCATATCGTCCCGATACGGTCCTCTGGCTTGTTCCAATCACATGTAGTTCCGCTTGCTCGCTCGCCCGCATCGACTACACCGATGCGTTCAACGGGAAAGTTCGCACGCAAAGCGACGATCGCGCGTGCAGCAAGATGCCGAGCTGCTTGTTTTGATCGATGTCGTTCATACTGACTCCATTGTTGGTTCGTCATAACTGCTGCAATCTCGAATACGACACCGTTGATCTGGCGAATCATAGGAAAATGTCTGTGATACTCTCGCTCACATGAGTGCCAGCGACGACAAGATTATCATCAACAAAACGATACTAGCCCTCCATTCACAGATCGCGGATCTTGACATTGAAATTGGCGAAATAGGCAGCGAAAACTCGAAGATGAATTGAACAGACTGAGTTGATTGGCCGCTGACATCCTGATTTCCCATCTCTCCCAACAGGATCCCGCTAATGTCTGCGCCGCTGATTATAGCTCGGTCAGAAGCCCTCGAAATAATTTGTCTGCAACTCTGCCGAATGTCCCGAGAGGGCGCCCTGAAACATTAATCTGAGAGCACCCTCGAATGTCTTTGGTCGTCGGTACGGGTTCCTTGTTGCATACTGCTTTTGCCTTGAGCTTATATTTTGGCCGATTCGAAGAAATTGCGCATCGCTTCTGCAATCTCCTCAACGTGGGTTTCGAGTGCGAAGTGTCCGGCGTCAACGTACTGAACCGTAGCTTTAGGCATGTCCTTCTTAAAGGCTTCTGCGCCGGCAGGTATGAAGAAGGGATCATTCTTACCCCAGACTGCGAGGAAGGGAGGTTGATGGGCCCGGAAATACTCGTGGAATTTGGGATAGATCGTCACATTGTTGCGATAGTCAAAATGCAGATCGAGTTGAATGTCGATGTTCCCGGGGCGCTCGACGAGCGCAATGTCGAGGGTGTAGCTCTCTGGCGAGACCCGGTCTGGTTCGGGCATGCCCGCGAAGTATTGAAAGCGAATTCCGCCCGCACCAAGAAACCCTCGAATCACTTCGCGATTCTCCGGCGTCTCTTCCTTCCACCACTTCTTAAGGGGCTCCCATGGCACTCCCAGGCCCTCTTCATATGCGTTGCCGTTCTGGGAAACGATAGCGGACACGCGCTCGGGACGCGAGAGCGCCAGACGCAGTCCAGTGGGAGCGCCAAAGTCGAAGATGTAAAGGGCGTATCGCTTCAAGTTGAGCGCGTCGGTAAACGCACCGATTGTTTTCGCCAGGGAATCGAAGGTGTACGTGTAGTTCCTCTCGGCAGGCACCTCGGTAAATCCGAAACCGGGGAGATCGGGAGCGATCACTCGGTACTTGTCTCCAAGACGGAGAATCAACTCCCTGAATTGAAACGAAGACGTTGGAAATCCGTGGAGCAGCAAAACGACCGGGCCATCCGCCGGCCCCGCTTCACGATAGAAAATGGAAACGCCGTCCGCGGATACACGGCGCAGGAATGTGTGAGGAATCATGCTCTCGGAAGTTGACATAGTGGAAAGCCCCAATCGTGAAGTGTGTTTTGCAATACGTATGAATTGCCCAAATGAGAGCCTGAAGTAGATGTGGCGGTTACAAAATCTTTAGCGTTGATTCTAAGCAGCCCTGGCGGAGACGCTCTCTTCAGGCCTTTTTGCGAATCCACGATGGATACCGATGAACCGAGAAGTAGAGTTCAACTCTGTTAAATAAAATGTAACCCCTCCCAGAAGTGCGGCTCTCATCTCGGACGAAAGATTCAGTAATTGGTGAACGACCTCTGGTCCCCAAGTGAGGACGGGTCTTACTCGCCGGATGCTAGATATTCAGTCGACGACAGGAGCACGAAAGATGGGCAAACTTGCACTTGGATGCGCATTGTCGCTGGTGATCGGAGCGATGTGCTGCTGGGTAGATATTCCATTACCTAGTCCGCCGAAGATTCAAGGTGCGCTTCTCGTCGTAGCAATGACCCTGGGGTATCTCGCGACCGATTGGGTCATTGCCAGAAAGATCCCTTCCAGAGGGCCCGCGACGACGCAGTCCCTTTGTGGCGGGCCGACGGGAGTTCCGTGTGCCCCGAAGCAGCCGCAAAAAAATAATTGTTGTATTGACCAAAATCAGCAACATCGATCGGAGAAGCCTAAATGACGAATACTGCCACACCGCCATCCCCAACCAAGTCCTATCCCGTCCACTACAAAACCGTAGCCATCGATGAGCAGGAGCTCTTCTACCGTGAAGCAGGCCCAACCGATGCTCCAGTGATGCTTCTTCTGCACGGGTTTCCGACTTCCTCCAACATGTTTAGGAACCTCATCGCGAAGCTCGCCCCGAACTTTCATGTGATTGCGCCGGATTACATTGGATATGGGCTGAGCAGCATGCCCGATCCTAAGACATTTGCGTACACTTTCGAAAACCAAACGAACTTTGTCGAGAAACTGGTAAAGAATCTTGGACTGACCAAGTTCATCATGTATGTCATGGATTACGGCGCTCCGATTGGCTATCGTCTCGCATTGCGCCATCCTGAAAAGGTCGCGGCCTTCGTCATACAAAACGGCAACGCATATGACGGTGGTCTCCTCGACTTTTGGGATCCTATCAAGAAGTACTGGAAGGACCATTCCTCTGAAAGTGAAGCGAGCATCGCGCATCTAGTCACACTGGACGCGACGAAATGGCAATACCAGAATGGCGTCTCAGACACTTCGCTTCTCGATCCCACAGCGTGGGTCCTGGATCAACACGGGCTCGATCGGCCGGACAACGACAGAGTCCAATTCGACATGTTTTATGACTATCGGACGAATGTTCCCCTTTATCCCCAATTTCAGGAGTTCTTCCGCAAATACCAGCCGCGGACATTGATTATCTGGGGAGAGAAGGATTTCATCTTCCCACCACCAGGCGCTGAGGCCTACAAGCAGGACCTGAAGAACCTCGAAATGTATATGCTCCCGACGGGCCATTTCGCGCTCGAGACGCACTGCGACGAAATTGCGCATCACATCAACCGGTTCTTCCATAAGTAGGCATCCGTGCCTCAGACGTAGATTCGCACTTGCCTGGCTCATAAACTTGTCATCTGAAAGGCAATTCGCTTCGAGCGCCTTCACCTGAAGGCGCGAAGAAGGCTTACAGGGCTTACAGATCTAATTCGACATCTGACGTCGGGCTCGAGCAGCAGATAAGAGCCCGGTCGGAAGTGAGGGTATCGATAGTATCCGGGAGTAGCTCAATTCTCCACTGATGACCCCACTCTCACAGTTATGACACATTCCTGAGCGGCACGACCAACGCACAGGAACGTCACATGCTTCCGCGGCCTCAAGCAGATTATGAAAGCGCGAGCTCCAATGGAAGGCAACTCCGCTCTTGACCAAGGTTACGAGAGGGCCGGATTTCGCAGCATCTTGCGGTGGGTGTGGTTTGGAAAGCGGAGACGGAGACTGACCCGTTGATGCGGCGGCTGTCGTTCGCAAGAGATGTGGGGAGCAACGATCATCGCTGGGTTCAAAGCAAAGTTGAGATGAGATCACTCGAGATTGCCCACTGCAGGCACTGCGACTGGTGCGGGGGCATTCGGCCGCAGTGATTTCGAGATCCACTTCATGGATAGGTCACGTTGATTTAAAACGACGGCTCAGCAGCCATCACTACATCTCAAGCAAACCTCTACGGACCGCTAACGTCACAGCGTGTGTTCGGTCTCTCGCCTGAAGCTTCTCCGCGATGTTTTTGATATGGAAGTTCACTGTCGTCTCTGAAATCCCTAACTGATCTCCTATCTGCTTGTTTTTCGTGCCGTCTCGGATGAGCGATAGCACTTCGGTCTCGCGGAGAGTGAGTTCTTCCTCCCCCCAGTGTTCCGCAACGACGCCAGCAACTTCTGGAGGAATGTATTTTTTTCCTTTGTAGACGGTGCGGATGCTCTTAATCAACTCATCTTTGGATGTGCTCTTCAAGACGTAAGCAGCGGCTCCAGCGCGTAGGGCGCGTTGGATCTCTATGTCTCCCCTTGATGTTGTCAGCATGATGATTCGGGCGTTGGGAGATTGTTTGCGGATTGTCATCAGGGTTTCGGTGCCGGTCGCACCTGGAAGCCTCTGGTCCATCAGAACAACATCTGGCCTAAGACGGCGGTATTCACTTATTGCCTCGTCAGCAGTTTCCGCTTGAGCAACCAGTTCCATATCTGGTTGAGAAGATATAAGTGTCTCCAGACCGCCCCGAAAGATCGGATGGTCCTCAACCGTCATAACTCGTATTCGCTTTCCGGTGGTCATCAAGTTGCTGAATCATGCCTGCGAATCACAAATTGCCTTCCTAACAGTTGGCGCCAACCATATTCACACTCGAAGAGAAGAACGTCGCGTCGACGCTAGAAGATACTTCTTGTGTCTGCCGGCAGAGAATAAGCGGCCTTTAGAGAATCGGCTAAGGTCCAAAACGAGGCACCAAGCAAGACAAAGTCTTTGATCAGAAACTCGCCGACGCCACCGGACAGAGCCGGAAATCCGCCGAGGCTTGGTTCCCAGCCTGGCGTTGTGATAATAAAGGAGAGCGTTGTCAGAAACATGCATATGGCGCCCAGACTTCCGACGGCCGAAGCGCGCGGGAACCAAGGCCTTACCGCGAGCAACGCAACGATGACAAGCTCTGTCACCCCGATGATCATCGTGAAGTGATCAACACTCCAAAGGCTGTATCCCCAACTCAGAAGAGGGCTGTGGGCAATCAATGGCTGAATGCCCACGGCCTCATAGTGCGTCGCTTTCATCGCGCCAATCCACCCAATCGCAACGACCAATCCATAACGGAGGAGCAGCCTGGCTGTCAATTCGATCCCAGCCACCCGGCGTGCCACGACGTACGATTCTGGAGCTGATTTGTTCATTGATGTCCTTTCGCCTCGAACAGCCATACGCTCCTGTCATCCTATTCTTAATGCCAAGGATGCCAGTTCAACACGCGCGGGGCACATTCCTTCTCTCCTTTCGTATTCTGCCGACTAGCGATGGCAAGCGTCTTCCGAAAACGTGCAGTAGTCAGCCTGTAGTTTCTTTAGGCCTCAACAGAGTGTCTTGCGAGAAGTTCTCAGCGGGGCAACAGATCAAGGTCGGATATACCTGTATAAAACACAGGTTTTGAACTGGAACAATTTCGGTTTCTGATCTCTGAGCTTGAAGTTAAATAGACAGAACGATTCATGTTCTTTGTGCTGGATGACGCCGTGGTCACGCGGAACATTGATCAGACGAAGCGCCTGAATACGATCAGATGAACGCTGAGATCCGTCAGCCGATGCACAACTTCGAGGTAGATTCATGACTGAAACGACGGAAGCAATGAAGGGCAAATTCGAAATCGAACGGGATGGCGGTGTCTCATTTCTCGCCTACGAAACTGACGGCGAAGGATGGATATCCCTTCTCTATACGGAAGTTCCTCCAGCGCTCCGCGGTCGTGGCATAGCGAATGAGCTTGCTCGGATGGGGCTCGAGTACGCAAAGGCCCATAAGCTTAAGGTGGATATCGTCTGCCCTATCGTCTTTCATTTCCTCACCAAAAATCCCGAGTACAAGTCTTTGGTCGGGATTCGTGGTTACCAACCAGCGAAACCTGAGTCGACACAACTTTAACGGAACAATGATTGTCAGATTAACCGCTGGGCCTCGTAACCTGGGCGGCATTGTAGTGCCTGTAGAACGCGATGCTGCAGACCGATGTCACGAGAAGATCAATCAGCGCTGCGCAACTTCCGGGATTTAGAGCACGCTGAGTCTAACTTGCCACTCTGAGTGCAGGCGTCCTTACATGTGCAGCAGACCTCTTCGCAGAGCGACCGTCACCGCATGGGTCCTATCATTCGCCTCGAGCTTGTCGACGACATTTTTGATGTGGAAACTCACGGTCGTTTCAGATATTCCGAGGTCTCCGGCAATTTGTTTGTTGCGCAGGCCATTGCAGATAAGTCGAAGAACATCCAGTTCACGGGGTGTCAGGTCCTCATGGCCAAGGTGCTCCGCCAATCTGGTCGCGATGTTTGCAGGAATACACTTGCGGCCGCTGTGCACCTTGCGGATGATATCGAGCAGCTCGTTCTTCTCGATACTCTTGAGCACATACGCCAGGGCACCAGCGCGTAGAGCATGTTGGATTTCTATGTCCCCGTCGAACGTCGCGAGCATGATGATCTTTGCTTTTGGGAATTCGCCTCGAATGGTACACATTGTCTCGATTCCCGAACAACTCGGCAGCCGTCGATCGATGAGCGTTACATCCGGCTGATGTCGACGAAATTCCTCGATCGCCTCAGCCGAGTCAGATGCCTGAGCGACGTTCAGCATGTCGGGCTGCGTCGCAATAATCATTCCTAAACCTTCCCGATAAACGGGCATGTCGTCGACCGTAAGGATTCTGATTTGTCCCGACACCATGCCAACCTCTCTTCCAATTCCTGCTGCTCTTCCAGCCTCCTAGACCTGCACAAATTACAGTGTCGAACCTGATGTTTTTCAGGTGTGCCCGGCTCTTATCTCAGCGCACACTCAGAAGTGTTCCTGACCGGCATCGCTTGAATTATTGCTGAACCGGCTCGATGAACAGGAGGGGCAAACAGCTCCAACTCACTCTTAGTTTAGTGGAGATAAATACGCTCCGGAGTGACTGACCACGACGCCACAACAGGAACAGACCAAACGGTAATTTGAGACAAAAATACGAAGACAGAGAGGCGCTCAACTCGGTCGTATCCCTTGAATTGTCGAAGTGGAACATCGCGTGAGGCGTCGGTCCAACCATCACTATGAGAGCAAGCATGTGCATTGAAACGCCCACGGTCAGCGATGAAACCAGACTTATTTCGCTTATAGTTTCTGGGGAGGCAGACCTCTTCTATGACCTGATCCGCCCCCATGAACACCGGCTTCGCCGCGTGGCGCTCGCAGTGGTTAGGAATGAGACCGATGCCGAAGACGTCGTTCAGGAGACACTTCTGAAAGCCTTTCTAAATCTGAGCGGATTTCGAGCCGACTCAAGATTGAGGACGTGGCTCATCAGCATCGCGCTTAACGAGGCAAAGGGCCATCTGCGCCGTCGTGGACTCCTCGCTTTTGAGCCAATCGAAGCCTATTGCGATCGTTTTTGGAGTGCCACAGACAAGCTGTCCAATCCGTATTGCATGACTGAGCAAACCCAGGTCAAAGAGATCGTCTCGCGGGCACTGTCGGGACTTCACCCCCGCTATCGGAACATTTACTGTCTCCGCGAAGTTCACGAGTTATCAACACAGAAAGCCGCTGAACAGTTGGGAATCTCACTTTCCGTAGCAAAGACTCGGCTCCACCGTGCGCGCCACCTTCTTCAGGAGCGTCTGAATGTGCTGATGGGTTTCCCGGTGAAACACCGCGGTCATCCTTCTTACATTTCTACCCGTAACGCTGAATCTTCACGGTCTGTAGCGAAGCGATGCGAGGTAGCTCCACGCGAGACCTCAGACCATAAAAAGCGAGATACTGCTGCATCCGAATCGAGCGGTGGCCATCAAATCGCAGATCAAGACTGCGTGCGAGCGCCGCTCATCTACGATGTCGGGTTTCAAACAATTGGAGCTACCTTTTCGGAGGATACAGCACATGTCTGATACGGAACAGACGATTCTTTCAGCCCTTCAGTTGTATGGCGAAAGCCTCACCGCCGCATTGTTCGCGGCGTTCTTCAGTGCGTGGCGAAACAAGAGCCTACCTGGGTGGGGTCAGGCTTCGCAAGCCGGCGACTGCGGCGTTCCACCAAGTACATGCAGGCACATTTAATTGAAGACATCAGCCTTGCTGAGATCGCGAAGGTTACAAAACTATCTCAATCCCAGTTTGCTCGGGCATTTCGTGACTCGACAGGTTTACCTCCTTATCGATACATCCTTCGATCACGTGTCCAACGTGCTGAACAAATGATTGCGACAACTAAGCTATCCAACTGCGAGATCGCTACAAACGTAAGCTTCGTAGATCAGAGTCATTTCACCAAAGCATTTCGTCGTTTTGTTGGAGCGACGCCAAAGAGGTGACGAGAGGATCGCCAGGGCTGAACGAGGGTTCAATTCCCTCAGGGGCTTAACCGTGTTCTGCCACTCGACTTTGCGATGGCAAGAGACCGTCTAAGCATACGAAATATTTTGTAACCTTGATATAGTCTCCAACTCCAATCTGCGTCTCGGTTGTCTGGCGAAGCCGTGAACAAAAGAGATCTGCCTTTTTGGGCGAGGAGATGGGAACTAATATGCGCTTTGAGTATGATCCTTCTGTTTCATCGAAAACTGTGTCGTTCAAAACAATCGAGGTCGATGGGCTCAACATTGCTTATCGAGAGGCGGGCGATTCCAAGAGCTCTAAAATTGTGCTCCTGCATGGCTTTCCCTCGTCGTCGCATCAGTACCGCAACCTGATGCGCGAACTAGCAGGCAATTTTCATGTCGTTTCGCCCGATTACCCCGGTTTCGGTAACTCCGACATGCCAGATCCAAAGTCGTTTGCATACACCTTCGACAACACTGCGGCGATCGTCACCAAATTTCTCGAGAAGGTCGGCTTTACTCGATTCGGCCTCTACGTTCAGGATTACGGTGGCCCGGTCGGCTTCCGCATCCTCGATAAACACCCTGACTGGCTCGAATGGCTAATTATTCAGAACACCAACGCCTACGAGATCGGCTTCACTGAGGTCTGGAGCGCACTACGGACGAACTACTGGAAGGGGCGTTCTGCCGAAGCCGAAAAGGCAATCGCAGGCTTCCTCGAGCCGCCGACCGTTTACGCTGTTTACACAACCGGCCATCCCGAACCAGAGCTCATCAGCCCTGATAACTGGAACATGGACAACCACTTTCTCGAACGCCCTAACGCAAAGCAGGTACAGCTCGACTTCTTCTACGACTATCGGACCAACGTGGAGCTCTACCCAAAGTGGCAAGCATTCCTCAAGGATCACCAACCTAAGACGATCATCTTTTGGGGCCAGGGCGACATCTTCTTCACGCCAGCTGGCGGTGAGGCTTTCCTCGAAATTCTGCCTAAGGCGGAGATGCATCGGCTGAATTCAGGTCACTTCGCTGTCGAGGATTGCCTGAACTACATCGCGAAGCATATGCAGGAGTTCTATCAGACGAAGGTAGCCGGCTCCCTCAAACGCTAAGCAACTAGTCATTGGATCCATTCGCCAGGCCGTCTCTGCATGGCCTGGCGGCAATTCAGGCTTGAGGATTTCGCATGGAAATGGAATCGTGTTTTGCAGAAAAGGCAACAGTCGTCTTGGTTCACGGTCCCTGGCTTGATGCGGGAATGTGGAATAGCGTGATTCTTCCACTTCGACAGCATGGTCTTCAAGTCTTCGCCGCCCAACTTCCTCTTACTTCTTTCGAGGATGATTTAGCGGCGATCGAGAGAACGCTGGACATGACAGACGGTCCGCTTATGTTAGTGGGACACTCGTATTCCGGCGCACTTATTGCAAATGCAGCACTTCGCTCAAATGCTATTCAGGCTCTGGTGTTCATCTCGGCTATTACTCCGGATGGCGACGAGACAGTTGCTGATGTACTGAGGCAGGATATCTTGCCCGAAGAGTCGCCTCGGATGATGGCGGATCGACATGGGTTTATATGGATGTCTGAATCTGAGTTCAGTACAACGCTCGCTCCCAATGCTGCTGCCCATCAGTGGGCTCTCATGACCGCTAAACAAAAGCCGATCTCAGTAAAGTGTCTGAACGGCCGTATTCCGAATTCCGCCTGGCAGCTACTTCCATCGTCCTACCTGATTGCAGAACATGATCATGTTCTCAGCGCAAAGACGCAGCGACTGTTGGCGCAGAGGATGAACGCGCACATTTATGCACACCCGCTCGACTACGCTGCAGCGATGACCGAACCAGAAGTGGTGCTGGACGTCATTCTCGAAGCTGCCCACGACCATCTGGCTTAGTAGACAGTTCCGGAGCCGAGGCAGCGTAAACATCCTTTGAGATGAGGTTGAAGCTTTGGTTCCGGCACTACACAACAGGCGTCAAATAGATTTACGGATGTCTCTGCCAATGTATGAAGAACTCAACAACTCGTTAACAGCCTCACATGTCCCTCCCTTTCGGCCCGACCTTGCGTATCCCGACCTCACACACGAGATGATCGACCGCATAGGAACATATGGAACTGTTGAAAGTGTTCCCGATTAAACAACTCTCTTTGTGCGCGACGCACGTCAGGTAGATATGTTCGTCATCATCGAAGGAAGCATCGAGGTTTACACGCTGGCGGGGCGAAACGACGAGTGCTTTCTGCAGTTGCTCACTCCCCGGCAGTTCTCAGCGGAGCTGGATTTGTTTAATCACCAGCGAACACTGACAGGATGTCGAACCAAGGGTGACAGCCTCTTAATTCGGATCACTCGGTCACAACTTCAGCATCTGATGCGAGCCGAGGGCGATATCGCAAATCTGATCATGCAAGCTACGATCTGGCGCAAGCTGCGATTGATCGGTGAACAAAAGGGCGGTGTCATCCTTGTTGGTCAGCCAAACAAAGTCGACTACCTATTGTTGGAGAGCTTCTTCATCCGTAACGGCTATCCACATCAAACGCTGGAATCGCACCAGGATTGTACCGTGATGCCATCCGTGATGCTCGCCGATGAGCGTGTCCTTCAGAAACCAGAAATTGCTACTTTAGCAGATGATCTGGGAATCACTGAATTCCCCGATCCGAACTCCGTCTACGATGTTACTGTCGTTGGTGCTGGACCCTCAGGTCTCGCGGCTGCAGTCTACGCTACCTCGCATTTGCTCCAGAGTAGCGCTGTCATTCGGTTCAATCTGTAATACCTTTCGGTAAAGTGGTAACGCTAGATCATCTCGTCCACTCTGCTGATAGAGATACGCGAGATTGAAATAAGGATTCGGATCTAGCGGCTTAAGCTCCACAGCTTTATGAAAATATGAAATAGCCTCGGCTTGCCGCCCCTCGCGAAAGAGCATAATGGCAAGATCGTTATAGGGCCCGATTTCTTTTGGCGCCAGGAGAATAGCTTGTTGGAACTGTGATTTCTGCCTTCTCGTTATCTCTGGAGTGTTCAGCGGCCACGGCGGAGTCAACGAGAACAGGCGTGAGATCAAGTGGCAAGGTTGGACTATTTGGCGTTGCTTCTAGTGAATGTCTATATAACAGGATCGGATTGCACCAGTCATCGAGACGAGATACAAGACGCCATATGCCCCAGATCATCCAGACAGCGATGCCTGCAGCAGCTACCCTGGTCCAGTTCCTGCCTGCCCATGTGATCGAGGACGCTACTGCTATGGCAAAACCCACTGATGCCAGATAAAGATACCTCTCAGCCATTTCCTTTCAATCGGCTGGTATCTGTGGGTTTAAAAGTATGTCAAACGGTTGCGCAGCATCGCCGTTATTCAAATCTGGCGAAGATTTCGTTTAGCCGGCCGCCCGAGGTTGAGCCTCCTAAAGCGTCGAAGGATCCTGCCTTGAGTTTTTCACTCGCCGCAACCATAGCTCCCCATCCTGATAAGGAAAGAGCTCCCCCTACGCTAATTCTGCGAACGCCGAGGTCTTCCAATTCCCTGGCCGTCGAGCCCGGTCCCATAACGAGAATATTTACAGGCTTGGGCGCTACCGCTCGCACCATTGCGGCAATGTCTTCTTTCTTGCTGACACCTGGAGCGTACAAACAGTCGGCTCCTGCGCCTGCGAACGCGACTAGTTTGTCGATCGCTTCCGTGATCGCCCCAGAATCGATGAGCAGCCCCTCGGTTCGCGCTACTAGAATGACATTCTCACCAGTTGCGTCGATCGCTGAACGAGCGGCCCGGATTCTGTCAACAGACTGATAGACGTCATAGAGATTGGAGAGATCCCCAAGCTTGCGATCTTCAATCGAAACACCTGCAATACCTGTCTCAATCGCCAACTTTACATTTGTCGCGACGACATCTGGATCTGCAGCGAACCCGGACTCAAAGTCTGCATTGACCGGCAGATCGACTGCTTCGCAGAGCGATCTTAGGTGGCCTAATACGTTCTCCATGGTCATCGCATAGTCCGGTTTGCCCATAGTCCACGCAAAGCCTGTACTGGTTGAGGCGAGCGCCGAAAAGCCAAGATGTTGGAGGATGCGCGCGCTTCCGATATCCCATGGATTAGGCAGAATGAAGCAGCCATCGTTGTGAAGAGCACGAAATGTTGCGCGTTTTTTGGTGGTTGTGACTCTCATCGGGATCTCCTTGATTCGTGTGTGAGGAACGATTGGCTTCCAGCTCATAACGCTGCTTCTGATGTCGATGAGCAGGCGCGGACGACGATAGATTTATTGTTTTAAAGCTTTTGCTTCACGGTCGACCATGGGGCGCTGTCGATCGTTCCCTCGGTTCGGGCTGAAAGAGAGAGCGCGCTCCTTATGCAGAACTCGATGGCATGGGACAGCAAATGCAAAGGGATTAATTGAGCAGGCATTTGCAACTGCCCGAATCGCTGACGGTGAGCCAATCGTACGTGCAAGATCGGTGTAGGTCGTCGTTTCACCTATCTTTAGCTTCCGTACGGCCCGCCATACTTTTTTCTGGAACTCTGTGCCTCGCAGGTCGAGATCAAAATTTACGTCCTCTTTTGCAGATTCGATGTAGCTAACTAACTGTGAGGTTTCGGATACAAGCATCTGGTCGTCACGAGTTAAACGGGCTTTTGGGAATCGCGTACGAAGGTCATCAATTACTACGGTTGGGGACTCGCCGATCAGGACAGCAGCCACACCCTTATCGCCGGTAGCGACAAGGACGCAGCCCAAAGCCGATTTCGCGATTCCATAGGTGAGGAGCTCGTGATCGCTATCTCTACGGCTTTTCTTAGGCGGTTTGAGTGACTGTTGGTGCGTACCTGATGCCGCATTGCGTGTTCGTATCATTCCGATCCTCCCTTTAATTGAGAGCTGTGATTGGAATGGTGACGAGCGAAACAGGTGACAAATTTTTTTTTTGCTCGGAGGACCTGCTTGCAAGTCCTCCGAGCGGGTAGTCGCAATCCGTAGTTGCTGGCGCGCTACTGAACGCGACCGGGCATCACACGTCGCCCACTCCTAAAACAACACTCCCCCCGGCCAGGCCTGCTCCCGCTGTAGTCAAAAGAATTCGTTCGCCCGAGGCAAACGGGCGATCGATGTTAGATAGGGATAGAGATAATGGTATGGTTGCTGCCGAGGAGTTTCCGAATTCTTCAATCGTGTGGACCGTTTTGCTGCTCGCTATGCCTAGGTTTTCGCAAACTGCGTCGAAGATACGGATATTAGCCTGATGCGGAACGAAGCGATCGATGTCCCCCGCAGCCAGGCCTGCCTGTTGCATCGCTCGCATGGCGCATTTCGTCATCATGCGTATTGCCTGGGAGAAGACCGATCTACCGTCGCTCATTGTCATCATTAGCTCTCGTGGATCCATGCCTGCTGTGAAGGGTCTTCTACTCCCGCCACCAGGAATGGAAATCAGATCATAGTGACCTCCGTCGGCGGCCAGGTCGACTCCGAGCAACCCGGTTTTAGGCGAATCTGAGGGGGTCAGAACGACCGCTCCCGCCGCATCTGCAAAGAGGATCGCGCTGCCTTGCTCCTCTGGGTTGATTCGTCGGCTCAAAATGTTCGCGGCGACGATGAGTACGGGCTTACCCTGCGTCCTTACAAAACCATCCGCCAAGACCAAAGCGGAGAGAAACCCCGAGCAAGCACCGGTAAGATCAAGGGCACCGGAGTTAAAAAGGTCCAAGCGATGGCACAGCAATGGCGCGGACGGCGGCAGAAGGTGGTCAGGAGTGGATGTCGCGAGAAGCGTAAGGCCTATATTAGTTCGTGCTATACCCGCATTATCAATCGCCATGGCGCCCGCCTCAACGGCTAGGTCCGTCACCGACTGATAAGGAGCTGCCCAACGCCTCTCCCGGATACCCGTGCGACGCTCGATCCAACCGGCCTCAAGGCCGAGGCGCTTCTCAATCTCTGAATTCTCCACACGCCTCTCTGGGACATAATGGCCCAGACCAGCCATGCGACTCGATTGCGCCCGCATCATTTGATTGCCTTGCCGATTACGTCAGCAGCCTCATCGATCGCAGCATACGCACGGTCGAGTTCGTTTGGAGTTACACAATAAGGCGTCATGAGGTAGATCACGTTTCCGAGTGGACGGATAAGCAGATCTCGGTCCTTGAAAAATCGTCTCAGCTTGGGCCCAACGTCCGAGAAATAACCTGCAGTCGAGACGTCGAGATCGAGCGCAGCGATGGTTCCGGTCTGCCGGACGTTGGTGAAGCGCGGATCCAACCGGAATGGTTCCAATCGCTCGCGATGCAGGCGCCCTAGTTTCTCGATACGTTGAGTAACCGGCTCGGTCTGCCAGATCTTGAGATTCGCTACGGCTGCTGCACAGGCAATGGGGTTGGCCGTGTAAGAGCTCGAGTGGAAGAACATTCGGCTTCGGTCGACAGAGAGGTGAGCTTCGAAGATCTCGCGGGAGCACAGCGTCGCTGCCATTGGCAACGCGCCGCCAGTAATCCCCTTGGAGGTGCAGAGGATATCCGGAGTAATACCTGCTTGTTCGCAGGCGAACAGCGTACCCGTTCGTCCCCAGCCGGTCATCACTTCGTCGACGATCAGCAGCGTATGGAAGTGCTCGGCGATCTGCTTCAGCTCAGTCAGCAGACGAGCCGGATACATCTTCATCCCCCCGGCTCCCAGCACCAAGGGCTCGATGAGAAGCGCCGCTATCCTGCGCTCCCTGCAGAGTCGCTCAAATGCATCGAGTGTGTCCTGTTCCTGGCCCTTTTCAGGGAAGCGCACCGTGTCCACATCAAACAATAATGCTCCATAGGGCGCGTTGAAGAACCCTCGCTCTCCTGCGGACATCGTGCCAATGGTGTCACCGTGATAGCTGTGCTCCATCACGACAATGCGCGAACGAGGGTCTCCTGCATGATGAAAAAACCCGAGTGCCATCTTCAGCGCTACTTCCACTGACGTAGAACCGCTGTCGGAGTAAAAAACGTGAGCCAGGCCGGGTGGGGCCACCTGTAGCAGACCCTTTGCAAGTTCTTCCGCCGCCTCATGGGTGTATTCGGCAAAAATAATCTGATCAAAGATCTCGGCTGCAACCTGAATCGCTTCCGCAATGGCTGGATGCCGATGACCATGAGTAATGACCCACCAGGACGAGATTGCATCGAGAACCGAGTGGCCGTGTTCATCGATGAGATAAGCACCTTGCGTCCTAACGATCCTGGTGGTTATGGCGTCGAGACCGTGCTGGGTAAATGGATGCCATACAGGAGACTGCGGGTAGGAGTGCATTACGTGATTGCCTCCCAGATCGATGAGATATCGAACTGTTCTCGCAGAGCCCGGCGTAAGGTCTCCGCCGTCAATGGATTGAGATAAGGCAGTCTGCCAAGAATACGGACATGTCCCATCTCCTCGATCGTCTTTTGTGTGTCGAGATACTCATCCCCAATGAACGCGACACCCAATATCGGAATCAGGCGCTTCCTCATTGCCTCCACGGACAGCAGGGTATGGTTAATCGTTCCGAGACCTGTCCGGGCACATAGAATCGCTGGAATCTGCCAGCGCGCGAAGACATCGGCGAAAGTTCTGTGGCGGGTCAGAGGAACCAGCAAGCCGCCAGCCCCTTCAATAATGAGCGGCGAGCTGGTGGCCGGTGGTTGGATCGTTTCCGGGGTCAGCGTCAGACCGTCGTTTTCTGCCGATAGATGTGGAGAGACCGGCGTATTGAGCCGCCACGCCTCGGGCATAATTCGCTGAACTGGTATTTGCCCAAGCCGGGCTACGATCTCGCTGTCAGTCTCGTCAGCCAGCCCGGATTGAATGGGCTTCCAATAGCAGGCACCAAGTGCGTCAGTCAGTCCAGCGGAGAACACTGTTTTGCCGATCCCAGTGTCAGTACCCGTGACAACGATTCGCAGGGTCATAGCTGGGCCTCAGCGATCACAGTTGCGAGCCGATCGAACATGCGAGAAACGGTCGACAGCTCTACGTTAAGCGTCACGGAGATACGTAGGCGGGCGGTATTCGCGGGAACTGTGGGGGGGCGGATGGCTCGAAGGTCGAATCCATCCGCCTGCATCTGCTGCGCGATGCGTAAAGTACGAGCATTATCACCAAGGATTACGGGCAGAATCTGAGAGCCGCTACCTTCGCGTCCGAAATGACTAAGTATTTGGTCATTCGCGTAAGTGATCATGCTGTGGAGCTTTCGTCGACGCTCCGGTTCGTCATACAGAATCTTCAACGCTTCGCGCACAACTGCTGCCGCAAGTGGAGAGGGCGCAGTGGCGTAGATGAAGGGACGTGCGTGGTTGATAAGGTAGTCACACAATACCCCACTTCCTCCGACGAGCGCGCCCTCCACCCCGAGTGCTTTGCCGCAGGTGTGAAGTACGATGACGTTGTCCCGACCTTCCAATTCGGCAGCGAAACCGCGGCCGTCCATGCCGTGAACGCCTGTTGCATGAGCTTCATCAACAAAAAGAAATCCGTCATATCTATCGGCCAAGTCCATTAGCCCGGCAAGAGGAGCCTTGTCGCCATCCATCGAGTAGAGACTTTCAACCACGATCCACGGATGCCCCTTGCCGTCCGCCTGCCGCCACTTACGAATGACATCTTCCGTAGCTTCAAGATCGTTGTGTGACACGCTGGCCGCTCTACCCCGCCCTGCCGCTATCCCGGCATGTGCGCTCGCATGAATCAATTCGTCATAGATAATCAGGTCGTTGCGCTGCGGCAACGTCGAAAGAACTGCCAGATTGGCAGCGTAACCGCTCCCGAAATACAACATCCGTTCGGAACCGAAGAACGTTGCAGCTTCTTCTTCAAGCATCTCGTGCTCGGGGTGATTGCCGCGAAGGAGCCGCGATCCTCCTGCTCCGACCGGAACGCCTCTCTCGATTGCAGAGATCACGCTCGCGCGCAATCTCTGCGATCCGACAAGGCCGAGATAATCGTTCGAAGTGAAATCCTTGCCGCTTTGTGCGAATAGCTTGCGCCGCCGCCCCTTCCGTTCAAGCTGGTTCAGTATGGTCTCGTAGCGAGCCAGTCGCTCCTGCATCATTTGGCTGCGGCCATGGGTGCCGGCGAGATTCCAAGCCGGCGAAGCAGACTTGTATCCCGATCGCTCCCGGGGTTGGCAGCCGTGAGTAATGTGTCCCCAACGAATATCGAGTTGGCCCCTGCAAAGAAACAGAGTGCCTGCAGTTCGTCGGACATGTTCTTTCGTCCTGCGGACAGGCGTACGTGAGATTTCGGCATAAGAATCCGCGCAAGCGCGATGATCCGGATGAATTCGATTGGATCGACCGGCGTCGCATCGGACAGTTTCGAGCCTGGAATAGGAATGAGCATATTGACCGGCACGCTCTCAGGCGGCGATGGCAGGTTAGCCAGGGTCAGTAGCATGTCGATGCGGTCTTCTGGGGTTTCACCCATACCGATGATGCCACCGGCGCACATCTTGATCCCTGCCTGCCGGACATTCTCCAGTGTTTCGATACGGTTCCCGAAACTTCTGGTGGTAATGATCTTCGGGTAAAACCGCTCAGAAGTATCGATATTGTGATTGTAGTAATCAAGCCCGGCCTCGGCTAGGGTCGCGGCCTGGCCCGATGAGAGCATGCCAAGTGTCATGCACGTCTCGAGGTTGAGTGCTTTCACGCCCCTCACCATTGCGACAACACTGTCCATGTCGCGCTGTTTGGGACTGCGCCAGGCGGCCCCCATGCAATAGCGAGTAGCGCCCCCATCTTTCGCCTTGCGTGCCTCGTCGATTACCTGATCGACGTCCATCAACCTCGAAACGTTGAGACCTGTCGCGGAGCGTGCGGACTGACTACAATAACCGCAGTCTTCAGGACATCCACCGGTCTTTATGCTCAGTAATTTGCTGAGTTGGATTTGATTGGGGTTGAAGTTCTCCCGATGAGCTGACTGTGCACGAAAGAGAAGATCGTTGAACGGCAATTCGTAAATTGCGCGAGCGTCAGTGGTCGTCCAGGTATCTCGATCAGGCGAAGGGTACTGCGTTGAGACTGCGCTAACAGACGGCATTATAAGTTCTTTCTCCAAGCGGCACCGCACCTTTTCTTTAACAAGCTTGGGCCAAATCATAGATAATGGCCCCATGCAGACTTATTTCTGTCTCAATGTAGCAGCGGAGGTGGCTGTTGGAGGCAACAATCATAGATTATCTATGATAAAAGTGGTAAATGGCAGAAACGACGGCGGAACGGATTGCGCGAACTCTTGCGGAGCGGATTGTCTCGGGAGCGCTCGCCCCCGACGCTCCTCTGCGGCAGGACAGGATTGCGGAGGAATTTGAATCGAGCCATGTGCCAGTACGAGAGGCATTGCAACTCTTGCGAGCCCAATGGCTGGCTGTCAGCGAACCGCGTCGCGGAATGAGGGTGGCTCCTCTCGACCACGTCACAATGCAGGAGATCGTTGAGATCCGTGCTTCGCTCGAAACGCTGGCTCTGTCTCACGCGGCTCCTAAACTAAATGCGGGGTGTTTCGAAAAGATCGAACATGCCATGCTGAATGGCGATCAGGCACAAACGATGCTCCAGTGGGAACAGGCCAACAGATCATTTCATCGGGAATTAGTCGCGCCTTGCAAAATGCCAAAATTACTCGAGATGCTCGATCAACTTCAGCTTGCCAATTCCCGCATCATCCTATCCGTAACCCGCTCCGGCGGCTGGAAGCCCACTTCCAGTCACGCTCATCGCCAGATTGTTGATGCTCTGAAGATGCGGAACTTTCCAGAAGGTGTAGAACTACTTCGACGTCATATTCGTGGCTTAGAGCGTGTAACCAGGTAACGAAATTGTTGTAGTTCGGTACCTGGCATGTGCCAAGAAATTGCGTACCGTATCGGAAAAAGACGGGGGCGTTGAGAATATGCCCCCGAGGTCAATCAGACAGCTTTCATTGGAGGAAGAACGTTTGCCAGCTGCATCAGGTCTTTTGCAACGAAGTTCGGCTGAGGTAAGCCAGGAATTGGCAGGGGCGCATTTCCTGGGCGAGTGATGAGTGCGGCCGAGAATCCCGCACTTTGAGCTCCGATTGTGTCCCAGACGTGCGCGGCAACCATGCAACACGAGGAAGGTCGGACGTCGAGCTCCTGTGCAACCATGTGATACACGACCTGGGCCGGCTTATAAGAACGCGCCGTCTCGATGCTGAATTGATGCTCAAAGTATTCGGCAAGACCGGCCTGTTCGAGGGGACTCTTGCCGTTGGGATTTGGCGGCGAGTTCGTCAACGTCACCATGCGATACCCCAGCTTCTTCAAGTGCTTCAACCCTTCGACAACATCTGGATGTGCCGGCATAGTCATCATCGCAGTTCTGATCTCTTCAATGTCCTGGAGACTAACTTTAACCCCTTTGATCGAGCCAATCATTTGGAGCAGACCCTGTCCCAGGGAATAGTAGTCCACATAAAGTCCGGACGACGTAAGTGTCATTGAGTACATGATCAGATGGCCTAACCATTCGCGCATCACATGCCTGTCACCGTAAATCCGTTCGAACAGCGAATTCATCGATTCGAAGTTAATCAGCGTCTCATTGACGTCGAATACAAGCACCGAGGGTTTTTCGCAGTTCCACTGATACTTTGGGTCGATCCCATCCGGTTGAACAGTTTTTTCTTTGTTGGATTTGGTAGTCATTTGTCTCGTACTCCTCTCATTTCATGTTTTCGTGCGTGTATCAGCGATTTTTGAATAATCGCTGATGCAACCTCGAAGGCCACATTCCTGCTTCGGCCGATCTCGTGTTACCTACTCTCAACAAGCTAGTAATTAGGAAGCTGAGAAACGTCCCACCCTCCTCCAATCGCCTTAACCAACAGGACACTCGCGTCCATCTCGCGCTGACGTAGATCGATATCGTTTTGCTCGTTTTGTAAGGCGGTCGTCTGGGAGGTGACGACTTGCAGGTAGGTGTCCACGCCGTCCTGATAGCGTTTAGTGAACAGATCGAGTGCTTTTTCCGCGGAGGCCGTCGCGGTCCGTTGGTGTTCCACCTCTTTTGCCAGAACGCTGAGTGCAACAAGATTGTCTTCGACCTCCTCAAATGCAGTTAGGCTGTCCTGGCGGTAGATCGCAACCGTCGCGTCGTAGTTGTCGCGCGCACTCTCGGAGACTGCACGGCGCCGTCCGCCGTCGTAGATGACCTGAGATACAGACGGGCCTACAGCCCAAAGCCTGCTGGGCCAGCTAAACCAATTCGAAGCCTGGGTGGATTGAAATCCCGCCGCCGCACTGATGGTCACCTGAGGGAAGTAAGCGGCCTTGGCGATACCGATCTGTTCATTGGCGGCGGCTACTCGACGTTCAGCCGCTGCCACATCCGGTCGGCGTTCAAGAAGAGTGCCGGCGACCCCAACAGGTATCAGAGGTGGCTGAAGCACATAGTCCGTGTCGGGGGCGATTGAGAGTTGGGCGGGTGTCTTTCCCACTAGGACTGCAATAGCATGCTCGTAGTTAGCCCTAGCTTGAACGATATCCGTCTCGAGAACCCGTGCAGACTGAAGTTGAGTGTGGGCCTGTTCAACATCGGCACGAGGTGCCGCCCCGCCCTTGTACCGATCTTCTGTAACCTTTAGCGCATGCTCATACGTTTTGACTGTGTCTTGAAGGAGCCGCTCTTGAAGATCGGCACTCCGCACGCCGAAATAGTCCCGGGCAAGTTCGGCATGAAGACTCAGCTTGGCAGCTTCTACATCACCGGCCGAAGACTGTGCTTCCTCTTTCGCTGCGGTCACCGAACGGCGAACACGTCCCCACAGGTCTACTTCATAGGAAAGCTCGAGTGGAAAGACAAAGTTACCCGTACCGTTATTGACGAGAGATTGACTGAAGTACGGCTGATTGCCAGAGTCTCTCTCGTTCAGAATGCTCGGCGACAAGCTGATCGATGGAAACTGAGAAGCGCGATTGAAGCGAATGGTGGCCCGCGCCTGCCGGAGACGCGCCTCCGCGAGTTGAAGGTTCTGATTTGCCTGGGTGAGCTGTTCTTCGAAGTTGTTCAGGCGGGCATCTCCAAAGATCACCCACCATTTCCCACGCTCTACCTGGTCCTTGGGATCGGCTGTTTTCCAGTCGGAAGAGTCAGTCGCATTAGGGGGCAACGATTCCTTAAAGGCTGGTGGCGATGGTAACGCAGGTGGTTTGACATACTTCGGGCCAACCTCGCAGCCTGTCGCGAAAAGTGTCCCTAACGCCAGTAAAACAGCAATGCGCTTATCCATCATTTTCCACCCTCGCGATGCTCTGGAGCGATTCTCACGAGCGTCCCAGAGGTTAGAGAGTCGGAGGGGTTCAAAATTATTTTGTCTCCCTTGGAGAGCCCTGATGTGACCTCTAATGTTGAACCGAAGTCCCTGCCGATCGTTATCGGAACCAGCTGTGCTTTGCTGTCACGAACCACAGCTGTGCGCAAACCTTCGGAACGGAACAGAACTGCATTGGCTGGAACAGTTAGAGGACCGGCAGCCTGATCTTTAGCATTTGTCGCCTTGAAGTGTGCTAGAACATATGCGCCGGTTTTGATCTCATCCTTTGCGTTGTCGATGTCGATCTCAACATTGAGAGTTCTTGTTGTTTGGTCGATCGCATCGGAAGTCCGGACAATCGACCCCTGAAACGTCCTGTTTGGGTATTCATCGAGAGTAAGTTCAACCGGAGCCCCTAACCGTACTACGGCGGATTCTGCCTCCGGAACAGACACGTAGATACGCAGGCGTGACACCGACGCCATATGAAACAGCTCCTTTGGACCGCCCGATCCGGAGTCGATGAGGGATCCGATGTCCGTATTTCGCGCCGTGATCACGCCATCGAAGGGAGCGTAGACATTCTCAAAGGACTGCAGTTGCAGCAATCGATCGACGTTCGCAGAAGCTGAGCTCGTCGTGAACCTTTTTGCTTTGTAGTCGCTCTCGTATTGTTCCGCTTCTTGCTTCGACACAGCATCATCGTTTATCAGTCGTCGCCAACGGACGGCGGTCGTATAAGCGAGCTCTTCGTTCTGTTTCGCAGTAGACAGGTCCTGCTGAGCTTGTTTTAGCTGCTGGTCGAGCTCTGGTGTTTCGATATCAGCTAATAGCTGTCCCTTCCTAACGTGAGCGCCGATATCGAAATACCACTTCTTGAGATAACCGTTTGTACGAGCGTAAATTGGCGCTTCTATGAAAGATTGGGTCGTCCCAGGCAATATCAGTTCGGGTGTGCTTTTGGATGGCGCAATAGAAATCACGTTGACGAGTGGAACTGCAGCGCGATCCGTGGTCTCAGTCAGATGGGCTGAAGCTGACTTACGACTCAGCAGTCCGGTCACGACGACAATCAATACGAAGACCATCGCAACAATTGCGAAAAGTTTCTGCATGCCTGAGAACGGCTTGCGTTTTACGACCAAAGTAGACTTATCGATCTGGTTTCCACTATTCATGTTTGCGGAGCTCACGTTTTCCATTTCTTGGTTACTCCCTTTCGCTACGCACGCGCTGTCAGTTCCTGTTCTGGAAGGTTTTCGTCGGCGTTTTTCTCATTCCGCTTATGAACGAGGCTGAATACCGAAGGCACAAAGATGAGCGTGGCAACAGTAGCGACGAGTAGGCCTCCAATAACTGCGCGGCCGAGAGGTGCATTCTGTTCACCGCCGTCACCAAGGCCCAACGCCGTTGGGATCATTCCGATGATCATTGCCAGGGCGGTCATGAGGACTGGGCGAAAACGCGTAGTGCCTGCCTCGATCGCCGCGACGACCGGGTCGCCATGATGGCTTAACCGCTCCTTCGCGAAGGAGACCACGAGAATACTGTTGGCGGTCGCTACACCCATGCACATGATGGCTCCCATCAGAGCGGGGACGCTGAGCGTAGTGTGCGTGATAAACAGGAACATCACGATACCCGCAAGCGCCGCCGGCAGCGCCATCACGATGACGAATGGATCCAGCCACGACTGGAAATTGACAACAATCAGCATGTAGACCAGAAGAACCGAGAAGATAAGGCCACCGATGAGACCGATGTACGCACTTTGCATCGTCCCGAACTGCCCCCTCAATGTGACAAAGCTTCCTCGCGGCAGGTCTTTTTTGTGACGGTCGACGATCTGGTTCACTTCGCGCCCAACAGCGCCGAGATCTCGGCCCTGGACGGCCCCATAGATATCGACCACTCGTCGAATGTTGTAATGGTTTATAGACCCTGGTTCCATGGTCCGGTGAATCGTCGAGACATCTGTCAGGAGATCCTGATGAGTCTGGTTGGAGCTTGTTACGGGGATATTTTTGATGTCCTGATCAGACTGGACTCCGTATTGGGGATTCTGAACAACAATGTCGTACTGAACTCCATTCTTGGGATTTAGGTAGTACATAGGAGACACCTGGAAGCTGCCACTTAGAGCAACGAGCATGCTGTTGACAACGTCATGTTCGGTGAGGCCAGCCTGTGACGCTTTGGTCCGATCCACATTGATATGAAGCTTTGGATAGTCCTGTTGTTCCTGCACCCGAATGTCGGTGAGCCCAGGAACGTGACTCAGCTCAGATAACATCTCTCCGGCCACCTTGGTGTTCGCGGCCACGTTGGCGCCCTCGATCTGAATATCAACAGGGGCTGGGAGACCGAAGTTCAACGTTTGGGTGATGATGTCTCCTGGAAGAAAGTAAAAGGTATTTCCCGGGAACTTGTTCGCGAGATTTGCGCGGAGGGTGCGGACATATTCCCCGGTTGGTCGATGCTTTTCATTTAGAGAAACGAGAATGTCCGCATCGGCTTCTCCGGTCAGACCGGATGTGTTGTACATGTAATTGATGGAACTGAAAGGGAGCCCGATATTGTCGAGGATGTTGTCCATCTCACCGGCAGGGACAACTGTTCGAATATACTGCTCTACTTCATCGGCCAGCCTCGCTGTTTCCTCTACGCGCGTTCCTGTCTTGGCTCGCACGTGAAGGATGAAGTGTCCGCTATCACTCTCCGGGAAGAAGTCCTGTCCAAGGAACGGGACGAGAACGAACACCCAGAGGCACAGAATAAGGAAGGTCGGAACGAAGAGTTTTCTGCGAAGGACCAATTGCTCCAAAAGCGAGTGGTACGCGTCACGGAACCGCATAAAGAGTCGCTCGAACCCCTCTTGAAAACGCGAAAAGATATTGGTTGAGGGCTTCGCGTGTTCGTCATGCGGCTTGAGGAGGAACATAGCCAACGTTGGAACGAGGGTTCGCGAGAGGATGTACGAGGCAATCATCGC
Organism: Acidobacteriota bacterium; assembly: GCA_013285705.1. Taxonomy (GTDB): domain Bacteria; phylum Acidobacteriota; class Terriglobia; order Terriglobales; family Acidobacteriaceae; genus Alloacidobacterium. Next base: position 63,064 of record JABDHA010000003.1, read on the forward strand.
GAAGATCACTGCTTCAGCCAATGGGATGAAGAGGAATTTTGGAACTCCCTTTAGAAAGAACATTGGTAGAAACACGATGCAGATGCACATGGTGGATACGAGCGCTGGAATCGCAATCTGTGCTGCACCCTCAAGGATTCCGTCATGAAGATCGGCGCCCTCTTCGAAGTGCCTTTCGATGTTTTCGATGGTAACCGTGGCATCATCAACCAGAATGCCGACAGCAAGAGCCAGCCCGCCGAGGGTCATGATATTGATCGTTTGGTGGAGGAAGCTCAACGCAATCACAGAGGACAAGATCGAAAGCGGGATAGAGATCGCGATGATCACCGTGCTTCTCCAGCTTCCGAGGAACAGCAGAATCATCAGGCCGGTCAGCGCCGCCGCAATTATCGCCTCTCTGACTACTCCATTGACAGCGCCCCGTACAAAGATCGATTGATCCGTCAACGGCTGAATGCGAAGTTCGGGAGGCAAGGTCTGCGCCACCCTGGGAAGTAACTGACGAGTCTTCGTTACAATGTCAATCGTTGACGCGTCGCCAGCTTTGAACACAGTCAAAAGCACCCCACGTTTTCCGTCCTGGCGCACAATATTTTTCTGAGGCGCGAACCCATCACTTACCGTCGCAACGTCTCGAATGTAGATCGTCGTGCCGTTGATGGTCTTGATTGGCAGGTCGTTCAATTCCTGAATCGTCTCGGCGTCTGAATTGAGGTCTACGTCATATTCGAATTGGCCGATCTTTGCTGTCCCTCCGGGCTCGATCAGGTTCTGTGCCTGCATCGCAACGAGAACGTCATTCGCCGAGAGGCCCTTTGACTGAAGCCGCTGTTGGTTCAGAGTTACCATCGCCTGGCGAGTCTTGCCCCCGTAAGGGTACGGGATGGACGCGCCGGGAACCGTGACCAGTTGCGTACGCAGGAAATTGATCGCAAGGTCATTGAGTTGCGGTTCAGATAAGTTGTTGCCCGACAATCCAAGTTGCAGAACGGGTACAGCAGAAGCGCTGTAATTCAAAATCAACGGTGGGAGAACGCCCTGAGGCATCTGCCGAAGGATCGCCTGAGAGATTGCCGTCACCTGCGCATTTGCTTTATCTACGCTTGCGTTCGGTTGCAGGTAGACCCTGACGACTGCGGTCCCGTTAATCGTGGTGGACTCAATGTGTTCGATGTTGTCGACGGTAGTGGTAAGTACCCGCTCGTAGACCGATGTGATACGTCCTTCCATCTCTGCTGGACTTAGGCCCGCATAATCCCACGACACCGCGATCACGGGAATGTCTATATTCGGAAAGATGTCTGTAGGAGTCTGGAGAATCACCACGGGACTCAATATCAGGATAAGCAAGCCGAGAACCATGAACGTATATGGCCGACTTAGGGCAATCTTAACAATCCACATGAAACTTCATACCTCTCGAAACAAAACCGTTGTCGCCTTCGATCAGAAGAAAAAGGACGAGCCCGGAGATCCCGTTCCACCGACAGTGCAAAAGGCGTAAGGGAGACGACCAGCGCAATGTGGCGCTCAATGTAACCCAACGCATTTCAATTTAAGAGAGCGACACCAGCATTACTCCTGCCTGTCGTAACAACCGTCTTGCTATTACTGGCTGTCGACGAAATCTGCAGGAGCTTCAAGACTGCTTCAAATATGAATTCCCAAACACCTAAAATCTTGGAACTGTTCCCTGTGGTTTCTTCAGGTTCCGATACCGACTAAGACGCTCCGCCCGATCGTGAAATCGATTCTTTGGGGTCGTCGCGGCTGTATCAGACCAAACTGTCGTTTCTGACAAGGCAAGCGACATCATCGAGGATTAGAGTGGTTGTCTTAGGGGAGGAATATCGGGACTTGCCACACGTGATCGACTGATGCTGGTTCCGCAATGGTCCAATGAAAACGCTATGAAAAGAGAAATCATACGAGTTGAGCCCCTATCCACGTACCTCGAGCGATGGAAGGCGCCTACCTCCGCGGTGACACGAAATGGCGACACCGTCTACGTCTCCGGCTTTCCGCCATTCGATCGGGAGACAGGTGAAGTTGTTAAGGCTTCAATCGAGCGCCAGACTGAGATCGTTCTGGATCAGATGAAGCTTTGTCTTGAAGCCGCCGGTTCTTCTCTGGAGAACGTCTTGAAGTGCCACGTCTACTGCACAAACGTCGAGATGTTCCCTCAGGTGAACGCGGTCTATTCAAAATATTTCCCAAACAATCCGCCAGCGCGCACCTTCGTCAATGTTCCGGCGTGGCCTGGTGGGTTCGATATCGAGGTCGATTGTATTGCTGTGATTGAATAGACCGGTCAGCCGGGCTTAGTGATGCAAACGCACCGAAACACGGAGGAGACCGATGTTCTCAGTTCTATTCGAGGTTCTACCGAAGAGTGACCAATGGGACGCGTATCTCGGCTATGCCAAGATGCTCAGGCCCGAGTTAGAGCAGGTCGATGGATTCGTCGATAACATCCGATACAAAAGCCTGGGCCGTGAGGGCTGGATACTTTCGCTTTCCAACTGGCGCGACGAGAAGTCGGTAGTGCGCTGGAGGACGAAGATGCGCCATCACGAAGTGCAGGAGATGGGTCGAGGAGAGGTACTCGAGGACTATCACCTTCGTGTCGGCCAGATCACCAGAGATACTCGCATTCCCGAAGGGTATGAACTCCACGAGCAACGGTTAGACGAAACCGAGGTTGGCGAAGGAACGACGGTCACGCTGATCGACGCAAAGCGGCCAGCAGAGTGGAAAGAAACGACGAATCCTGCTGACTGCTCAGAGTGGCTTGGCCTGCGGCCCCTGGATGGTTTCTTGTCCTGGGACCTGTTTGAAGCGGTGATGACACCGGGTGACATCATCCTCATGGTGTCGTGGAAAGACCAGACTGCGGCGGAATCGTTTGAAGATTCCGTCGAACTTCCCGAAGGAGCTCGGTTTCGTCGAGTTCGCATTGTCCGTGATTACGGCATGTTCGATCGGAGAGAGGCACCCCAGTATTACCCGGATGTCAAACGAGAGTAGATCTCAACGAGACGTTCACGCCATTGCAGCGTTAGGCAAGATCAATGTAGCAGAAATGACGATGTCTCGATTTAGAATTCCGAGCCGTGAAGACGCCAATGTCGACACTTGATGCGGGAAGAAAGCGACTAGGATTCCTCCCTAATCTTCATCGTCTGATGTCCATCAGTCCGAACGCCTTTGCAGGCTGGGCAACGCTTCAGGATGCCTTGAAGCAAACGCTTGATGTCAGAACCTGTGAGGGAATGACGATGGCGGTTTCTGCGGTTAATGGGTGCGATCACTGCATTGCAGCGCACAGCTATGTGGCGACCACGTTCACGAAGCCGGACGAGTTGGCGCTGAATCGTAAAGGTACATCAAGCGACCCGAAGAGAGCAGTTGCCATTGGCTCTGCGAAGTCGTTGATCGAGAGGCGCGGCAAGGTTACCGATCAGGATCTGGACGTCGTTCGTGCTGCAGGCCATACAGACCAGTAGATACTCGAGATGGTTGCCCTTTCTGTGCAATTCCTGTTCGCGAACTCTATGAACAATGTCGCCAAGCCGCACATTGATATCCCGGATCTTATTGCGGCGAACGCAAGCACGGCGAACAGTCACGTATAAGTCTAGGGTTCAAGATCGGCCGCATGGTCCTCGGGAGCGGATTGATCCCTAGCGCTTATGCAGCTCCCGCCATTCGCGTGGCGTGACGCCCGCATATCGGCGAAATGTTTTGGTGAAATGACTTTGATCCGCGAACCCAACGAGAGTCGCGATAGTTGCGATCGGAGTCTTGTGATCGAGCAAGAGTTCCTTGGCCCTTCGCACTCTTATTTGAAGGATGAACGAGTATGGAGCAATCCCTGTCGATCCTCTGAAGCCTCGGGCGAACCATGATCGAGAAAGGCCGGTCAGATTAGCAAGTTCTTCAAGACCCACATTTCGGTTGAAGTTATCCTCGATATAGTCTTTTGCAAGTCGGAGTTGCCAGGGCAAGAGGCCGTTGGCGGGCGCCCTTGCTGGCCACTTCTTGGCGGAGGCAAGTATCGATGCCAGGAGGGCCATCGTAATACTCTCTCCGAAGAGTCGATCGCAAGCTTCATCTTGTAGGAGCACGTCTGCCAGCAGCTTTGCGCAGTCTTTTACTCGAGGCTCGTAGGCGAGTAGTCGAGGTTCACTGATCCTCGAATAGTCGTAGTCGTCCCCCAGGAGAGACTTCAGCGAGCTTTCATCGAAGCAGATATGGAGATCACGAAGAAACTGGACATTGTCGCTGAAACACCATACCTGTTCGTCTGCGGGAATCCAGTTGAAAAAGCCTACGTCGTGCCGATCTCTCAGTGTCGGTTCGTCTGGTTTGAATCTCGGTTCGCATAATCCTCCACGCTGCCCCAAACGAACGAGTAAAGACAGACGATCTGATCGCATATCAACGCAGGACTGCCCCTTGACTGGATACTTTTCCATGTATCGGACATCAAGTCCACTCAATGTCCGCGAGACTATTTCAACCTTCTTGAAGCCCGGAGGATTTAGGAGCAACGGCATTTTTCTTAACCAATTCGCGCTCTGGGGTGGCCTCGTTACAATCAGAACTCAAGTCCAGGCTCTTGTTCTAATAAATCAACGTTTTTCGTTCGGAGATTGCCAGCTCGTAGAGGCGCGTTTCTCTTCCTTGTAGTGTGGCACTTGTCCAGTAACGACACTTCACTTATGCTCGAACTATGGATGTAACACCAAAAGTCGATGAGGGCGCACACACAATTGCTGCAGCCATAGGGGATCCCGGACGTTCGAAGATGCTCTTCTCACTTCTGGACAGCCGCGCCCGAACTGCTACGGAGCTTGCGATTGTTGCCGATCTTCGTGCCTCGACAGCCAGCTCGCATCTCGCCCGGCTGAAACAAGAAAAATTAGTCAAAGTCGTAAAGCAGGGTAGACATCACTACTACACCCTTTACAGCCCGGACGTAGCCACAGTGCTCGAAGGACTGCTCGCCTTATCCGGAGCAACGATGCCGAGGTTTGTAACGAAATATCCAAATCAGCTTCGCCACGCACGGACCTGCTATGACCACATCGCCGGAACTTTGGGTGTTGCACTCCTCGACACATTCCTTCGACAGGGGTGGTTGGTGGCAGATGATCCAGCCAATACAGAATCCTATTCACTCAGCCCCGAAGGATTGAAAGCGTTTAGCGCTCTCGGCATCGATGTTGCTGAACTTGAGACCCAACGACGGCAGCTTGCTGGTCCCTGTCTCGATTGGAGTGAGCGTCGACCTCATCTTCGAGGATCCCTAGCGGCCGCAGTCCTGACGTTGGCCAGAAAGAAGAAGTGGGTCGTTGGGGAGATAGACAGCCGCGCCTTGACCCTGACTGCAAAGGGCCGCAACGAGATGTCTATGATCTTTGGATTGAAGCTTTAACAAACCGCCGACTCTATGAAGCTTGACCGCATGCCCATGGATGGGGACACAATCCCCAGTGATCTCTGGAGCGTCATTCGCCCCCGAGGGTCGCAGGAATCGTTCAAACGAGCAATGGAGCGATATCGACCTGATCCACTTCAGCTCTTGTTTATCGCTGAGGCGCCTCCTGCCTACAAAGTGAACCGGCTTTTCTACTTTCATAACATTCAGACCGGTGATGCGCTTTTCCTCGAGATGATGAAGGTAATCTATGGAGCTGCTATCGGATTCATCGAAGGGCAAGGTTTTTCTAGGCCGTTGTCGGCGAAGGACGTACGGGGACGCAAATCCGAGCTTCTAGATCGATTCATGGCGGACGGCTATTTCTTGATCGACACGAGCGAGAGACCGATGCCCGGTGGGGCGACTAGCTCCGCTAAACTTGCGCTTCTTCGGTTATCTCTTCCAAGGCTCAAGATCAGGGTTAAGGAGCTTCTCGGCGGTCGAGGTATCCCTATTGTGTTGATTGGCGGGGTGACTCATGAAGCGTGTTTTGGACCACTGAGGGAAGAGGGGTATCACGTAATCAACGAAGAGATGATTAACCACCCCGCGCGTGGTGGCCAATTGCTCTTCAGAAAGAAACTTCGAGACACGTTGAACCGAATTGGACGAACGCAATCGAACTTTTTCTAGGCAAGAAGCGAACGCGCCACTCGATAAACCATTTAACCTTCTCCAAGTAGACCCATCTGATTTGTAGTTCCGTGACGGATGAGGTTGTCTCTTATGACCCAAATGCACCCAGCGCCCTTGCTAAAGGAACGCGCTCCCTGGACCGGGATCGAGGACCAGATACCTGGCCCGGAAACAATTGGGCCTTCACTCGACGTCCCGGACGAGGGCGTTTATCAACATGAAGTAAAGGCCAATCCATCATCTTCCAGTCCCGAATAGGGCTTCTGCTAATCTCGGAAATGTTGAGGCGCGCGCACACGTAACTGAATCGACAATTTGCATGTCTCTGCGAACGAAACTTAATAAATTGATGATGAATGCCGTAACGAACTGACTCTGCTGGAGCCTTCAGCGAAGACTAAGAGGGAAATTGTTTGCCACTTCGCAACCAGCATAATGCTAGGCCATATAGGCTGCCGACGGATGGCTCTACAGTTCCGAGCGCCAGAATGCTTAAAGGAATTTGCCGAAACGCTCGTTGAGCTCAGTACCTGATGTGTTGCAGTTCAGCCCATCGAAGGAGCTGGCCTGCATATCGCGTGCCGCTGAAAGCAGAGCATCCCATGCAATCTGCGCGAGACCACCACCTACACTGATCCTACGAACGCCTAGATCCGCCAGTTCTCCAACCGTCAGGTCCAATTCCATCATAAGGACGCTCAGCGGTTTGGGTGCCACGGCTCGCACCATTGAAGCTATATCCTGTCTGTTCTTCACGCCGGGCGCGTATAGACAATCCGCTCCAGCTTCCGCAAAAGCCACGAGTCTGTCCGTTGCAGACGTGACGGAGGTGGGGTCAATCAGTAACCCATCTGTTTGGGCTACGAGGACCACGTTATGTCCGAAATGATCGATGGATTCGCGGGCCGCCTGTATACGCTCGGTGGCCAGCCGCATTTCATAGATCGTACTACCCCCGTCCGCATCTCGATCCTGGATAGAAAAACCGGCTATACCTGTGTCGACGACGACATCCACATTGATACTTACGCCCTCAGGGTCCTTTGCAAAGCCTGATTCAAAATCAGCCGTGACAGGTAAATCGACCTTTTCGCAGATTGATGCAAGATGTTCGACCACGTCATCCAAAGTGATCTCGTACTGAGGTCGACCGATTGACCATGCAAGTCCTGCGCTTGTGGTTGCGATCGCATGGAAACCTAACTGTTGCATCATCCTGGCTGTGCCCACGTCCCAGGGGCTAGGTAGTACAAAACAACCAGTCTCATGCATGGCGCGAAACCTCTTCCGTCTTGCCATGGTTGCCGACATCTCAACCTCCCTCCACAAAAGGCCAACTAAGCACTGGGAGAATCTGCAATCATATTCATTGGGAAAACAGTTGGCTTGCGAAGAGCATTCATCACGTTCTCCGAAGCGGTCTTGATTTACCCGCGAAGTGTTTGAGTCACAATGTTCATGTTCTTACCCAAACTGCAATACAAGCGTTTTACACCTCTGCCTTCGCTCTGTCTTGTCAGATCACGCTATTCCTGATCACATGGCAAAACAAAGTCGATACAAGATCTCCTCTAGAGGGCAAGAATGAATGAGAGAAGTGTCTATCGAACTAGACATTGCCGTCATTGTTTTGTCAGAAAGCGCTTTTTGTGACGATATCGCTGTCGTGTGCGTTTCGGCTGTACCAAGGACTTTTCATCGACCATCCAATGAACAGACTTTGTGGCCATCCAATGAACAGACTTTGTGTGTTGGATTGTGGGTCGGATTCTTGCAGTGCCTACTTGGCGAGCAGTCACTGCAACGGACGCTTTAGATATGGGGCAATCCTTGAAGGCAGTCGAAAATCAATCGACCAGAAATGAAACGAAAGGACTCACCAGAAATGTCTCATCACTTCGATACAAAACTCGCTAAAAAAGATCCGAGCATGAACATCTGTGACATGTATCTGTTTCCGGGTTCGCCTGGAAACACCGTTATGGCTATGACGGTGAACGCAGATGCAGGGCTTGGCTCCTCGGACGCTCTACCGGACGAGGCGTTGTATGCATTTCGTTTTGATCTCGATGGAGATGCACACGAGGATGTTGTGTTCAAGTTTAGGTTCGGTCATCCGAAGCATGTTGACGGAGACGAACACAAGCACGTTCAATCATTTCAGGTTCGCAGAGCTGTAGGAGAACAGATCGGAGGAGATGCCGGCGATCTCCTCGTCGAAGGATTAACCGGAAGCGTCTCTTCCGCCACCGGGGTGAGTGCTTTCGTCGGCATCGCGCCGGAGATGTGGGCTGCGGATGCGATTGCCTTCTTCAATCTTCTAAACGCGCTTTATAAAGAGGACCGATACGATGCAAAGGTCTTTCTCCATCGAAAGAACTTCTTTGCGAAGCGAAACGTTGTGGCGATGGTGTTGGAAGTACCCAACTCTATGATTGGAAACGGGAAGGTCGGAGCATGGTCAACTGCTTCGCTATTCGGACACGCTCCCGAAGTACAGATATGTCGCTGGGGGCTTCCCTTGATGACCCACCTGTATCTTTCAGACCCGGCGACATCAGAGCTCGTCGATAAGTTCCATGCCAGTACACCGTCGCATGATGTTGCTTCGCTTGGGCCGGCTGTGGCCAGCTTCACTGCCCGCTTCTCCGGTCGAGCTAATGCAACATCAGATGCTGTGGCATACGGTAGCAAGGTTGCAGCTCGTCTTTGCCCCGTCATGCTTCCATATGAGGTCGGAACGCCTGCGGCATTCGACATTTCGCGCTTCAATGGGCGTCCATTAAATATCGATGCTTATGATGTGATGTTGTCGATTGGTGCGAATACGCCAATTGCGGACGGGGTCTCTCCGGACATCACCAGAATTAGCGGGAGTTTTCCGTATTACGGAAGGCCTTTCGACAAAGAAGAGCAGGCAGATCTCGAACCCATATCGACAGGGTTTTACGAATAAAACTGATAGTATCGTGCCTCCGACTTTGCGACCCGTTTCTGTAATCGGATCTACGGTCGGAGGCAGACATTCAAGGATCAACCCTCTGATATATTGAGCTCGGACGGGCTCGGTGAGCGAGTCAACGACATGCATAGTGCTGGCGGAGATTTATCGAGGTCGACGCGAAAGGAAATTAAGGCTCTTCTGCGTGGCGGCTACTCCCATGCGAGATTCGAGAAGGTCATGCAGGAATTTCCGATTGACCTTCGCAGCGTCGTACCCGATGGACTACCGTATTCGGCCTGGCAGGTCCTAGAACACATGCGTATCGCCCAACGGTACATGCTTGACTACGCCCTGCAGCACCTAATCGGTGTGCCAGAAGGTTCGCCGAAGACATTCCGATGGCCTCGGGACTACTGGGTCAGGCAACAAGCTCCTCCCGGAAACGACAGCTGGGAACATTCGGTACGAAGCATTTTGGACGATCGGAGTAGCTTTGAAGCACTAATTGATAAGGCTACGGACGACGAGCTTGTGACGCCATCGGGATCCCGCAAGCGAAAGACCCTCCTACGACTCGCGCTTCAGATCTCAGATCATAACTCTTACCACATCGGGCAGTTAGTCATTATTCGCCGTCTGCTGCGGTCCTGGAAAAGGTAGCGTGAAAGCGTTCGGAGGCCTGAGCCTTTACGAATACGATTTCAGGTTAGCGTAAAGCGACGCCGGATTTGGATCGAGCTCTCCGCTTGATTGTCTCCACCAAAGCATGACTGGCAGTGTGGCCAGAAGCATCCCGAAAGCCGCTGCATACATGACTGCACTGTATCCATTGGTGAACGCTCGATCGACGATGTCGCGTCCCTGGCGTTCAGCTCTGTCTCCGAAGGTGGAGGGAACCCAAACCGCGGTCATCAGCTCATGGTTCGCATAGATTTGACCTTTCATTTGGGAAGGGATCGATGAGGCATTCAGCTGCTTGAGGAGAGACCTGTCAAATCCATGCGAAAGGAATATCGTTGCGATCGAAAGAACCACCAGACCAGCAATTCTGGAGACGGAATTGTTAACAGCTGAAGCGACGGCCGTCTCTTCATCCGGAACGGAGGACATGACTACATTGGCGAGAGGGGAAAGAGCTATGGTGATACCAACCCCTAACAAGAGCATTCCTGGTAGGAGTGAGCCTACATAGCCCTGTCGGTGAGAAAACGCTCCGAAGAGAGCCAACCCACAGGCACTACAAATCGCGCCAACAACCAGGAACGAGCGCTCCCCCAGTTCCGAGCTTATCCGCCCAACTCTCGATGAAAATAGAAACATCACCGCAATGCATGGCAGAAAAGCCGCTCCGGTGGCGAACGGGCTGAGGCGCTTAATTTGGATCGAGAAGAAAGGAACGATGTAGAACGCTACTCCAAGCGAACCGTACAGAAAAAACGTTAGGAGGTTCACGGCAAGAAAACGACGATTCGAAAACAATGACAAAGGCATCATTGCGTATTTGTTGTGCCACTGAGAGCGGAGGAATGCGCCGATGAGGCTGATTCCGGCTAGCATTGAGACTACGACCCTCGGATTTGTCCAACCAAGTTGAGGTCCGAACGAGAGAGAGTAGACGACTGAACCTAAGCCAAGCGTGTTGAGCAGAGTGCCTCGGAGATCAAATGTTGCAAGCTTCAGGGTCGACAATTCAGTATTGCTTTCACGCAGTTTCGGGAGCAGAAACAATATCCAAGCGGCTAAAGGCAAGTTGAGAAGGAAGATCCAGCGCCAGGTAGACACCTGGATCAGCAAACCTCCCACAACGGGGCCTAGAGCTGCAAGGACGCTTGTCCAGGCCGACCACGCGCCAATCGCGGAAGAACGCTCACGTCCGGGAAAGGCAGATGAGAGAATCGCTAAAGATTGTGGGATAAGGAGCGCGGCGCCAACCCCTTGGACTGATCTTGAAAGAACAAGCTGAGGCAGCGACATAGATAAGGCTGCACCAGTGGAAGCCAGTGTGAAGAGGCCTACACCGATCACAAAAATTCTCTTCCTCCCCAGCCGATCGCCTAGCGTGCCTCCAAGCAGGAGAAGAGCGGCGCAGAACAGTGCATAGCTTTGAACGATCCACTGCACCTCCGACGAGGTCGCGTAGAAAGTACTCTGAAATGTGGGTAGGGCCACATTGACCACAGAGCCATCCATGAAGGCAAGTGATGAGCCCAAGATGGTCATGACCAGGATAGATTTGCGGTCAACCGGATGACACGGTTGATAGTCCGATCCCGACGCTACTGCAGATAAACATGGTACCGTCTGCGGAGTTTTTGCGATATCCAGTTTCATATCTCAGATCTTTGGTAGGGAGACGACGCATGACCGTTCTATCGAGTCACGGAATCCGCTGAACCTATTGATCGATCCAAAGTGGAGCGTCAAAAGCCTCGGCGAAATATCGGGTTTCGCGCACGACCTTACCGTCGAGAAGTTCCATAATGCTGACTGTGTGCTCTGTCTTGGAGATCACCGGCTGCCGATGCCTCCCAGTGAGAGACAATGGCAGCGCGGTTCTGATCATCTTTCATGTGGATCTCGATCCTTGATGGACATGGAACACTCAGTCGCGGGACCAGCCGATTCGATATACCTTGCCCGTCTGCATTCCCTCGACGCTTTTGACGTATCCGAGGGCAGCCTCGGAAGCGGGCACAGGCTTTTGCCCTGGAAAGAAAGGTCCAAATGCTGACCACGACTCTTCGGTCACTGTTGGGCTGACGACGTTTATACGAAGTCCCCGGGAGAGCTCGATCGCCGCACTGCGCGCAAACGCCTCAAGACCGCCGTTGACCATCGCCCCCGACGATCCCACACCGATTGGGTCTTCATTGATTTGCCCAGTGGTCAACGTGAAGGACCCACCATTGCGGATGTGTTTCAGGCCAAAGACAACAAGGTTTACCTGGCCCATCAGCTTGCTGCGTAAGCCGATCTGGAATTTATCCTGAGTGATCTCTGCAAACGGACCGAAGTGAACGTCGCCCGCGGTGCTGACCACGGCGTCGAATTCGCCGACCTTCGAGAAGAGCTGTTCGATCGACGCAGGATTTGTGATGTCTACTTGTAAGTCGCCACTTTTACGGCCGACTCTGACGATCTCGTGTCGGGCCTTCAACGCCTTGTCCACAGCACTGCCCAGGGTGCCAGCGGCGCCGATAAGAATGATCTTCATGGTGTACTCCTTCTTCGAAGAGACTTTTCCAGTCGCCTCGGATCGAAATCTAGGTTATGTTTCTGTGTCTGTTTAACGGCCCCGCGGAATGAATCCGGGACTACCTGTCTTGACCACCGTGTTGTACCGTTCTCTGGTTTGAATGCCATTGATGTCGTCAAACGCATCTTGCGGAAGAGGCGATATCTCGAAGTTTTCTTGTGCGTGAGCTTTGGTCTTGGGGGTAGTCAGCAGAGCAGTCCCACGTTGTATCGCCCACGCCAGCAGCACCTGTGCTGGGGTCTTTCCGAGTCGTTTCGCTACAGCGACAATGACAGGGTCTTCGAGCGGGCCGGGCCTTATTCCATGACCCAAGGGCGCAAAAGCCTGCAACACAATCCCTTTTTCTTTGCAGAATTCAAGAAGCTCCGTCTCCGGAAGGTAAGGGTGGGATTCCACCTGAATCACGGCTGGCTTGATTCTTGCAGCTTCGTAAAGCGGCTTAAGCTCCTTTAACCCCACGTCACCTAGTCCGATAGCACGGCATCTGCCGTGGGCTACAAGGTTCTCCATCGCCCTCCAGGTGTCGAGCAACGCTATGCCGTGGTCGTAAATGACATTGCCATCTTGATCTCGTGGATCTTGCTCCTCTCCAGGCTCGAATGCGAACGGGGTGTGGCTGAAATAAAGATCCAGATAGTCCACCTGGAGCCGCTCACAGCTCGCTTCAAACGCCGGTTCCACTCGTTCCGGTCGATGATTTGTATTCCATAACTTCGTGGCAAGGAAGATGTCCTTGCGCTCAATGCCTCCGACGGCGAGCCCAGCCTGCAAGCCTTGGGCTACCTCGCGCTCGTTGCGATACCGCTCCGCACAATCGAACTGACGGAACCCTGCCGCGAGCGCATCCCTGGTGGCGGTGATCGTCGTTGCCGGATCGGGAACCAAGGTTCCGAACCCGAGCGCAGGCATATGATCCACACCGTTGTTGAGCGGTAGCTTAATTAATCGGAATTCAGCAGCTTCAATCATAGTCAAACCTCTGCAATATGTTTCTGCGTCCAGCGACGGCGCCGGGTCGCTTCAATCTACATTTGTGGTGCGTGCTTGGCCCGCTAAACAAAATCAAAAGAAGTCGACTCCCTCATCGCTTCTCATCAAGTTCCTGCTAGAAAAGGTATTGAATCCTTGCGCTCGTCACCTTTACTTCAAGAAGGTGAAGTGACGGTCCATCGGGAGGCGTGACTTAGGAGTCCTGGCGTAAAAGTCCGCCTCATCTCGATAACCAAGTACGAGTAGGACAGTCGCCGTAAAGCCTTTTTGTCTCAACCCGAGTTCGGCATCGAGTATTCGTGAGTTGAAGCCTTCAAGGGGACTCGCGTTGATCCCCAACTCTTCTGCAGCCATCAAGCTCATGCCAAGCGCGAGATAGGTTTGTTTTTCCATCCAATGCTGCAGGTCCTTTACGTCGTAACGGTGCAGATCGATCCACATCCGCACTGTGGCCTGCCATTGATCGGCTAAAGCCTCAGTCGGAAATTTGCCATCGGCGACCTCTTTGGCGTGCAGTTCATCGAGGTACTCGTTTGAAAGCGTTTCACGAGTGGCGAGCACGATGATATGGGATGCGTCCCTTACCTTCGGGACATTGAAGTCAAAGCCTTCACCCATGTGGTCCGCAATTCTCGAACGCGATTCCGGAGTTGATGCGACCAGATAATGCGTACTTTGTGCATTGACTGAGGTGGGGATGGAGTAGATGAACTTCAGAAGCTTGTCGACGACGTCGTTGGGAATACGCCGACTTGGGTCGTATTTTTTAGGAAAGTGGCCAGATTCTATTAATTCATTTAAGTTCACAGTCGGTCCTTCACGAGTTCTCATTGCTCCCCTGTTGGGGGGAACTACCTTGTAAGTCTCAACCTTTACCAAAGTCCTAACTGAGCTAGAAAGGCTGATCATCTACACTACTCGACACTCATTATCGAGCCTTTTAACGTTGTTATTGTGGCCGGCCCGATACACGGCGACATGATCATCACAAACGGCACGATATGACAAACAGTTCGGTCTCGCAATTCCCATCGGACTCTTTTCGCTGCAACCTTAGCCTTTCAATCTTGCAATACTCCGCTTGATTCAAACGGCATGTGGAACAAAAATTGGCCTTCGTGCAGGCCAAACAGTTATGCTGCCTGCACAGTACACACACAGTGATCTGATGACTACGGATCTTCTAAAACTGCCACGATGACTAGTTCAAGTATCGGTTGGCCAGTCTTAGAGATATTCAGATAGGGGTTCTGATGGAACTTTACTTTGCAGGTATATGTGTCGGGGCGCCTTTGTCCTTTACAAAAAACGCAATGAACTTCGCAGGTTCCGTCTTACTTGCGTTACGGCCGATCACATGGATATCGTTGGGGCTTTCATAGAAGGTTTGACCAGCAGTTAGGGTCATTTCCTTTCCACCCCGTACCTGCATTACCACGGACCCTTGCAGCAGATAGACAAACACATGAGCATTATGGCGATGTATGGGCTCAGAACCGCCTGGCGGGTATACAACCGTGATCATTGTGCCTTCTTTACCCGGGAACTCGGGGAGATCCTTCGACAGCAGTGGCGTTACCTTAATCTCCTGCGCGAACAGCCAGGTGGGGGCTAACCAAACCATGCACAAGATTAGCTTTGCGATCTTCATCATTCGTCTCCTCGATTATTTTTTGTTGCGGCGGGAACCGCGTTCAATTTGGTTCTATGTCGGTTCCCCAGAATTTGGGTCCAGGATGTCATCGTCGTCTACACCTCTCACGCAAGCGTCGACCAGCTCATCATCTGAATCTCCTCAGTACGCCCAGTTCATACGGAAGTCCGCATGCAACGTCAGACCTCCATCTACGTACAGGGTCTGACCGGTAAACGTACCTAGCATCGCCGCTGGCGAGAAACACAAAACCAGCCGGACTCGGCAGAACGACCAATGGGGATGTATTTCTCAAACATCGATCGTTTCGCGGCATCGTCTTTCCACAACGCATTGATCGGCGCAATCGTAGCGCCCGGCGCTACTGCGTTGGCGCGGATGGCCACGATCTGCATATTCGAGCGCAATGGTACGCCATGAGGTTTCCTAGGCCTCCTTTGCTGACGGAATATGCCACGAAATTGGGCTTGGGCACGATTTCGTGATTAGACGAATTCATAAGAATCAAGCCCGAGTCCTATTGCAGGAGATGTTCAATGCGGCCGGGCTACAGAGAAAAGCTCCGCGGAGATTAACACCGACTACCTCTTCAAAATCCTTGAGAGTGAATTCGTGAGTTGGACTCTGGCGATTGGTTCCTGCATTGTTGATCAACACGTCAAGGCCTCCCAGAAGACTTTCCACTCTGCCGAATTGATCGCCGACTTCATCCTCTCTAGTCACATCGAGATTTTCGACAAAGACTCGCGCCGGATGCCTCTCTTGAAATTCCTGTTGCACCCCGAGCAATATTTCATCCGCTACCACATCGGTGACAAGAACATTGGCCTCTTCGCAGGCGAATCGGCGCGCGGTCGCGAGACAATGCCCTGTGATTAGAACTCTCTTGTTCGTTAATCCGTTCATCGTGCCTCCTCTAAGAGACCCGTTGCGAGGGAACGGTCGAGGATAATGGGACGTTCTGCAGACAGCTGATCCCGGGCTACATCCGCGAAAGAACAAATGGCCTGCCTCGGGTCGAGGCAGGCTCATCTCATGTCGTTCGCCAACCAAGGATTACGCCAGATTCGACTCGGTTGCAGGGCCATCACTCATCGTGATCTTTCCATTAAGGCCCGTTGGGAAGAATCCTCCTTGTCGCGCGTGAGCTTGCATCCCGAAGGCTAGATGCAAAACCTGTCCCGCAGTTCGGGTCGCGGCCAAGCCGTTGCTGAGATTGATCGAGAGGTATTGGGTCACTTTTCCACTAGGAGGTGGAATGAGATCGGCGCCGTCGACGGCCGAAGAATGTATGTTCAACTTTGCTACCTGCGTGTGAATGCTTCCCGCATGTTCAGCTTCCGCGGCCAGGAGGCGAGCCGCCGTAGTGATCACGCCGGGTGTTGTGAGCATGCCGGCTGCGCCTGTATAAGCGGTTACCCCAATATCCTCGAGAATTCGTGCCACCGTCAGAAAGTCCGCTTGACTGCCAAATCCGATTCCCAAAGCATTTAGATTGATATTCGGTTTTGCGACGGCGGCATTCCCAAGCGCACTTCTGAGCAGAATGACATGAGCTCGCTCGTCCGACCCGATCTCAGCGGCGATGTCCCGGCTGAAGACTTCGTTATTGTCGAAGACCACCTTCGAACCTCCTGCGGTCTCACCACCAGAGGTCGGATTCCCACCGGTTGCCTTACCGTCGATACCGATACCGAAGCCGGTAATCGATTTACCTTCTATGGCATAGGTATAAAATTCTGCTTCAAGATACTCGAGGTTGAGAGCGAAGTTGAGGATATCTGTTTCTGTGATTGCCTCCGTTGCACTCATGGGTGACCCGCCGCCCATTGCGGCGCTGGCGGCATCCATGTTTTTCATAAAACGCTCACGGTTCGGGGACGCAGACGCAAGGTCGTCGAACAAATTCTTTGGCATACGATTCTCCAATATTTGTTGGTTGGGGCCGTCTTAGGTCAATCTCGGGACTGTTGGCCAGCGGTCATGTCCAGAGTTGCGGATGCGCAAGACTCATCACTCTGAGGTATTGCCGATGTTTCCTCTTACAGAGGGATAGCGCAGAGAAATTATCGAATCCACACCATGCAGCTGTGATCCGAAAATATGCAGGGTTGCACCTGTTATTTTCTCTAGGTAATTGTTGCGATTTTCTCGAACACTCACGACAAGGCACGCTACCGAATAGCCGATTGAACACTGATCGTCTCAGGCGACTGAACCAGTGCGACCCTTCGTTCTTGCCGCCTGCACGAACGGCAGGCAGTAGACGGGCGGCAGTTGAAGCGATGACACGTCGTTTGGCTCTCAACAAGCGGGTCTTGGTGGCAGGCAAAGAGAGGCGTAAGCGAGCCGCAACTTCGTTCAAGGACAAGTCGTCATTAAGCCGTATCTGCAGACAGAGGAGCATTTCGGTTCCTTGCCATCCACATGAACGAAGCAGCTCGACAGCGGGCGAGAGATCTATGGAACACGCCGGAGTTTGAGCATGCACAGCGACAACGGAAGAAGGTCGAGGCTCTGTTCGCAGAACTGAAGAACCGCATCGGCCTTCACCGCCTGCGTCTGCGCAGGTTGAAGTTCGTACAGGAACAGTTCTTCCTGGGCCGCCCACTGCCCAGAACATCAAACGACTGGTCCGATTCCTGAGAGCACCAACGATATCCCCAACACTTGTGACTGCCTGAACACCGGCAGCAACACTGCCCGAGTCATTTTCGCGCGGTCTCCATCTTAGAACGCCAGAACCGACGTCGACTTTTTCAACACCCACGGGACAAAGCACTCAGTGAGCCCGGTCGGATCGGCTATGCCTCTGGCACGTTGCCGTATAACCGGCTTCTCGGACAAGTCAACTTTGCGGTCGAAAGTGAGCGTCATGCCGGTGTTGTCTGGCGGAAGTGCATCGCTCCTGCCACCTCTGTACAGCGCTGGAACTCGGTAGACTGAACTACGGATGAAAGCCATCGAATCCAGTACCATCGCGGTCCTTGCCGAAAAGCCTTCTGTCGCACGAGACATTGCACGTGTCCTCGGAGCCGACAAGCGGGGCGAAGGCTACCTCCAAGGAAACGGCCATGTTGTCACATGGGCGATTGGACATCTGGTTTCTTTGGCACAACCGCACGAGATCAATCCTGAATGGCGGCAATGGCGCTTCGATCGATTGCCGATCTTGCCCGCGCAATGGCCTCTGGTTGTCTACGAGCGAACGAAAAATCAGTTCGAAGTAGTGCGAAAGATCCTGACGTCCCCACGGGTGTCGCGGATCGTGTGTGCAACGGATGCCGGGCGGGAAGGGGAACTGATCTTCCGCTACATCTACGAGGCGGCTGGGAGCAACAAGCCGGTAAGCCGGCTTTGGATTTCCTCATTGACCCCGGATGCCATCCGCAAGGGGTTCGACAAGCTTCGTCCAGGCAGTGACTATGATCGATTGGCCGACGCCGCCAGCGGACGAAGCCGAGCCGATTGGCTTGTTGGCATGAATCTGTCGCGTGCCTATTCGATCGTCTACAGTGAGGAGCTTTCCGTCGGCCGGGTGCAGACGCCGACCCTGGCCATGATTGTCGATCGCGAACTCACTCTCCAGCGCTTCGTCCCCGAAGACTACATCGAGGTCGTCGCGACTTTCCAGAGACGGGAAAATCCGAACCAGGAAACATACGAGGGGACATGGTTCCGTACGCATACAGAATCGAACAAGGACAAAGACGCCCAGGCGAACATCTCTCGATTGCCTGCCGATGGCCAGGAGGCCAACAAGATCCTTCTTCGGGCTCGTGCGGGCGAAGCCGTCATCGAGTCACTTTCATCTGAGACGCAACGGATGCAACCGCCCCTGCTATACGATCTTACAGAACTGCAGCGGCATGCCAATCGCCTATACGGCTTTAGCGCCCAAGAGACCCTCGACACGGCGCAGACTCTCTATGAACGGCACAAACTGATCAGCTATCCCAGGACAGACAGTCGTCATCTTTCTGCTGATGTTGCCTCTACAGCTTCAGGCATTGTTGCCGCAGTTTCGAAAAGCTATGAGACGCAACTGGCTGCTGGAACAGGGAAGCGGCCTCTGGGAAAGCGGTATGTCGACGACAGTAAGGTCAGTGACCACCACGCCATCATTCCGACTGCGGTTTCCCCCGAGAAGGCCCAGCTCACCGAAAAGGAACGCAAGATCTACGGCCTAATCTGCCGCCGCTTCCTCATGATGTGGCATGATGATTACCTTCAGGCCGTCACGACCGTGATTACCACCATCACGCATGAAGAATTCGTCGACCGTTACCGAACCGCCGGCACCGTCGTGCAGCAGATGGGTTGGAAGGTCCTGGACATTGGGGCGGAAGGACGGAAGCGAGAGATGAAGGGCAGTGCCGAGGAGAAAACTCCGGAGCAGATCCTGCCGGTGGATCTTGCGCAGGGACAACTCCAGGACATCGTAGATATCGAAGCCCGGAAAAAGAAGACCAGGCCCCCGAAGCGCTTCACGGAGGGCACGCTCTTGACGGCGATGCAGACAGCAGGCCAAAGCCTGGACGAGAGGGAACTGTCCGACGCGATGAAAGAGACGGGCCTCGGTACGCCTGCCACACGTGCGGCCACGATCGAAGTGCTATTGAAACGCGGCTATATCGTTCGTACGGGCAAGAGCCTGGAGGCGACGGGAAAGGGGATCCATCTCATTGAAGTGGTTCATCCCGAGGTTAAGAGTCCTGCGATGACCGGCCAGTGGGAGGCCTTTCTCAAGAAGATCCAACATGGTGAATGCCAGCTGGAGCCATTCCTGGATAGCATCAGTCAATACGTGCGTTCTGTCGTCGGAAAAGTTGGTCAGACTTCGCCCGTTCAACCAGCGTCGGTAGTTCCTTCCACCCCGAAGGTCTCCGATTCACCTGCTTTACCAAGCCCAAAGATAATTCCCAACGGCGCGAGTCTCACCGAGCTATTGCAAAACGCATTCGGCTTCTCTGCGTTCAGGCCCAATCAGGAAGACGTCTGTGAGGCAGTGACGGCGGGAAAAGATGCGCTGCTTGTCATGCCGACCGGCTCAGGCAAGTCACTCTGTTACCAGTTGCCGGGACTGGCACGAGGCGGGACGACCCTCGTGATCAGTCCACTCATCGCTCTGATGGACGATCAGGTGCTGAAGCTGAAGCAGCAGGGGTTCGCTGTTGAGTGCATTCATTCAGGTCGCGATCGTGAAACTTCCCGCCGCGTCTGTTCCGACTACTTGGGGGGCAAACTACAGTTCCTCTTCATTGCCCCAGAACGGCTTCGAGTGGCCGGCTTCCCCGAAATGCTCGCGAAGCGAAAACCCTCGCTGATCGCCATCGATGAGGCGCACTGTATCTCGCAGTGGGGCCACGATTTTCGACCGGACTATCGGATGCTTAGCCAGCATTTACCGGGTCTTCGTCCTGCTCCGATACTGGCACTCACGGCCACGGCGACACCACTGGTTCAAAATGACATCGCCACTCAGCTAGGTTTGACTGCGCCCACGCACTTCATCCATGGTTTCCGCCGCGAAAACATAGCAATCGAGATCGTAGAAGCCTTGCCTTCACAACGGCCTCAACTGGCTCGGGAGATCTTGCTTGAGGAGAAGCACCGGCCAGCCATCGTGTATGCCCCGACGCGCAAGCAGGCGGACAGCCTGGCAGAAGATTTTGCTGCAGAATTTGGTGTAGCCACCTACCATGCGGGGCTGGATGCCGAGCGACGACGACGAGTGCAGGAAGAATTCATGGCGGGCAAGCTGGACGTCATGGTGGCAACGATAGCGTTCGGCATGGGGATCGATAAGCCGGATGTTCGCACCGTAGTTCATACCGCCCTGCCAGGCAGTCTGGAAGGCTATTACCAGGAGATTGGCCGCGCCGGGCGCGACGGAAAGCAGAGTCGCGCGATCCTCATGCATTCGTATGGAGACCGTCATACTCATGACTTCTTTTTCAGTCGAGATTACCCGGATGTTGCGCTACTAGACCGAATGTTCGCAAGACTTCATACAGAACCCCAACCTAAGGAGGTGCTTCGTAAGGCCTTGGCGATGGAGGCAGATCTGTTTGATAAAGCACTCGAGAAACTGTGGATTCACAAAGGTGCAGTGCTCGACTTCGCGGAGAATGTAAGCCAGGGCGACGCACTATGGCGCTCGTCTTACATGCAACAGGGTGATCAAAAACGGGCGCAGATCGATCAGATGATTCGCTTTGCGGAGAGCAATCAATGCCGCATGACGTCCCTTGTGCGTCACTTTGGCGATACGTCAGATAGCGCTACGGCTTGTGGTGTGTGCGATTTCTGTGCTCCGGCCAGGTGCATTGCCCAGAGATTCCGAACGGCTACGGAAGAGGAGCGAACAGCTCTCTATCGAGTGTTGCGCGGCATGCGATCCGTCCTTTCCAAATCGACCGGCAAGCTGTACGCCGAGCTTTATCCAGGAAACGAGATCAGCCGAGACAACTTCGAAGAAGTCTTGGGAGCCATGGCCCGGGCAGAACTCCTCACGTTTGCAGATGCTGTGTTCGAGAAACAAGGCAAACAGATTCCCTATCGCACCGTCAGACTTTCTCCAGCGGGACGAGTCGTCGATGAGTCCGTTCCGGTACTCTTCGTCATGAAGGATGCTGCACGGCCTGTTCCCAAGCGCAAAGGAAAGAAGAACTCAAGTAAGTCCAAGGCAGCTTCGGGAGCTACAGCTCGAACGCAATCTGGGCAGGCAAGAACAGGAGCAGCTGTGTCCGAGCGGGAGCCGCAGGTTCGTATTGAACAGGCTTTGCGCGCATGGCGACTGAACGAGGCGAAGCACAGAAAGATTCCGGCATTTCGGGTCTTTGGCGATCGGGCGCTGCGTGGTATCGCTGCGACCTGTCCTCGAAGCGATGCAGAGTTGTTAGCTGTGCCGGGAATCGGGATGGGCATCGTGAAAAGATATGGAACTCAGATCTATCGTCTAATTGCAGGTTCGAGTTGATTTCGAAATATGGCAGTTCGCGTCCACGTTCTTCGCTAGAGGCCCGGCCTCGTCGTCGGGAAGGGATGTGGTAGCTTTCGCCTTTTTCATTGGCCCTCCTCCAATTTCAACGGAACAAGGCGACTCGGATTTCTCACCGGTAGTTTATCGCCATCCCGTGATCGTGGATTGACCCTCTCATCCCAGCTAACCGGACAACCCTACTCCAAAGGCGCCTTTTTATAATGTGTGCCTCCCACATAGCCCGTTGGCCGCCAAGTGTCCGATTAGCCGACTTTTCATCCAAGTGGAAAGTCACACGCCGGAAATCAGTAAACGCTAGTGCGTTTTCGGGTAGTGATCAGATTTTCCCGCCATGCAGGGCTTGTCCGCGATGATTACATCATCACCGCGAATACGGCACTCGTCGAAAAGGCATGGGCGTATTCGCGCAGCCGCGTGCTCTGTGCGGCAGCACGTCTCGGCATTGGAGACGCGCTTGAAGACGAGGTGCGCAGAATTCTGACCTGCGTTTGGGATTTGACTGACTCTCAGGCGATGGCTCGCTGAAGTCACGATTGCATGGCTGCGCGGACGATAAAGTCCACAACCGGGGCCGGATCGTCTGGTGCGAGTGGAGTATGTCCCACGCCCTTTTTGAAGATGACCTGGATTTTGCCACCGAGCTGTTTGTATCGCTTTTCAACCTCGAGCGTATTGTCCTCGAACCACGGGTCGAGGGTGCCGCAAACGTGGAGAAGCGGCACGTTGGCTTTGGCCAAAGGGGCGAGATTGTCGAGCGGCTGGGATTTCGCGAGGGCGCTGCGCATGTGCGGATTCTCAGCGTAGACACAGGAGACTTTGTCAGGATTTTCGATGGCCCAGGCGTACATTTCGCCGGCACCGCCGCCCGCGCCTTCGATCACCGGCTTCTTCGAAAAGCCGTGGCCGATCATGTATTCGTAGGCCAGGTCCCAATCCTTTACCAGCGGACCGTCGGCGTTGGTGGTTACCGGAGCGGTGACGATGTGAAAACCCCTGGCCAGCAGCTCTTGATCGACCTTCGCGTCACGAAACACAAAACCCGCTCGGTACACCCAGGGTATGCCTGCCGCGGCGGTGCTTGGCACAATCACCGCAGTGGACGTCGGCGTGCCGCGCACGCTGAATTCGTAGCGGTCGTAGCAGGGAGAAAACAAGGGACCGCGGCAGGTGATGTAGGTGTCTTCATCGGGGTAATCTCGGTAAAAACTTTCCACGCTGTAGTAGGCGGTTCTGACGAAGTTGTCGCCGACGAAGGCCGGCGCAGGGACCCTGACCGCCTGTACGCTCTGTTCGATAAAGTCCGCAATCGGCTTGGGGTTGCGGAGGCTATGCGGATGATGGGCGTAGCCTTCCTTGATCATCATGGAGACGCGGCCGCCAAACTGCTGATAGATGGCCTCGATGGCGGAGGCATAGGTGCCGAGGAGCGGATCGAGGGTGCCGCAGACTTGAAGAATAGGCACGTCTGCGCGCGCCAGGGTGCGCAGCCTTTGAAACGCCGGGCGTTCCATGGCGGGATTGTCGGCATAGATGCCAGAGACCTTGCTGGGATTGGCGGTGCACCAGCTATATTCGAATATCCCGCCCCTGCTCATGCCGACGAAGACGGGTTTCTTCGACAATCCGTACTGGTTGGTGAGGAAGGCATACCAGGCATCCCACTCGGATAATGCTCTTGGGGACATGCCGAGCTCATCCATGCGCTCATCCATCGCCAATTCCATTGCTGCCCTTGGCTTTGGGTCGACAGAGATGTAGGCGACATGAAAGCCACGTTTGAGCAGTTCGACTTCGGCCTGGGGCTGGTGATTCCAGTAAACGCCGCGCCAGGACCAGGGGTTGCCGGGAGCCGATTGTTTGGGCACAACCACGACACAACGCAACTGTCCTGGGGCCGAGTTTCCAAGACTGCCGGACTCTTCGCCTGCAGGCGCCTTGAAAGGGGTGATCGCCTGGTTCTGCATATCCATCACGAAGTCGTAACGGTCGAATCCGTGCCAGTCGATCTTGTCGCCCTGGAAGGTCAGGGGAACTTGCAGCGCGCCGACGGCTCCGCTGGATTCTGAAGGGAATCGGCTATCGACGACCAGAGCTTTCGCCTCAGCGGTGGTGGTCAAGAGAGGGAAAGCGGCGACTCCGGCTCCCATGGCAGCGATGCCTTTGACGAAGGTGCGGCGCCCTGGGGACAACGGCTTGACGACGTTGTTGCTCTGTTGGTCAGAAATCTGCTTCACAGTGACACTCCTGGTTTGAGGGGTTGCAGCGAGTCGTGGTCAAGAACGGTTGACCGGTCAATTTTATGCTCCGATACCGGCTCGAAGTTCGCGTTCGAAATCCGCGCAGACGCGAGGGATCAGCACGCGCGGCCAGAAGTATCAGCGTAAGGCCGGAGGGTGCCGCAAGCCGAGCCGGCGCGGCAGATTGTTTCGGCGATTGTTTATGTGCTTCGCACCGGTTGACTGTGGAAGGCTCTAGCCAAGGAATACGGGAGCGCCAGCGTCGTGCACGCCCACTTTCGGCGCTGGCAGCAAGGGTCGGCTTGGGATAACAAACTATTTACACGAAATCTAGTACAATTAGTTTGATCTGGCACGAATAAGGGAGCGATCCTTCAGCCCCAGAAGACAGGGATAGGATTCACTTCACCGAGGCAGATCAGAGTGCTCATCATCCCCAAGGCACTCACCGAAGCCGATTACCACCCAGAAGTCGGCATGTGTTTACAAATCCAATCCGCCTGGACGTAAAACCGACTATCCGTTGAGGTGCTTGCGACGTAGTTCCATGGCTCCCCAAGTGTCCGAGATGCCGACTATTCGGCCAAGTGGAAAGTGCCACACTGGAAATCAGTGAAGACTAGGGGCGTGTGAACTAAGCCGTTGCGCGGCGTACGCTGCGGCGTGGGCCTCCGAGTAGTCTTGTGGCCGGTATAGCATTTGGGCCACAAGGACGTGACCCGACTCCGTCAGATGATGCTGGACGAACTCCAGCGTCGGAACTACGCTCCCAGCACCGATTCTCAGTTACATCCACACCGTGGAAGACTTCGCAAGGTACTCTTGGCCGTTCGCCATACCGGCTTGGGCCGGACCAGCATAAAAGTGAATCCGCGCGCTTCCAGCTGCTCTGCGAGTCGCAACAGGGGTATCAGCACCTTTGCCAGCTGATCACGCAGTTCAAGATGCGCGAAGTCACGAACGGCGATGGGGCAGCGAACTGAATTCACCTTAGCGTAAGGGGCGTTCCGTTTCTTGAAATGTTCCCTAGTGAACTCAATATCTAACTTGATAACTTAATTTATTTCCAGCGCCTAAACACCGCCAAGGGCGCATGCGCAGAGGGTATGGGGAAGCCGTCTCGTTCGTTGCGTGCCGGCTGTTTGTGCCGCTGAACAGCATTCTTATTGATAGACAGCAAGAGAGGCCGTTGGAAGATCATTGAAGCTTTGCATACTCCGCTTTGGCTTGCTTGAGGGCTGGAATATCTGAATCCGCATCCTTCCAAAGCGTCAGAAAGATTTCGTAGGAATTTCGCGCAGCTGCCTTATCGCCGGTCATCGTTTGTGCACGTCCCAGTTGCAAATACGACAGTGCTCCAATGTCGTTTCTTCCGACGATCGCAGGATGATCGATGAGCTTCTGGAACTCCGGAGCCGCCAGACGTCCGTCGCCCATTCGCAGGTAGGCGAGTCCGCGAAGGTAAGCAGGATAAAGGCTGTTGAAACCTGATGGAGGGTAGGCTAGATCGTACTGTAGAGCCGGCTGCAGAATGGTGATTGCCCCTGCAGGATCATTCTGGCGAAGTTTGATTGCAGCATAAATCGTCGGGAGTGTGTAGTTCTGTACCAGCGTGTCCACCGGTAAATTGCGGTTGATCGAAAAGGCGATCTTCTGCGCCTGCTTCACATATCCGGCCCGAGCATCCAGTAAGGCAACGTCCTCTGAATACCGGACGAGTCTGGGATCTCCCTCTCTCAAACTCGCTAGAAGATGCTGTGCGTCCCCGAGGCTGCCGCTCTCGGCCTCCTGCCTGGCAACATCAAGATAATAAGAGGAGCCTTTTACCCGTTCGGCCATATTTTGAATGCGTTCTTCTGCCTTGTGCAAAATCATCTGCGATTCCCTAAACTGACCGTGATAGGCCTTCTCTATCCCGATGCCCTGTAGGATGGCTGCCTCAGCTTCTGAATTGCCCCTGGCCCAGGTCAGTTGTGTCTGCATACCCGTTTCGTCGTGCTGTAGAAAAGCCAGCAACTGGGCATTGAAGTGCATCTCAATTGAATCCAGCTTATGAGATTGCGCCTCCTCGAAGACCGCCTTTGCCTCGGCCAACCGGCCCGCAAACAAGGTTGAGTACATCAGGCGGTCGTAGCTCGTCATTGTTGGAGAGAGACGGAGCGCCTCCCGATATTCATCCGCTGCACGGTCGAACTGTCCGAGGTATACCAGAGCGTCGCCAAAGTTATGGTGGGCCACCCCATCCAGGGGGAAATTTCGCACCCATTCTTCATAGACAGGGTATGCTTTCTCCAGATCTCCCCCAGTCTGAAGATACAGAGTGACGATAAGATACCGGAGCTGTGGGATCAACCGGTTACGCAGTTCATAGGCCTTCGCTTCCGCTTCCATGCGCAGGTTGAACTGCGCTCGCAGCTGGTATATGTTCCCGAGACTTGCCCATGCCAGAGCGAAGGAGGGATCGAGGTCGACAGCGCGCTTATAGAAAGAGAGTAAAGAGATAGCGAGAGCTGGAGTGGGGGCGTTGGACAGTTGCTGACGGAAACCCTGGGCGAGGAGTTGGATAGCTTCGGGTGAGAATGACGTTACTTCCTCCAGCGGCTGGTTGTACTTCTTCACTGAAGACGCGGGTTCGCCCATCTCACCGCGAAGCTCAGAGCCCGCGACGCCGAGTTCGTGCACGAGGTTCTTCCTGTAAGTGACGTTTTGCGCGGACTGAGCGACCGTCTTGCCGTTCGCACAGTCGATCGCTTTCATCATGATTCGATAGCCGTTCCCATTGTCGGCGATCGCACTGGTAACCATCGCTTTGCTGCTGGTTTTGGCACAGACCTGGCGAGCGATGTCCAGCGTAATTCTACCGTCGATTGGCTGGTTCAAGTCCTTCATGTATCCCCGGACTTTTTCTTCATCGAGAACCCGAAGAAAAGGTGTCTGCGCCAGTTCGATCCGCAGGGCGAAGTTAATAGCATCATCTAGCACTGGATCGCTGGTTTGATTTGTCACGTCGGCAAGGACGATGGTGTCGTTCGCAGAGAGCTTCTCTCGATTGCGGTAGTGCCAATAGCTTCCCCCTGCGCAAGCGGCGATGAGAAGCAGCGTGGCAAATGCCAGCGATTTGCGGCCAGGACGAAAACGCGATTGCGCTACGCCGCTTACGCGCTCAAGATCCGCCCGCATATCGGCTGCGGACTGATACCGGCCCTCGCAGTCTTTCTGAATCCCTTTGGTAATGACAGCTTCGAGGCGCTGTGAAATTCGGAGGTTGAGCAAGCGAACGGGAACAGGGAACTGATGGAGGACGGCCTCGCGTACAGTCGTTGCGTCGTCGCCTGCAAAGGCTCGCTGGCCGGTCGCCATTTCATAGAGGACAGCCCCGAGGGAGAAGAGGTCGGTGCGGGCGTCTAGTTTCTCTCTTCGAGACTGCTCCGGGGACATATAGCCGGCCGTTCCTGTGTGCATGCCAGTGCGGGTGAGGTTGATCCTGGCTTCCGCGGACCGCGACTCTGTTGTGGAATCGGCGGACAAGCGTGTCCGTTCCGGCTCGCGTTCGACCGATTCCTCGATCTCGATCAACTTGGCAAGTCCGAAGTCCAGTATCTTTACCGGCCCGGACTTCGTAAGGAAAATATTAGCGGGCTTGATATCGCGATGGATAATCCCATGGGTGTGGGCAGCTTCGAGACCGTCGCAGATCTGAACTGCAATATCCGCTAAATCATCCTGGGGCAGCGTTTCGGGACCGAGAGCGAGCAGGCGGTCCCGCAAGGTCTGGCCGTCCAGCAACTCCATGACGATGAAAGGCTTGCCTTCGTATTCTTCGATCTCAAAGATGGTGCAGATGTTGGCGTGGTTCAGCGAAGATGCCGTCTGCGCCTCCCGCTCGAAACGAAGCAGAGAAACGGGATCTTCGGCGAGTTCGTCGGGCAAAAACTTAAGAGCCACGCGGCGCCCCAGTTTCAAGTCTTCGGCCTTGTACACCATTCCCATGCCACCGCCACCGATGATCTCCAGTACGCGGTAGTGCGAGACCTTCTTGCCGAGGAGGGCGCCAGCCAGTTGCTCCGTTTGCGATCCTTTGACAGCCGAAGAGTCTTTGGTCTCAGACTGCGGTTGGTCGGCGTCGGATTCCACCCGACTCGTCGGGACCAAAAGCCGGTAGCCTCGCCTTGCCACGGTCTCGATGTAGATGGGCTGGGCAGCTGAGTCGCCGAGCACTCGGCGGAGGGTTCCGATTGCCACATTAATACTGTGGTCAAAATCGACAATGGTGTCGTTCGGCCAGAGCTTCTTTTTGAGATCCTCGCGAGTAGCGATTTCCCCGGCCCGCTCGATCAGCATTTGCAGTACGCGAAACGGCTGCTCCTGAAGGATGATAGTTCGACGTTCAGGTCCAGGTTCGAGCGGGCGCAGCTCTCCGGACTTCAAATCTAGTTCGAATGCTCCGAGCCTCAGATTGGCTCGTTGACTGGCTTTCATGTATCGGGGTCCCAGAATGCGAGCTAGTCCGGCCCCAAAGGGCTCAGTTTGCCGCAGAATGCGGCCATTGTATCACCGTCAATAACAGCTTTCTAATCAATAGATTGCCGCTTGACGGACCCCATTGACCTGTCAATTGACTCAAAATTGATCGTTATTGGATTTACCTTGCCACGTACTCCAACTCACAGTGATTAAGAATCGTTGCGGGATTCCGAGCGCGGTCCATCAGGGAGAAACAATGGCTGCATCCCTGCATGAAAACGAGAGCCGCAAGCAAAGGACCAGTCTTCACCACCGCTGATTGCTTCAAGGCAACTTGCCGCGCGCGACCAGATCAGAAGGAGGAACAGTGGGAGCACACCGTAGGGAAACAGAAATTTCAGACCGCGGCAATATCCTCATGTTTGATAAGGGCGTTGGTCTGAATCTACGAAACGAATCGCAGCGGCGTGTACAGAATGAACTGATAGAGGCAGAGAGGATGTCGGTAATCGGCATCATGGCCTGCTCGATATCCCACGATATGCGCCACTCGCTCTCGGCAATCTATGCAAATGCCGAGTTCCTCGAGCGCCACGATCTGTGTGCGAGTGAGAGGGCTGATCTGGTGCTCGAAATTCAAGAAGCAGTGCTGGCGATGACGGAACGCCTTGATTCACTAATGCAATTCGGTAGTAGCGGACGGATAAACCCGCCTGTCCATGAGCGCGTTTCCCTAGTCGTCGAGAGAGCTGTTGCGGCAGTGAAGTTCCATCCAGAAGGGCGGAACGTGCCCATCACAGTCGGCAAGTTACCGCCAGCGGAGGCAGACATCGATGCGCGGAATCTTGAAAGTGCCATATATAACTTGCTGCTCAATGCCTGCCAGGCTGCGACACGCTCAACTGACGTGCCAGAGGTGCAGGTCCATCTTACGGAAGGCGATGAACGGATCTACATCACAATTCTGGATAATGGTCCCGGTATACCTGCCTCTGTCCGGAGGACGTTGTTCGATCCGTTCGTGACCGCAGGAAAACCCAACGGAACAGGCCTGGGGCTCACCTTGGCTCGTCGAATCGCTGAAGAACACGGTGGTAGCGTCTGCCTAGAGGAATCCATTCAAGAATCGACAGTATTCACTCTGAGTCTGACGAAGAGGAGATTATTAGCTTTAGAAGAGCTGTTTTCGGGGACCAATCCTCGGAATGCCGCTCAACCCTAGGTCGATGAGCGCGTTGGCCTGGTCTCGTCAGATGTAAACAGCGCTGTGAACACCTGCTTCAAGGGGCGTTCATCGCAGCGGTCTTCTACGGCCTTGCCGTGCTCTGCTCCTTCCTGCGAATGCACTACGCGCATGTGACCCTCGAATGTGATGTCGCTTGCCGCTCATACACCGGATCTCCTCTTGGGTTCAGTGAAATGAGTGACAGACTCGGCGATACGAATTCAGGAAGATCACAGACTGCCAAAAGAGTGGGCATAGCAATTCTGAATCTGGTCTAGTTTTTTTGCGGCTTATAGTTGGGGTCGAGGCGGTTTGCCGACTGAAATTCTCGCGCAGCTTCCTGCTTTTTATCCGTGCGTACAAGCGCCTGGGCGAGGCTGTAGTGGACCGCGGCATTGTCGGGCTCACGAGCCAACGCCTTCCTGTACTCGGCAATGGCACCGTAGTAGTCGCCTTTGTCGGCCAGCATCCGACCGAGGGCGTAGCGGTAGACAGTCTCGTGTGGCTTCAGGGCCAGCGCCTTCCGGTACTCGATGATGGCGGCGGCGTGGTCGCCTTTCGCGTCCAG